>NZ_JBFAVD010000019.1:0-170589 GCF_040679615.1 Streptomyces sp. NPDC052225 | reverse complement strand
GGGGCGTGGGTGTGGGGGGGGTTGGCGTCCCTCCGCCCGCCGCCGCCGCCGGGCGCTGCCCGCCGCGCGCCCCCCCCCCCCCCCCCCCCACCTCAGCTACGACAGCCTCCACTTCTGATTGCTGGCCCCGGTACACGACCACACCTGCACCAGGGTCCCGTCCGCCGACGAACCCCCGGTCACATCAAGGCACTTGTCGGCCGGCACATTCACCAGGTCCCCGGAGGACGCCTCGTACCGCCACTGCTGCGCCCCCGTGCCGTTGCAGTCGTAGAGCTGCACCTTCGCCCCGTCGGCGGTCGAACCCCCGGACACGTCGAGGCACTTGCCGAGCGCCCGCACCGTCCCGTCCGACTTCACGGTCCACGTCTGGTTCGGCGATCCGGCGTAGCAGGTCCAGATCTGCGCGGGCGTCCCGTTGGCCGTCGACCCGTCCTTGACGTCCAGGCACTTGTCGCCGAGCCCGTGCAAGGCGCCCACCGCGTCGGCGCCGCCCGCCTGCGTCCCGCCCCACGTGAACGTCGCCGACGTCTTGCCCGGCAGCGAGTACGTCACGTGCTGGCCACCCCAGTTGACGGTGACGTCCTTCGCGTTCGAGGCGTCGTTGTACGCGATCAGTGCCTTCGAGCCGTCCGTGTTGCGCCACGCCACGTTCGGCACGGACGAGGACGCCGTCGAGGCGATCCGCGAGGCGCCGGGGCGGACGAACTTCGTCAGGTGGCCCATCGTGTAGTACTCGACGGTGTAGTCGACCTGGCCGCTGCGGTCGTCCCCGTTGTGGACGGTGACGAGCCCGTCGCAGGTGCCGCAACCGCCGTTGTGGGGACCGCGGTTCTGGTCCACGGCCAGGGACCACTTGGTCACCGACTTCGCCCAGTTACGGGTGTAGTCGATGATGTTCATCATGTCCTCGCGCTGCTGGTTCGCGATCCAGGTGCCGCCGGAGTGCTCGGTCTGGAAGGCGTCGAGGGACGGGTACGCGTTGTGCACCGAGGTCTGCTTGGCGATGTCGCCGCCGTAGCCGTGCCAGGCGATGCCGCCGAAGTTCGGGTGCGAGCGCACGGCCGCGTCGTCGACGGTCGGCGCCGCGTACGCGTCGTAGGTGTCCCAGTTCCAGTCGTGGGCGAGGACTTTGGTCTTCAGGCCGGCGTTCGCGAGCTTCGGCAGCAGCTCGTTCTTGGTGAAGTACGCCAGGCCGCTGCCGTTCCAGCTCATCGACGGGTAGCCGGAGCAGCACGTCGGCTCGTTCTGCGCGGTGACGTAGTCCACGGGCACGCCGGCCGCCGCGTACCCCTGGAGGTACTTCACGAAGTAGTTCGCGTACGTCCCGTAGTTCTCGGCCTTCAGCCAGCCGCCGTTGAGCTGTCCGCTGTCCTTCATCCAGGCGGGCGCCGTCCACGGCGACGCCATCACGGTGGCCGCCGGGTTGAGCTGCTTGGCCTGCTTGGTCAGCGGCAGCACGTCGGCCTGGTCGTGCGCGAGGGAGAACTTGGCGAGCGTGGGGTCGCTCTGTCCCGCCGGTACGTCGTCGTACGTGTATCCGTAGCGGGCCAGGTCCGAGGCGCCCATGGGGTTGCGGATGAAGGAGAGGCCGATGCCGTCCGTCGGCGAGAACAGCTTCTTCATCGTCGCGTCGCGGGTGGCCTGCGACAGGGCGCCGCTGCTGTTGAGCAGCCAGGCCGCGGTGTCCGTGAAGGACGCGCCACCGCCGGTGAACGTCTGGTAGCGGGTGTTCTCGTCGACGGTGAGCGTCGTCCCGGTGGCGCCGGTGCCCGCCTGGAACGACACCGGGGCCTGCTGTTGCAGACCGCGCGTGACGTGCCGGCCGCCGCTGTCGTCGGTGGTGGTGAGCCAGACGGTGACCTGCTCGCCCGCCGCGTGCGCCGGCAGGGCGCCCGCTCCGGCGAGCCCCGCGGTGGTCAGGGCCCCGGCGAGGAGCAGCCGGGCGAGCCGTCGGCCGGATCTGAGTGAACGTGTGGGGGTGCGCACGGTGCCTCCTGTGTCACGGTGAAACCAACAGAGCACTCTCATGGCTTAGTTCAAGACGTGAGTTAAAAGGTGTTCCTGGTGCGCGTCAAGACTTCACGTCACGAACACTCCGATCCGTCATTCCCGGCGCCGCTGGGTTAGCGTCGAGGTATGAGGCCCCTCATAGCCGCCCTCGCCGCCCCGTTCCTGGTCCTCGGCGCGACCCTCGCCGTCGCGCCGCCCGCTGCCGCCGCCACGGACGTCTCCGCCGTGGCGGACGCCCTGGAGAAGAGCCCCGTCTACGTCGATCCGGCGGCGGCCGGGCAGCTGACCTCGGCGGACACCGACGCCCTGACGAAAAAGATCAAGGACGCGGACAAGCCGGTGATGGTGGCGGTGCTGCCCGCCGACTTCCCGACGCAGGACCTGTTCACCGATCTCCGTACGAAGACGGGGGTCGTCGGCGTCTACGGGATCCGGCTCGGCGACCGCTTCGACGCCCGCGCCGACCACCAGGTCATGTCGAACCAAGCCGTTCGGAACTTGACGAAGAGCGTCCAGGGCGAGCCCGTGAAGCAGCAGCTCGACGACTTCGTCGACACGGCCGTCCGCACGGCGAAGGGCTCGGCGCCCTCCTCGTGGGGCGCGGGCGGCGGTGACGACGGCGTGCCCGTCGGCGCGCTGATCGGCGTCGGCGGCGTGGTCGTGGTCGGCGGAGCGGGTGCGTACGCCCTGGTCAGGCGGAACCGGCGACGCCGCGAAGCGGAACAGCGCGAGGCCCTCGACAAGCTCAGGGTCGTCGTCGACGAGGACATCACGGCCTTCGGCGAGGAACTCGACCGGCTCGACTTCCACCCGGCCGAGGCGGGCGCGGACGACGCGATGCGCGCCGACTACGAGCGGGCACTCGACGCGTACGAGAAGGCGAAGCAGTTCATGGCCGCCGCCCAGCGCCCCGAGGACGTCCGCGGCGTCACCCAGGCCCTGGAGGACGGCCGTTTCTCGCTGGCCCTGCTCGCGGCGCGCCGCGAGGGCCGCCCGCTGCCCGAGCGCCGGGCCCCGTGCTTCTTCGACCCGCGCCACGGGCCGTCGGTCGAGGACGCCGAGTGGACACCGCCCGGCGGCGCGCCCCGCGAAGTCCCCGTCTGCGCGGCGGACGCGGCGCGGCTGCGCGACGGGCAGGAGCCGATGGTGCGCACGGTCGACGCGGGGGCGGGGGAGCGGCGCCCGTACTACGACGCGGGCCCGATGTACGGCCCGTGGGCCGGCGGCTACTTCGGCGGCGGCATGCTCCCCGGCCTCCTCGTCGGCACGATGCTCGGCTCGATGATGGCGAGCCCCGCCTACGCCTCCGACTACGGCGCCGGATACGGGGACTTCGGCGCCGGGGCCGGGTACGACGGCGGCGACTACTCGGGCGCCGACTTCGACTCCTCCGACTTCGGCGGCGGCTTCGGCGACGGCGGAGGCGGCGGCGACTTCGGTGGCGGGGGAGGGGACTTCGGGGGCGGCGGCTTCTGATCCGTGACGTCCCGGGTACGGAACCGCCGCCCTGCTCCTGACCGTCCGCTACGGACGTGACCGATACGAACCCCGAGGCCGGTGCCGCCGCCGTGACGGCCGAACTCCCCGAAGACCACCGCGACCTGATCGGCGATCTCGCCGGGATCGTCAGCGACTACCCGTCCGTGGAACCGGAGCCGGCCCTCACCGCCCTCGCCGCGACCGCGCAGGACGCCTTCACCCGGGGCATCGAGGAGCGAACCGGCCACGCCGTCCTGCTCTTCGCCACCTGCTGGTACGTCTGCCACCGCCTCGCCGGGACGGGCGTCCCCGCGGCCTACACCGAGGCCGCGAACACCCTGAGCGCCACCCTCGCCCCGGCCTCCTGCGCCTGCGCCGACGGCCCCGGCTCCCACCCGGGCGACCTCGACGACCCCGAGTACGCGGTCGAGATCGGCGCCGCGCTGCTCTCGGAGGCGGGGCGGGCGTACCTCGCCGCGGAGTACGGCTGGGAGCCCGAGGAGACGGCCGCGTACGACTGTCCCGCGTTCCTCGACCACCTCGCCGACGAGGTCGGGGTGGCCGTCAGGCCCTGCTGACGGGTCACACCGTTGCGGTGCGGGTCAGGGGCGTGTCGACGAGGTGCTCGGCCAGGAACCACGTCTGGCGCTCGCCCGTCACGATCACCTGGGACACCAGGAGGTCGTTGGTGCCGTCGTCGCCGAGCTCGGCGGCCCGCGCGGCGCCGTCGCGGGCGTCGATCAGGATCGCCTCGTGCGCCTCCACCAGCCGGGACAGCATGGCGGGGACCTCCTCGACGCCGTCCGGCGGCCGCGGGATCGAGGTGAGCTCGGCGACGTGCCGGGGGTCACCGACGGCGACCCCGCCGAGCGCCTGGACGCGCTCGGCGAGCGCGTCCACGAGTTCCAGCTGTTCGCCGGCGTGCTTGTCCAGTACGAGGTGGAGTTGGTAGAAGGTCACGCCGCGCATCAGCCAGTGGTGCTTCTTGTAGAGGCCGTACAGGATCTGCGTGTCCGCGAGGACCTTGTTGAGACGCCCGCACGCGTACGCCCGGGTCTCGTGCGACAGCCCCAACGGGAACTGCTTGACGTCCCCGAACTCCTGGATCACGCGCGTGGAAAGGGAGTTGACGGTCATGGTGTGCCTCCTGTGACGGGCTGCGGATGCGCCGACGGTAGGAGGCGGGGCCGGCCGGTCCTTGCCGTCGCGCGCACACGGTGTGGTCCGCCGGCGCACAGTGCCGACGGCAGTGCACTCCCGCAACAGCACCGGTGCGCGGACGCACCGGTTCTCCCGCCCACGGTCCCTAGCGTCGAGGCGTGAGCGGGGGGAACGGCCTCCCGCGTCTCTCCTGCCAGGAGGCCTTCATGTCGACATTCGATCCGGCCGAGCCGGTCGTGCCCGTCCTCGAACCCGCCGCGGCCGCGTTCGCCGAGGCGACCGCCAACCCGCCCTACCTGTTCGACCTCGCCCCCGCCGAGGGCCGCAAGGCCGTCGACGAGGTGCAGTCCGGCGACGTGGACCTGCCCGCCGTGGACGAGGAGTGGATCACCGTCTCCGGCGGCCCGACCGGCAGCGTGCGGGCACGCGTCGTCCGCCCGGCCGGCGCCGAGGGCACCCTCCCCGTCGTCCTTTACATCCACGGCGCGGGCTGGGTCTTCGGCAACGCCCACACCCACGACCGGCTGGTGCGCGAACTGGCGGTCGGCACCGGCGCCGCCGTCGTCTTCCCCGAGTACGACCTGTCGCCCGAGGTCCGCTACCCGGTCGCCATCGAGCAGAACTGGACGGTGGCCCGCTGGGTCGCCGAGCAGGGCGCGGCGCACGGCCTCGACGGCTCCCGGATCGCCGTGGCCGGCGACTCGGTCGGCGGCAACATGACGGCCGCGCTGACCCTGATGGCCAAGGAGCGCGGCGGCCTGCCGCTGGCGGCGCAGGTGCTGTTCTACCCGGTGACCGACGCGAGCTTCGACACCGGCTCCTACCACCAGTTCGCCGAGGGCTACTTCCTGCGCCGCGACGGCATGCAGTGGTTCTGGGACCAGTACACGACCGACGAGGCGGACCGCGCGCAGATCACCGCGTCCCCGCTGCGCGCCACCACCGATCAGCTCGCCGGACTGCCGCAGGCCCTGGTCATCACCGGTGAGGCCGACGTGCTGCGCGACGAGGGCGAGGCGTACGCCAACAAGCTCCGCGAGGCCGGGGTGCCCGTCACCGCCGTCCGCTTCCAGGGCGTCATCCACGACTTCGTCATGCTCAACGCCCTGCGCGGCACCCACGCCGCCGAGGCCGCCATCGGCCTGGCCGTCACCACGCTGCGCACCGCCCTCGCCGCCGCGTAAGCACCGAAGGCCTCACCTCAACCACCCACGCCCTCAAGGGAGTCACGCATGCCCGAAAACGACAAGCCCACCGTCGTCCTGGTCCACGGAGCCTTCGCCGACGCCTCCAGCTACGCCCGTGTCATCCCCGAACTCGTCGCCCGCGGCCTGGACGTCGTGGCGCCCGCCGTGCCCAACCGCGGCCTGCTCGGGGACGCCGCGTACGTCGCCTCGCTCGTCCGGCAGATCCCGGGGCCCGTGCTGCTCGTCGGGCACTCGTACGGCGGCGCCGTCATCACCGTGGCCGGCGCCGAGGACAACGTGCGCGGCCTGGTCTACCTCGCCGGGTACGCCCTGGAGAAGGGGGAGAGCCTCGGCGAGCTCCAGGGCCGCTTCCCCGACTCGGACCTGGCCTCGGCCCTCGTACGGACGCCGTTCCCCGTCGACGGGTCGGCCGACGGCGGCGTGGACGTGTCCGTGCGCCCCGAGAAGTTCCCTGCGATCTTCGCCGCGGACGTCGACCCGCACCTCGCCGCCGTCCTCGCCGTGTCCCAACGGCCCCTGGCCGCACAGGCGTTCAGCGAGGCGGCGCCGGTCGCGGCCTGGCGCACGAAGCCGTCCTGGGGTCTCGTCGCCACGGCCGACCGCGCCATCAACCCCGACGTGGAGCGCTACGGATACGAGCGCGCCGGCATGAGCGTCGTGGAGGCCGAGTCCTCGCACCTCGTGATGCTCGCGCACCCCGGGCAGGTCGTCGCCCTCATCGAGCGGGCCGTCGCCGAGATCTCCGACTGACCGGCCCGACCGGGACCCGCACCCACCACCCTCCAGCCCACAGAAAGCTCACGATGAACTCACCTGTCTCGCGTCGCGCCGTGTCCACCTCCCTGCTGGCCGGGGCGGTCGCCCTGGGCGCCGTCGGCGCCTCCACCCCGGCCGTGGCGGCCGACGACCGGGCGGCCTCCCGGCACCGCCACGACCAGCCCACCGTCGTCCTGATCCACGGCGCGTTCGCGGACGCCTCCAGCTGGAGCGGCGTCGTCGAGCGGCTGCTCGCGCGCGGCCACCGCGTGCTGGCGCCGGCGCTCCCGCTGCGCGGCCTGGCGAGCGACGCCGCGTACATCCGCAGCGTCCTCGACAGCATCGAGGGCCCGATCGTGCTCGCCGGGCACTCGTACGGCGGCGCGGTGATCTCCCAGGCCGCCGCCGGCCACCCCCGGGTGCGGGCGCTCGTCTACATCGCCGCGTTCGTCCCGGAGATCGGCGAGAGCGCGCTCGGCCTGACCGGCAAGTTCCCCGGCAGCACCCTCGGGGAGGCCGTGACCGAGCAGACGTACCCGCTGCCCAGCGGCGGCGAGGGCACCGAACTCGTCATCAGGAAGGACGTGTTCCGGCAGCAGTTCGCGGACGGGGTGTCCACCACGACCGCGCAGATCATGGCCGCAACGCAGCGCCCGATCGCGCTGGCCGCCCTCCAGGAGACGGCCACCGCCGCCGCCTGGAAGGAGATCCCCAGCTGGTACCTCGTGGCCACGCAGGACCGCAACATCCCGCCGGCCGCCGAGGTGTGGATGGCCCACCGGGCGCAGGCCCGCACGGAGTCGGTGCGCGCGTCGCACGCCGTCTCGGTGACCGACCCGGCCACCGTCACCCGGCTGATCCTGCGCGCTGTCCGCGAGTCCCGCTGACGGCGACCCTGAACCGGGCCCGCACGCCCGGGTGTTCACCGGCGCGCAGGGCGCGCCACTCGCGGGGGGAGCTGCCGTAGGCGGCGCGGAACACCCGGCTGAAGTGCGCGGCGTTCACGAACCCCCAGCGCTGCGCCACCGACACCACGGTCGGCGCCGCGCCGCCGCGGGCCAGTTCGCGGGCGCACTCCTCCAGGCGGCGCCGCCGGATCAGACCGCCGACGGTGACGCCCTCGTCCTCGAAGAGCCGGTGCAGATAGCGCACGGAGATGTGGTGCGCCCGCGCGATGGCCTCCGGGGACAGGGCGGGATCGCCCAGCTCCCGGTCGATGTGGTCGCGGATGCGCAGCACCAGATGGTCGCGTCCGGTCCGCGGCCCCGTCCCGTCCTGGGTCCGCTCGGCGACCAGGGTGGCGAACAGGTCGACGACACCGGAGGCGAGGCGCGTCGCCGCGGCCGGCGGATGTACGGGGACGGAGGCGGCCAGCGCCCTCAGGAACGGCGACAGCACCGCCGCGCACCCCTCGGTGCCGCCGATCGCGGTCCCGGTGACCCGGTGGACGTCGTCGGCGGGCAGCCCGAGCGCCCGCCGCGGCATGAGGACGACGTACGCGCGCACGCGCTCGGGGTGGTCGAGGAGGAACGGCTGAGCGGTGTCGTACACGAAGAGGTCCCCGGGGCCCGCGGTGGCCTGCCGTCCGTGCTGGACGAGGGTCGCGCTGCCCTCCCTGAGGACGGTCAGGGCCACGAACTCCTCGGTGGCGCGGGCGATGTGGGACGCCGTCCTGCTCGCCCGGTGCGGGTCGGCCTCCAGGGTCACGAGCCGCAGGAAGCCCACGCGTTCGCCGTGGACCCGGCCGGTGAAGGGGCCGTCGGCGCGCGGCACGACCCGCATCGGCACCAGCGCCCGGCCCAGTGCGTCGTGCCAGTGGTCGAGCCCGCCCTCATGAGGTACGGGAAGGGTGGTCGGCTCAGGCCTCATCTGTGTCTCCTCGTCATCCGCAGCGCAGGGCGGAGCTGTGGATCCGCGGCGCAGGGGGAGGGGGATGAGGGGGCAGCGCCCACAAGGCACGGCCCGCTCCTGGTCCTACGCGGATGCCCGGCCGGCAACGTCGCCCCGGAACTCCGCCATGGACCAGCCAACCAGCGAGCCGTCCCCCGCTCCAGGCACAAAGGAGGCAGAAACGGGTGCGGGCGGCACCCGGGCGCGACGGTGCGCCCAGGGAACAGTCCGGTGCGCGGACCGTCAACTGCCGTGGCCCCGGCGGGACTACGGTCGGTCCGAGTCGAGGTCGGCGAGGCCGGCGCGGGCCTTGTCCAGCGCATGGGGGTCGGCGCCGTGCCCCAGATCGACGCAGCGGGCCCAGGCCTCGCGCGCCTCGTCCGGGCGTCCGGCGGAGAGCTGGACGCCGCCCAGGTGGGTCAACTGGCGTGATTCCAGGGCGGTGTTGCCGGTCTCGCGGCACATACGGATGGAGGTCCGCAGGTGCACGACGGACTCCTCCCACTGTTCCAGCAGGGCATAGGAATTGCCGATGGCGGAGTGCACGCCGAGCAGGGTGATCTCGGCGGAGTGCGGTTCGAGGCGGTGGCTCTCGCGCTCCAGGAAGGCGAGGGTGGCGCGCAGCGACGCGAGCGCCTCCTTCCCGCGGCCCTGTTCGACCAGGGCGAGCCCCTCGCCGAACTGTGCCTGGAGGCTGCCGTGCACGTCGCCGACCGCGTCGAAGAGCTCGGCGGCCATGCGGAGGTGGGCCGCGGACGTGTCGTGGTCGCCCAGCTTCCGGTAGGCCCAGGCCTGGTAGTTGTGCGACCAGGCCTGCTGGTCCTTGTCGCCGGCCCGCTCCGCGACGAGGAGTGCCTCGCTGGAGCGCGCGATGCTGTCCCGGAAGCGGCGCTCGCACAGCAGCAGCGCCCAGGCGTGGTAGTTGAGCTGCGTCGCCTCGACGACCGGATCGCCGAGGGCCTGCGCGCTGCGGGCGGCGGTGCCGAACACCTCCGGCCAGTGCCCCCAGAAGATCCACTGGTCGGAGAACCAGTGCAGGGCCTCCGCGACCTGCGTCACGGCGGCGTGGTCACCGGACGCGGCGGCGGCCCGCAGCGCCGCGAGCCAGTTGGCGTTCTCGGTGCGCAGCCACTCCTGGCCCAGGGCGGCGCTGGACAGGTCGACCATGCCCTGCCAGTCGGCGGGCGGTGCGCCGTGCCCCGGTTCGAACCAGCGCCCGGCGACCGTCGCGGTCGCGAGCAGCCAGTCGTGCAGTGCGGCGCGGGCCAGGTCTGCGTCCTCGGGGCTCTCCTCCGCATCCAGCCGGGTCCGGGCGAAGAGCCGCAGCAGGTCGTGCAGCCGGTAGCGCTCCTGGTCCGCGCCGAGCAGCCCGGTCTCGACGAGCTCTTCCAACGCGTCCTCGGTGTCCGGCAGTTGACGCCCGATCAGCTGCGCCGCGCCCGCCACGCCGACGGTCGGACCCGGGACCAGCGACAGGCGCCGGAACAGCTGGGCGGCGCCCGGGGTGAGCTGCCGGTACGACAGGTCGAACGCGGCGGAGACCCGTACGTCCCCGGCGGTGAGGGCGTCCAGGCGCCGGTCGTCGTACGAGAGACGGTCGGCGAGCCGGCGTACGGACCAGCCGGTACGGGTCGCCAGCCAGTTCCCCGCGACCCGCAGCGCCAGCGGCAGATGACCGCAGCGCCGGGCCACGTCGGCGACGGCGGCCGGGTCGGCGGCGGCCCGCTCGGGACCGACCAGCGCGGTGAGGAATCGCGCGGCCTCGTCCGGGCTCAGCTCGCCGAGCGGGATCCGGTGCACGCTCTCCAGGCCGGTGAGCATGCGCCGGCTGGTCACGATCACCATGCCCGCCCCCGCTCCCGGGAGCAGCGGACGGACCTGCGCCTCGTCGTGGGCGTTGTCCAGGACCAGCAGGAACCGCCGCTCCGCCAACAGCCGCCGGTACAGCGCCGGATGTCCCTCCGGGCCCACCTTCGTGAGGTCGCGGTCGGCGACCTGGAGCGCCTTGAACACGGTCAGCATCAGCTCGCCGGGCCCCGGCGGCTCGGCGTCCATGCCGCGCAGGTCGAGGACGAGCTGCCCGTCGGGGAACGAGCCGGCGACAGCGCGCGCCGCGTGCAGGGCGAGGGTCGTCTTCCCGGTGCCCGGCGGCCCGGACACGGCGACGACCACGGGTTGCCCCGGATCGCGGGCCCCCTGCGCGGGCCGTCGGACCGCGGCCAGCCCGGCGAGGCCGGCAAGCCGGGCCAGCTCGTCGTCCCGGCCCACGAAGTCGTCGATGCCGCGCGGGAACGCCCGAACGCCCACCGGGTGGTACCCGCCGCTGCGCCCCGCCCGCGCCGAGGTCAGCAGCAGCTCCCGGTCCGCCTCGCCGAGACCGAGCCCGTCCGCGAGAGCGGCCACGGTCCGCCGCTGCGGGGCCGCGCGCCGGCCCCGCTCCAGGTCCCCGATCCCGCGCACGCTGACGCCCGACGCCTCCGCCAGCCCCTCCAGGGTCAGCGAGGCCCCGAGCCGCAGCTCCCGCAGTACGGATCCGAACGTCGCGGCTTCCCCGCCCACCCTGCCCCCTAGGCCCTGTCTGGAGTTCCGCCACGCCTTCGGCCCCCCGGCGCGATCTTCCGAAATCTTAGGAGATCTCGGGACGAGTCGGCGCCGGGCGCTCACGGACTGGTCAGTGACCCCAGGGGCACCCGGAGCTTCGAGGCCGGTTGTTCAGCCAGGTTGCCGTGCACCTTCCAGGAGGAGCCGCAGATGAATGAGACGCCGTGGGCCGCCCCGGGCGGAGGCCCGGACAGCCCTCCGTGGCTGGGTGCCGCGTTCGCTGTCGTGGTCGTGATCCTGGCCGTCGCCATGGTCATCGGGTGGATCCGGAGCAAGCGCTGACAGGCCGGCGGCGACAGGTCACCCCGATTTGCTCTCCTCCCTGGAGCCGGGCGCGGGCCGCTCCAGCGCAGGTGCCGGGGGCCGGGCCTTCGGGACCTGTGTCCCCTCCCCGTACATCCACCGCGACAGCGCCACCCGCAGCCGCCGCCCGCGCCGCACCCGTCGCCGTACGCCGTTCTCGTCCTCGGCGGGCAGCGGCTCCAGGGCCTTCGGCTGCTCGTGTTGCGTCAACCGGTACAACTCGCCCTGCGGCAAAGGTTCGTGGAGCTCCACGAACTCCCCGTGCGGCAGCCGCTTGATGATGCCCGTCTCGCGCCCGTGCAGCACCTTGTCCCGGTCCCGCCGCTGGAGCCCCAGGCACACCCGCTTCGTGACGACGAACGCGAGGACCGGGCCCAGGATGAGCGCCACCCGGGCGACCCACGTGATGGCGTTCACCGAGAGGTGGAAGTGCGTGGCCCACAGGTCGTTGCCGCCCGCCGCCATCGCGACGAAGAACCCGGTCAGCCAGGCGACGCCGAGTCCCGTACGGACAGGGCGGTTTCGCGGCCGGTCCAGGAGATGGTGCTCGCGCCGGTCGCCCGTGATCCAGGCCTCCACGAACGGATACACCCCGATGAGGACCAGCCACAGCGGGAACGCGACGAGGGGCACGAGGATCCCGATGTTCAGTGTGTGGCCCCACGCCGAGATCTCCCAGCCGGGCATGACCCGTACGAGACCCTCCGCGAACCCCAGATACCAGTCGGGCTGCGCGCCCGTGGAGACCTGGTCGGGGCGGTAAGGCCCGTACACCCAGACCGGGTTGATGGACGCGACCGCCGCGATCACCGTCACGACACCGAACACGAGGAAGAAGAAACCCCCCGCCTTCGCCACGTAGTTGGGGAAGAACGGCTCGCCCACCACGTTGCGCTCGGTCTTTCCGGGGCCGGGGAACTGCGTGTGCTTGTGGTAGAAGACCAGGATCAGGTGGGTGACGACGAGCGCCAGCATGATGCCGGGCAGCAGCAGGATGTGCAGCGAGTAGAAGCGGCCGATGATGTCGGTGCCGGGGAACTCGCCGCCGAAGAGGAAGAACGACAGGTACGTCCCGACGACCGGGACGGCGAGGGTCATGCCCTCGATGAGCCGCATCCCGGCCCCGGACAGCAGATCGTCCGGCAGCGAGTACCCCATCAGCCCTTCGAACAGGGCGAGGAACAGCAGCAGCCAGCCGAACACCCAGTTCACGTCACGCGGTTTGCGGAACGAGCCCGTGAAGAAGTGCCGCATCATGTGCACGAACATCGCCGCCACGAAGATCAGCGCCGACCAGTGGTGGATCTGCCGGATCAGCAGCCCGCCGCGCACGTCGAAGCTGATGTCGAGCGTCGACCTGTACGCCTCCGACATCCGGATCCCGCTCAGCGGAACGTAACTGCCGTCGTACGTCACCTCGTTCATCGACGGATGGAAGAACAGCGTCAGGTAGACGCCGGTCAGGATCAGGATGATGAAGGTGTAGAGGCAGATCTCGCCCAGCAGGAACGACCAGTGGTCGGGGAAGACCTTGCGCAGGTACTTGCGGCCGAGGCCGTAGACGCCGAGGCGGGCGTCGGCCCAGTCGGCGACGCGTTCGCCCGCCGTGATCTCGGATGCCTTCTCGGGTGCCGTCTCAGATGCCATCTCCGGTGCCTCCCATGAGCGCTCGCCCATGAGACGGACGCGGGCAGCCGGGATGTGACATCGAGAGTGCACCTTGTGGCGCATGTCACTGCGATGTATCAACTCGATATATCCGTACGGTAGTTGAGTCGATGGAGGTTCGCAGCGATGAGAGTGGTCGACTACGACACGCAGCAGCACCAGGACTACGCGCGCGGCCGCGCCCTCACCGACCGCCAACTGGACGTGTGGCTCAGGGCGTTCGAGGCGGTGCTGCCGGACCGGCGGCCCCTCGCCGGGCTCGACGTCGGTTCCGGGACCGGCCGGTTCACGCCCGCGCTCGCGGAGACGTTCGGGCCGGTGACGGGTGTCGAGCCGTCGGCCCGGATGCGCGAGGTGGCGGAGCAGAGGTCCCGGCACCCCGACGTCCGGTACCTGCCGGGCGCCGCCGAGGAGATACCCGTACCGGCAGGCAGCGCCGACTACGCGCTCATGGCCTGGTCCTGGCACCACGTCAAGGACCGGCCGCGCGCCGTACGGGAGTTGGCGCGGGTCCTCAAGCCCGGCGGGCGGCTGCTGCTGCGCACGAACTTCCGCGACCACCACCCCCGGCCGTGGTGGCTGGAGCACTTCCCGCGCGGCTACGAGGCGGACGCCGCGATCTACCAGCCGCTGCACGAGGTGATCGAGCTGTTCACGTCGGCGGGCTGGCAGGTCGCCTCCTACACCACGGTCACCGAGCCGTCCGCCGGCACGCGCGGCGCGATGCTCGAACGACTCCGCCTGCGCACCCTGTCCTTCTTCGCGCAACTCGACGCCGACGAGCTGGAGACCGGCTTCCGCCGTCTGGAGGCGGCCGTCGCCGAGGACCCGGAGGCGCCCGCGCCCGTGTTCGAGGAGCCGCTGCTCACGCTCACGCGCGGCTGAGCGTGCGGGTCACCCCCGCCACCACCGTCGTCGTCAGGATCCAGCCGACCGCGACAAGCCCGTACGCGAGACCCTGCACGCCCGCCCCGTCCCAGTGCCAGCCGTCGCGCTGGCCGAGGCCGCCGATCGGCACCATCAGATCGAGGGTGTAGGCGACGGCGTGGAAGGGCGGGCCCTCGCCCTTCTTGTTCGGGACGGGGGTGTGCGCGGCGAACACCAGCGAGCCGATCACGGTGAGCGCGGCGAGCCAGATGCCCGCGATCCACGGCCGGTACCCGTATCCCACGGTCGCGTCGAGCAGCCAGCCCCACGCCTTCCCGGCCGGTCCCAGGGTCGCGCGCCGCGTCCGCTCCCGTACGAGCAGGACGCGGCGCGCCTCGTCCTCGTGGCCGGACCTGCGGTAGTGGGAGGCGAGCTGCTCGTACGGCTGCGGCGCGTAGACGGGCTGGCGGCGCAGCCACGCGAGGCGGTTCGTCACGTCCTCGCGGCGGTCGTCGGCCGTCTCGCCGAGCCAGTCGTACGTCAGCCCGTCCAGGCCGAGCGAGCCGGTCGGCCAGGTGGTGGGGTGGTCCTGGATGCGCCCGGCGTGTGCGTTGCGCAGGTTGATCCCGCCGACGGGCCGCCGCGCGAACCGCATGTCGAGGGCCCCGGCCCGCATCCCGACGGCCATCAACGACGAACCTGAGCCGCCCAGTTCGGCCGACTCGAACGACACCAGGTCCTCCACCTGAGCGCCGCGCAACCGTATCCGCCCGTCGGCCCGCAGCCCTTGCATCCGTACGTTCGACGCCTTGAGTCCGTCCCCGTTGAACGCGTACGCGTCCGCCGCGCCCACCCGGATCCGGGCCCGGCGCATCCACAACCCGCCCGGCAACTCGGCACCGGGGAAGCCGACTTCGCCCTCCGCGACGAACCCGTCCTCGCAGAACACGGCGCCCCGCATCGCGAGCCCGCCGGCCTCCAGCGCGACCCGCCCCGGAGCGACGAGCCGCGCGCCGTCGAGCCGCAGCCCGCCCGCGATGTCGGCGTGCACGAGATCGACGGCGCTCTCGGCCCCGTCCCGCTCACCGATGACGGACCTGCGTAGGTCGACTCGCCCTCCGAACCGGGTGGTCGAGGCGCGCAGCCCCGGAAGCGTGCCGTCGACGGCGGCGAACCCGAGCGTGCTCGCCCCTTCCAGGCTCACCGCCTCGTCGAACCGGCACGCCTCGAACCGCACGGCTCGCCGAACCTCGGCCCCGTCGAGCCGCAGCGTCCCCGTGACACGGGCGTCCCGCAGTACGTAGGGCTCGGCCCTGGCCGCGTCGTCGAGGATCGCCCGTCTGACCCCGGAGGCGTCAACGCTCCCTTCAGCCACGGGCCTTGAGGAAGGTGCGCCAGGCGTGGGGGGTGACGGTGAGGATGGGGCCGGTGGCAGGGCTCAGCTTTGAGTCGCGGACGTGGACGGCTCCGCCGAGGGCGACCTCTACGCAGTCGCCGCCTTCGTTGTTGCTGTAGCTGGACTTGAACCACGCGAGTTCGGCGGTGTTGTCGTGCGGTCGCGCTGCGGCGTTCATGAGGCTCCTAGCAGTCCGTCCAGCAGGCGTGTGCTCTCCGTTGGAGATAGTGCCTGCGACCGCAGCATTCCATACTTCTCCAAGTAGACACTTGCCTCGTCGGGGTCCTCGATGACGCTGCTTCCCCCTTGCCCTTCCAGGTAGACGACGAAGTCGTTGTCGGCGTTCTGCAACAACTTCATCGGGCCGGAGAGCCCTGCGTGGGGAACCTGTCCGAGCGGCATGATCTGTACCCCGATGAACGGGAGTTCGCCCAGTGTCAACAGCCTGCGGATCTGGCCCTGCATAACCTCGCGGCCTCCGACCGGCCGGTGCAGGATCGACTCCTCGAGGATGAAGGTGCACCACGGAGGGTGCTCCCGCTCCCACATGAGCTGGCGCTCCAGACGTCCGGTGACCCAGTCGTCCACCGTCTCGTCGGCCAAGGGCGGATACCGGTACGCGTGACTGGCCCGCATGTACTCCGGGGTCTGCAACAACCCCGGAACCGTCAGGGTCTCGTACGACAGGATGGCGCGTGCCTTCTCCTCGTACTCCACCAGGTCCGCCACGACCACCGGATACTTCTCCCGCGCCGGGATCTTGCTCACCCCCACCGCCAACGCCCCCTTGGTGTCAAGGAGTTCGTCGATCTCCACGGCCAGCGGCATCCGCAACGGCCGCCGCCCCTGCTCGATGGACGCCATCTTGTCGTGGCTGACGTTGAGCCGGTCCGCCAGCTCCGTCTGCGTCATCCCCACGTACTTCCGGAAGTGAGCGATCTGCGCCCCGATCGCATGCCACGACGTCACTTGCTTCTTCATACGCGTACCGTTCCCCACCCGAACTCGGCCTTCCCGGCGTTCACTCGTACAAATGCAGATGTACGACCCGTCTCCCTGCATCCGCGCACCACCCGCGCGCGAAATTCATCCCATGGAGCAACTCCCCTACAAACGCGAGGCGTTCTACCGCCGCGAACGCAAATCGATTCCGGCGGCGCGAGAGTTCACAGCGTGGGCCCTCAAGGACTGGCATGCAATCGAACGCCTTGACGACGTACTTCTCTGCGTCAGCGAGGTCACGACCAACGCGCTGCTGCACGGCGTGCCGCCCGGCCGGGGTTTCCTTCTGCACATCGAGCTGTGCGCCGACCGGACGGTCAGGGTCGAGGTGCACGACAGCGGAGCCGGTGACGTACGGCTGCCCGAGCCGGAGGCGGACGCGGAGTGCGGGCGCGGGCTGCTCCTCGTCGCGGCGCTCGCGGACAAGTGGGGCGTGGGGGAGCGCGATCCGGGGAAGACGGTGTGGTGCGAGTTCGGCCCGCCTTCAACCACTGGCCCGAACCCCGGCCTTACCGGCGGTTACCCGCCCCGACTTTCGCCACCCCGTCGTGACAAGTCCGACTCGGCCCGGAAGTGATCAGGTCAATCATCGAAATCGATCGCTCTGTGCGCATGCCTGCTCACCAACTGGCTATGGATCGTCATGGCGTTCACACGCTGCACACCAACCCCATCCGTTGCGCACAGGTGCGTGCGCACCTACGAGAAGGAGGTCCCGCCATGGAGAAGCAGACGCAGGAGCAGGTGCACGGGCAGGCGCCGGAGCGGCGGAAGAAGGCGTACGCGACGCCCGTCATGGTCGAGCAGGGCGACTTCACCAAGACGACCGCCGGGTACTTCGTCGGCTCCTACTCGGAGTGGATCACCCGCCGCTTCACCTGACGGCCGGTTCCCCCACGCGAGCACCCAGGAAGAGTGAAGATGCCCGGCCACCCCCCACAGAGCCAGCCGCCCCACGCGCGCGACTGCTTCGTCGTCCTGCCGGACACCCCGGACGGACAGGCGGCGGCCGGGCGTCTTCTCCCCGTCGGCGATGCCGACGAGGGAGTCCGGATCTTCCGGTACCCGTCCGGGCGACCCTGGCTGATCGCCCGCGCCCCGCTGCGCCGCGTCAGCGGCGTCACGCTCGGCGCGGACGCCGCCGTCGTCGTCATCGGGCCCGACGCGGTCCCGGCCGCCGAACTCGTCGCCGACCTGCGCGCCGCCCGCGACAACGCCACCCTGCACCACCGCCTCGCCCGCCGACTGCCCGGCGTCCACCACGTCATCTCCCGTATGGGGAACGGGTGTTGGGCGCGCGGCACCGCGTCCGGGCTGCGCCGCGTGTACGTCACGGAGGGCGCCGGGCGAACCGGCCCGCGCCTCGTCTCCGACCGGCCCGCCGTGCTCGCCCACCTCACCGGCGCCGCCCTCGACGAGACCGCCCTCGCCCTGCGCCTCCTCGACTTCCTGCCGCACCCGCTGGGCGGCCGCCCCATGTGGCGCGGGATCACCGAGATCGACCCGGCGGACGCGCTCGTCCTGCGCACGGATGGCACGTCGGCGTCGACCCGCCGGTGGTGGCACGCCCCGGAACCCGAACTCCCGCTGCGAGAGGGCGCGTTGCGAGTCGGTGACGCGCTCGACCGTGCCGTCCGCGCGCACGTCGCCGACGCCCCGCACGTCAGCGCCGAACTCTCCGGCGGCCTCGACTCCACCTCCCTCGCCTTCCTCGCCCGCCGCGCCGGCGCCGGGCCCGGCGCATCCGGTCGTCTCTCCCTGCTGACCGTGGCCTCCCGCGAGCGGCACGCCGAGGACGAGACATGGGCCCGCCGCGCCGTCGGCCTCGCCCGCGCCGCCGACCCGGCCGGCCTCACCCACGACGTCGTCCCCGCCGCCGAGGCGCCCCTCTTCTACGCCGGCGTCGCCGCCCCGCCCGGCCCCGACGACATCCCCACCGACGAACCGCTGCCCGTCGCGCCCGCCCGGGCCCGCGCCCGGCTGCTCCTCGCCCGCGCCGCGGCCCGGGGCTCCCGCGTCCACCTCACCGGCTACGGCGGCGACGAACTCTTCATGGCGCTCCCTGCCGCGACCGCCGACCTCCTCCCGCGCCACCCCCTTGCCGCCTGGAACCGCATCGCGGCCGTGCGCCACCAGCTCGGCTGGCCCCTCGCCGCGACCGTGCGCGCCCTGCTGAACCGGCCCTCGTACCGGCGCTGGCTGGCCGGCGCCGTCACCGACGACGGGCCGCCGACCGCCCGGACACCCCAGCTGTCATGGGGAGTTCCGCAGACGCTGCCGCCGTGGCTGACCCCGGACGCCCGCACCCTCGTACGCGACGCCTTCCGCGAAGCGGCCGCGCACGCCGAACCGCTCGCGCCCCGGCCCGGACGCCACCTCGACCTCGACACCGTCCGCATCGGCGCCCGCCACTTCCAGGCCATGGAGGAGTACGGGCTCGCCCTCGGCCTGCCGGTCGCCGCGCCGATGTACGCCGATCACGTCATCGAGGCCACCCTCGCCGTGCGCCTCGCCGACCGCATCGACCCCGCCCGCTACAAACCCCTCCTCGCCGAGGCGGTGCGCGGTGTCGTGCCCGCGCCCCTGCTCGCCCGTACCACCAAGGACCACATGAACGGCGACCACACCCAGGGCCTCGTCCGACACGGCGACGAGCTGCGGGAGTTGTGGCAGGCGGGCACCTCCCATCTCGCCGCCCTCGGACTCGTCGACGCCACGCGGCTCGACGCGCTCGCCGCCGACCCGTACTCCCCGCTCCACACCCGGCACTCCCTCGACGCGACGGTCGCCGGCGAGATGTGGCTGCGCGCCACCTGCCCCGCACCCGAACCCGCAATCGGAAAGGCATGCATCCGGTGAAGCTCAGAGACGGCATCGCGGTCACCAGCACCGAGTACGGCGGCGTACTCCTCGACCAACGCGCCGGTTCCTACTGGCAGTTGAACGACTCCGGCACCGTCGTCATCACCGCACTCGCCGACGGACTCGGCCCCGAAGCCGCCGTCGAACGGCTCCTCGCCGCCTTCGACGTCGACCGTACCCAGGCCGAGGCCGACGTCGCCGCGCTCACCCGGCAGCTCCTCGACGCGAAGATGGCCACGCCGTGAGCACCGAGATGACGATGCCGGGCCAGGGCGCCCGGCGCGGTGTGCGCGTGCGCGCGGCCGTCGGCGTCGCCCTGCTCGCCGCCCGGCTCCGCCCCGACCGGCTGCGCCGCCTGCTCGCCTTCCTCAGCCGCGGTGCCCGCCCCGCCTCGTACGCCACCGCGCTCACCGCCTACGAGTCCGTCGTGACGACGAGCCGCCGCTGCGCCGGCTGGTACGGCTGCCTGCCCCGCTCGGTCGCCGTCGCCCTCCTGTGCCGCATGTCGGGGACCTGGCCCGACTGGCACGCGGGCGTCCGCGCCGCCCCGCCGTTCGCCCCGCACGCCTGGGTGGAGGCCGAGCACCGCCTCGTGGGGGAGCGGGCCACCGCCGACGAGTACCGGCCGCTCATCACGGTCGCGGCTCGCCCGCGCCGACCAGACCCGTCTCGTACGCGGCGATGACGGCCTGCACCCGGTCCCGCAGCGAGAGCTTCGCCAGGATGCGGGCCACGTGCGTCTTCACGGTCGCTTCGGACAGGTGCAGCCGCGCCGCGAGCTCCGCGTTGCTCAGGCCGCGCGCGAGGAGCGTGAGCACCTCCAGCTCGCGCGGGGTCAGCGAGGCCAGGTCCCGGTGGAGCGCGGAGGCGTCCGACCCGGCGCCGTCGCCCTCGCGGTGGGCGAACCGCTCGACGAGGCGGCGGGTGATCGCGGGCGCGAGCAGCGCGTCTCCCGTACGGACCATGCGGACCGCCGCCGTGAGGTGCTCCGGCGTCACGTCCTTGAGCAGGAAGCCACTGGCCCCGGCGGCGAGCGCCGCGTACACATAACGGTCGAGGTCGAACGTCGTCAGGATCAGCACGCGCGGCGGCTCGGCCGCGGCGGCGGACAGGATGCGGCGCGTCGCCTCCAGGCCGTCCATCTCCGGCATCCGGATGTCCATCAGGACCACGTCGGGCCGGGTCCGCCGGACGGCGGCCACCGCCTCTTCCCCGTTCACCGCCTCGGCGACCACGTCGATGCCGTCGGCGTCGAGGATGAGCCGGAACCCGGTGCGTACGAGCGTCTGGTCGTCGGCGAGCACGACCCGCAGGGGCGCGGCAGCGGCAGCGGACATCAGGGAGTCTCCGTAGAGGTGAGCAGCGGTATGCGGGCCTCGACGCGGTAGCCGCCGGTGAGCCGGGCGCCGGTGTGCAGGGTCCCGCCGTACACGGCGAGGCGCTCGCGCAGGCCGATCAGCCCCCGCCCGTTCCCCGTCGCGGCGGCGGCGCCCGGGGTGCCGCCGGTGTCGGTGACCTCGACGCGCAGCACATCGGGGGAGTGGTCGACGGTGACGGAGGCGCGGGCGCCCCGCGCGTGCTTGACCGTGTTCGTGAGCGCCTCCTGCACGACCCGGTAGGCGGCAAGCCCGATACCCGGGGAGACATCGGTGCCGGGTGTGCCGGTCGTCGTCAGCTCGACCGGAAGGCCCGCCTGCCGCAGCCGGCCGACCAGCGGCGGTATGTGGTCCAGGCCGGGCTGCGGGGCGAGGTCGTCGGCCGCGTCCTCGTCACCCTGCGCCAGGCCGTCGGCGGTCAACAGGCCCATCACGTGCCGCAGTTCGGTCATGGCGGCCCGGCCGCCCGCCTCCACCGCGAGCAGCGCCTGCGTGGCTCCCTCCGGGTTCTTCGCGAGGATCTTGCGGGCGGCGCCCGCCTGGATCACCATCACGCTCACGTTGTGCGTGACGACGTCGTGCAGCTCGCGCGCGATCCGGGCCCGCTCGTCGGCGACCGCGGCCCGCAGCGCCTCGGCCTGCTCCCGCTCCAGGGTGGCGAGCCGCGACGCGCCCTCCGTGCTGCGCTGCTTCCACGTCCGCAGGCCGTTGGCTGTCAGCGCGATGGGCAGCAGGACGAACAGCGGCGCCAACTGGTCGGGGATGATGTTCCACTCGTCCGACTTCCACGCGTAGCTCACCAGGATCATCGCCACCAGCAGGCTCGGCAGCGTCGCCCGGCGGTGCGTGCTGTGCGCGGTCGCCGTGTAGACGGTGATCGCCAGCGCGTAGAAGGTCAGGCGCGGCGAGTCGGACGGGATGAGGGCCGTCGTCACGATCGCCGTCCACAGCACGGCGAGCGGAAAGCGGCGGCGAAGCGCCAGCGCCAGATACGCGATCAGCGCGAGACCCAGCCAGACGGCGACCGGCCCGCGCGGTTCGGCCGGCCCGCCCCCGACGATCAGGACGCCGGACGGGTCCCAGGGCGTGGGCGGGGCCGGCCCGTCGCCTCCCCCGCCACCGGCGTGCTTGACCCCGTACAGCGCACAGGTCAGCGCCATCGCGAGGGCGAACAGGCCGTCCCGGAACACCTCGCGGCGCGCACCGGGCACCGCGAACGCCGCCCGCACCCCCGCCCTGGCCTTCGCCCGCCACCGGGCCGCCCCGCCCATCTCGATCACCCCCGACACCGAGCCCGTCCCGCTCAACCGGCCCACCCCCCTCACCCCCTCACCCGCCCGCGCCCCCGACTCGCCCCATTCTCACCGCCCGCCCACCCCCGTGTAATCCACCCGGGGGCCGGGATCACCCGCCCCCGTCTCCACCGGCCGACTACACCGCTGGGATGACCCCGCCGCCCTCATCCCCACGCGGTACGGCGATTGGCCCGGCCGAGCGACGCGGCCCCGCGCCCCCGCTCCCTACGGTTCCCGAGGCACACGCCGCCGAGGCCGAGGAGGCCCCCCATGAACACCCCAGCGCACACCCCGGCGCACCGTCCGGCCGACAGCCCGGTGGAGGGCCCGGCGCACGCCCCGGTCATCCGGCTCCAGGACGTGAGCCGCACCTACACCGACGGCCCGCCCGCCCTCGACGGCGTCTCGCTGACCGTTCGCGCCGGGGAGGCCGTCGCCGTGCTCGGCCCGTCCGGCAGCGGCAAGTCGACGCTCCTGAGCCTGATCGCCGGGCTCGACCGGCCCGACACCGGCACCGTCACCGTGGACGGCGTCCGCGTCGACCGGCTCGGCGAGGCCGGCGCCGCCCGCTACCGCAGGACGAAGGTCGGCATGGTCTTCCAGTTCTTCCACCTGCTCGACGACCTGAGCGTCGCCGACAACATCGCCCTGCCCGCCCAACTCGCGGGCACCGCACGGCAGGAGGCCCGCCGCCGCGCCGCCGAGCTGATGGAGAACCTCGGTATCGCCCGGCACGCCCGCGCCCATCCCACCCGCCTGTCCGGCGGCGAACGCCAGCGTGTCGCCGTCGCCCGCGCCCTGATGAACCGGCCCGCCCTGCTCCTCGCCGACGAACCGACCGGCGCCCTCGACAGCGCGTCCGGCGAGGACGTCCAGACGCTGCTGCGCGCCCTGAACGCCGACGGCCAGACCCTCGTCGTCGTCACCCACGACGTCGCCCTGGCCCGCGCCTGCACCCGCCGCACCCTGCACCTCGTCGACGGCCGCATCGCCTCCGACACCGCCACCCCCGCCGTCGCGGGGGCCGTCCGATGAGCGCCCTCGGCAAAGTCGTGCGCGCGGGCGTCGCCCGGCGCCGCGTCCCGGCCGTGGTGATCTGCCTGACCACGCTGATGGCCGTCGCCGCGTCCGTCCTCGCGGGCACCCTCCTCGTGTCGTCACGGGCGCCCTTCACGACCGCCTTCGGCAAACAGCACGGCGCGCACCTGTCCGTGCAGTACGACGCGAACAAGGTCAAATCGGCCGCGCTGAAGGGCAGTTCGGGCGACGGCGTCAGCGCCACCGCGGGGCCCTTCCGGACGACCACCGCGAGCCCCGTCTTCTCCGCCCCCGACGGCATGCGCGGCACGGTGCCCCGCCCGCTCACCGTCATCGGCCGCTCCCACCCCGGCGGCGCGGTCGACCGCCTCACCCTCACCGAGGGCCGCTGGCCCCGCGGCGCCGGGGAGATCACCCTGTCCGCCGACGCGGGGCTGCCCATCACCCTCGGCGGCAAGCTGACCTTCGAAGCGCTGCCCGGAAAGCCGACCCTCACCGTCGTCGGCCTCGCCCGCTCCGTCAGCCGCACCGGCGACGCCTGGGTGCTGCCCGCGCAGATCGGCGCGCTCACCCCGCAGCACGGCCCCCGCGGCTACGAGATGCTCTACCGCCTGAACTCGGCCTCGACCAAGAGCCAAGTGGCCGCCGTCCGCAAGGAACTGACCGCGTCCGTCCCCGCCGGCTCCGTCGCCGGCACGAGGTCCTGGCTCACCCTCAAGGCCGCGAGCGAGCGCGAGACGGCGGTGTACATCCCGTTCCTGCTGGCGTTCGGCGGCCTCGGCCTCGTCATGTCGGTGCTCATCGTCGGCAACGTCGTCGCCGGCACGGTCGGCGCCGGCCTGCGCCGCATCGGCATCCTCAAGGCCGTCGGCTTCACCCCGCACCAGGTCGTCCGCGCCTATCTCGCCCAGGCCCTCGTCCCGGCCGCCGTCGGCGCCGCGCTCGGTGTCGTCGCCGGCCACCTGACCGCCGTACCCCTCCTGCAAGAAGCGGAGAACGCCTACAGCTCGACGCCGCTGACCATCGCGCCCTGGGTCGACGCCGCCGTCCTCGCCGTCGTCCTCGGGGTCGTCGCCCTCACCGCATGGCTGAGCGCCTGGCGGGCCGGACGGCTGCGCGCCGTCGACGCCATCGCCGTGGGCCGCGCCGCACGCCCCGGACGCGGGCGGTGGGCCGCCGGACTCGCCGCGCGCCTGCCGCTGCCGCGCCCCGTCTGCCTGGGACTCGCCCGGCCGTTCGGCCGCCCCGCGCGGGCCCTCGCCATGGCCGCCGCCGTCGGCTTCGGCGCGGTCGCCGTCACCTTCACGCTCGGCCTCGGCTCGTCACTGAACTCGATCATGGACGCCCGGCAGCACGACAACTCGGACGTCACCGTCGCCTCCGTGGCGACCCCGCAGACCGGGGGCCCGCCGCAGGCACCGGGCCCCGGAGAGGACGACATCTCCCGTGCGTCCGCCGCCGCCCGGGTGATCGCGGCGCAGCCCGGCACCCGCGCGTACTACGGCCTGGCCGAGACCCGGGCGAACGCCCTCGGCCTCAGTGACGACATCGACGTCACCGCCTTCACCGGCGACGCGAGCTGGGCCGACTACCGCTTGATGTCCGGCCGTTGGTTCACGAAGGCGGGCGAGGCGGTCGTGCCGAGCGGACTGCTGAAACAGCTGGGGGTGAAGGTCGGGGACACCGTCACGTTCACCGCCGCCGTCGAGAACGGCAAGCCGTTCACCGTACGGATCGTCGGAGAGGTCTTCGAGACCTCGAACTTCGGCACGCTGCTCCTCACCGACCTGGCCACCCTCAAGAAGTCCGCGCCGAACCTGGCCCCGCGCTCGTACCAGATCAAGCTCAACTCCGGTACGAACGCCAGGAGTTACGCCACCGCGCTCACGGCGGCGCTGAAGGAGAAGGCCGGATCCGCGCACGAGAAGCTGGAGGCCCACGCCGGGCCCCTGGACGACTCGGGCGGCAGCGACATCGTCGACTCGCTCAACGCGCTCGGCGCGATGCTCACCCTCATGATCGTCGCCGTCGCCGCGCTCGGCGTGCTCAACGGCGTCGTCCTCGACACCCGCGAACGCGTCCAGGAACTCGGCGTCCACAAGGCCCTCGGCATGACCCCGCGGCAGACCGCCGTCATGGTCGTCACCTCGGTCGTGCTCACCGGCCTCGCGGGCGGTGCGGGCGGCGTCCTGCTCGGCCGGGCGCTGCACCACTGGATCGTGCCGGCCATGGGCGAGGGCGCGGGTGTCACCCTGCCGGACTTCGTCCTGGCCGTGTACCACGCGCCGCAACTCGCCCTGCTGGTGCTCGGCGGTGTCCTCATCGCCGTACTCGGGGCACTGCTGCCCGCGGGATGGGCGGCGCGGATCAGGACGGCGACGGCGCTGCGGACGGAATGACCGTCACGACGGGACGCAACGACGGGACGCAACGACGGGAGGGAACGACGAGTTGGCGGCCACGCGTTCCGTGGCCGCCTCAACTCGCTTGCTATGTCTGCCGCTTGCGTCAGGCGTTCTTGATCGCCGAGATGTCGAAGATCAGCTTGATCTTGTCGGAGACGAGGACGCCACCGGTCTCCAGGGCGGCGTTCCAGGTGATGCCCCACTCGGAGCGCAGGATCTGGGCCTTGCCCTCGAAGCCGACGCGCTCGTTGCCGAAGGGGTCCTTGGCGGCGCCGTTGAACTCCAGGTCGATCGTGAGCGGCCGGGTCGTGCCGAGGATCGAGAGGTCGCCGGTGATGCGGTAGTCGTCGCCGCCCAGGGACTCGGCGGACGTCGAGCGGAACGTCATCGTCGGGAACTCGTCGATCTTGAAGAAGTCGGCGCTCTTCAGGTGGCCGTCACGGTCGGCGTTGCCCGTGTCGATGCTCGCCATCTGCACGTCGAACGACGCCGTCGACTTGCTCGGGTCCGAGCCGTCCAGGTGCAGCGTGCCGGTGAAGTCGCTGAAGCCGCCCTTCACGTTCGTCACCATCGCGTGCCGGGCGACGAAGCCGAGCGAGGTGTGCGCGGGGTCGACCGTGTAGTCGCCGGTCAGGGCGGACAGATCCGGGCCGGCCGTGGTGGCGGCGGCGGTGGTGTCGGTGGTGTCGTTCTTGCGGCCGAAGATGCCCATGACGTGCTCCTTGGGGACGGGCGGCACGGCAGTGCCGGGAATGTTGAACGTTGAACTTTCAACTGGCTCCGACTGTAGCGCGATGATGTACAACTTTCAACATCATTCGCTACGTGTCCTCTCGATTACACCCGGTGGATCCTGAAGGCGCCCTTCCGGACGCGCGTAGAACCCGGCACCATCTCCTTGCGCCACCTGCACCACAGCCGTCTCACAGCCAGCACGCTTCAGCACGGTCCTCAGCAGGAAGGAACCCCCATGCGCATCCGCTCCGCCCTCACCGCCCTCGCCCTCACCACGGGCGCCCTCGTCGCACCCGGCTTCGGGGTGCTCACCACCGCGACCGACGCGTTCGCCGTCACCAAGATCAGCCACGCGACGGCGACCTCGATGTTCAGAGCGTCCGGCATCACCTGGTCGTCCTCGGGCGGCTGCTCCGACCGGTACAACTCGACCTGTACGTCCTTCGAGCAGCTCAACCTCGCCACCGCCCAGGGCGCCCAGACCCTCAAGAGCGCGAGCGGCTGCGCCCTGAACATCACGGGCGGCACGGAAGTCGGCCACGCGAGCGGCACGTACTCGCACTGGAACGGCTACAAGCTCGACTACAGCAAGACCACCTGCGTCACGAGCTACGTCAAGAACAACTTCAGCTACATAGGGCTGCGCGGCGACGGCGCCCCGCAGTACAAGTCCGGCTCCGGCAACATCTACGCCGACGAGGGCAGCCACTGGGACGTCCTCTACTACAACTGCGGCGGCTGCTGACCGCTGACCGCGACGGCGGGGGCTTGGACTTACGGACGCGGGTTGTTGGACTGCCAACGCCGTGGCGCGCCAAGCCCGTTGACCTGCCACGGCCCCCGCCGATACCCAGGGCCCATGCCCCGAAGATCCCGTGCTTCGCATGCCGCCCTCGCTCTGGCGGCCGTCACCGTGCTCGCGCTCGCGACGCCCGTCGCCGCCGAGGAGAGCGACCAGGCCCCAGGCCTCGTCCTCACCTCGGCGCAGCTGAAGGTCACCGTCGCCGACGACTTCCCGCGCGTCCTGTCCTACGAGGAACGGGCCGGCGGCGCCCGCCTGCTCGCCAGTACGCGCGCCGTCACCGAGGTCACCCTCAACGGCAAGGCGTACCCGGTCAGGCTCGCCGCCGCGCCCGCCGTGGACGGTGCGCGGGCCGCGTACACCCTCGCCTTCCCCGATCTGCCGGACGTGGAGATCGACGCGACGCTCGCCGTCGTCGGCCGCACGACGACCTTCAAGGTCACGGCGGTACGCGACACGGCCGCCTTCCGCGTCGGCACCATCGACATCCCGGGGCACGACCTGGTCTCCGTGGGCAGCGCGGACGGCGGCGCCGCGACCGCCTTCACCAAGCTCGACCCGGACTCCACGCGCACCGCCGACGTCTTCGGCAAGGTCACCGCGGGCACCCCGGCCGAGCAGGCGGCGACCGGAGCCTCGTACGCCATCGTCAGTACGGACCGGCTCGCCGCGGCCGTCGAGTCCAACTCCACGTACGACAAGCCGAGCGGCGCCACCGGCGGCGACGACGCCCGCTTCTGGCACCAGGCCCGCAAGGGCGCCGACGGCGGGACGCGGGTCGGCGTCTGGTCGGGGCAGTGGACGTACCGCGGCGCGGGCGCGCAGGCCCCGGCGACCGGCAAGGACCTGCCGTGGGCCAAGGTCGTCGTCACCCCCGACGCCAACGCCGACGGCACCGTCGACTGGCAGGACGGCGCCGTCGCCTTCCGGTCCATCGGCATCAAGGCCAAGGGCGCCGACAAGACCGCCGACCGGGTCGTCACCCATATCCCGTTCAACTTCGCCAGCCAGGCCCAGCACCCCTTCCTGCGCACCCTCGACGACGTCAAGCGCATCGGCCTGGCCACCGACGACCTCGGCCAGTTCGCCCTGCTCAAGGGGTACGCGTCCGAGGGTCACGACTCCGCGCACCCGGACTACGGCGGCAACATCAACAAGCGTGCGGGCGGCCTCAAGGACCTCAACACCCTGCTCAAGGCGGGCAAGAAGTACGGCGCCGAGTTCGGCGTCCACGTCAACGCCACCGAGGCGTACCCCGTCGCGAAGCACTTCAGCGACGACCTCGTCGACCCGAAGGCCCCCGGCTGGAACTGGCTCGACCAGAGCTACTACATCGACCAGCGCCGCGACATCACCGGCGGCGACCTCGCCGCCCGCTTCAAGCAGCTGCGCGACGAGACCGACAAGAACCTCACCACCGTCTACGTCGACGTGTACTACACGCACGGCTGGATCGCGGAGCGGACCGCCGACGCCATCAACGGGCAGGGCTGGAACCTCGCCACCGAGTGGGCCGACAAGTTCGAGCGGCAGTCCCTGTGGTCGCACTGGGCCAACGACCTCGACTACGGCGGCGCCACCAACAAGGGCCTCAACTCGAAGATCATCCGGTTCATCCGCAACAGCGAGAAGGACGTCTGGAACGCCGACCCCGTCCTCGGCCAGAGCGCCCTCGTCGACTTCGAGGGCTGGACCGGCGAGAACGACTGGAACGACTTCTACGCCAACGTCTGGCAGCGCGACCTTCCCGCGAAGTACCTCCAGCACCAGAAGATCACCCGCTGGGACGGCAACGACATCACCTTCACCGGCGGCCTGCACGGCACCGTCGAGAACGGCCGCCGCACCTTCCGCGACCACGGCCGCACGGTCCTCGACGGCGACGCCTACCTGCTGCCGTGGGACGGCGGGAAGAAGCTGTACCACTACAACAAGCAGGGCGGAACGACGAGTTGGGCGGCGGACCCGGGCTCGTACACGGTCTACAAGCTCACCGACAACGGCCGCGTGAAGACGGGCACCGTCCGCACCGACAGCGCCGGAAAGCTCACCCTCGACGCCGCCGCCGGACAGCCGTACGTCCTCTACCCGGCCGACAAGACCCCGCGCGCCGCCGACCCGGCCTGGGGCGAGGGCACCGGCCTGAAGGACCCCGGCTTCAACGACGCCCGCCTCACCGGCTGGGAGCGCGGCGGCACCGTCGCCCGCGACACGGACGGAAACGGCCGCAACAGCGCCGCGCTCACCGGCACTGCCGCGGCGTCGATCGGCCAGCGGGTCACCGGACTCGAACCCGGCAAGCGCTACACCGCCTCCGCCTGGATCGAGATCGAGCCCGGCGCGACCCGGCGTACGACCCTGAGCGCGGGCAACGGCGCCACCGCCGCCCTCGACCGCTCCACGCTCCCGAACACCATGGCGGGAAGCGACTGGCACGGCACGAACATGCAGCGCGTGAAGGTCAACTTCACCGCGCCCGCCGACGGTTCGGCCACCCTGCGCATCGCGGCCGCGCGGGACGACGGCGGAGCGAAGGTCCGCGTCGACGACGTACGCGTGGTCCGCAACGCCCCGACATCCGCACCCGGCACGGTGGTTCACGAGGACTTCGAGGACGTCGACCAGGGCTGGGGCCCCTTCGACAAGGGCGACGCGGGCGGTGTCACCGACCCGCGCACCCACATCGCCCAGAAGAACTCCCCGTACACACAAGCCGGTTGGAACGGCAAGCTCACCGACGACGTCATCGGCGGCGCCGAATCCCTCAAGTCGCACGAGGAGAACGACGGCGTCGTCTACCGCACCTCACCGGCGGCCGTCCCGCTGCGCGACGGGCACGCCTACCAGGTCGACTTCGCCTACCAGTCCAGCCACGCCGGCGCCTACCAGTGGGTCAGCGGCTACGACCGCGGGGACGACGCCGTCGAGACGGCAGCCCTCCCTCTCGGGCAACAGCGCACCACCGGGCACTTCACCACCACCGTCACGGCGGGCTGCGGCGACACCTGGACCGGCCTGCGCAAGCTGACCGGCGCCCCGGACGGCGCGGACTTCGTGCTCGACGACTTCACCGTGACCGACCTCGGCCCGGCGAAGGAGAAGGCGGCCTGCGCCACCCTCGCCCTCGACGCGGGGGAGACCCTGGAGCCCGGCCGCCCCAACAAGGTCGAGGCCACCTTCACCAACTACGAGAGCACCGCCGTCGACGACGCGGCCCTCACCCTCGCCCTGCCGGACGGCTGGCAGGCGGAACCGGCGGACCCCGTCCGCCTCGACACCGTGGCCCCGGGCGCGAAGGCCAAGGCGACCTGGCAGGTGACGCCGCCCGCCGACGCTCCGTACCGGCCCTACGAGCTGAACGCCCAGGCCGCGTACACGGTCGCCGGCACCCCGCGCAGCCTCGCCGCGTCCGCCGCCGTCCGCACGCTCCCGCCGCCGCCCACCACGGACACGTACGCGAGCGACCTGGACTGGACGTCGGCCGACAACGGCTGGGGCCCGGTCGAGAAGGACCTGTCCAACGGCGAACAGGGCCAGGGCGACGGCACACCCCTGAAGATCGGGGGAGTGACGTACGACAAGGGCCTCGGCACCCACGCCCCGGCCAGGATCCGCTACTACCTCGGCGGACAGTGCACCTCCTTCACGGCGCAGGTCGGCGTCGACGACGTGCAGACCACCCGCGGAAGTGTGCGATTCTCGGTGGCGGCCGACGGCACCGAGAAGGTGGCGTCACCGGTCCTCAAGGCCACGGACGCGGCCTGGTCGCTGACCGCCGACGTCACCGGCGCCACGTACGTCGACCTGGTCGTCGGGGACGGCGGCGACGGCAACGGAAACGACCACGCGGACTGGGGCGCCGCCCGCTTCCACTGCGGAGTGTGACAGGCCTCTCACGCGCCACCTTTGTGTGACCCCTACAAGCCACGAGGGTCCTGAGCAGTAACTTCGGCTGTATGCCGCCGGGGTTCTGTTCGGGGCTACCAGGAAAACGGGCCGGAGACTGTACAGAGTCGACGGCCCGTTTTCCTTGGTCGCCTTCGTAAGGTCACTACATGACCGTTTTGGACGACACCGCCTCGAACCCCGGGGACGAGCCCACCGACGCCCGAGGGCGCACGGCCGAGCTGCACGCGATCCGCGCACAGGCCCTGGCCGGCCCCAGCGAGAAGGCGACCGAGGCCCAGCACAAGAAGGGCAAGCTCACGGCGCGCGAGCGCATCGAGCTGCTCCTCGACGAGGGGTCGTTCAACGAGGTCGAGCAGCTGCGCCGGCACCGCGCCGTCGGCTTCGGCCTGGAGGCCAAGAAGCCGTACACCGACGGTGTCATCACCGGCTGGGGCACGGTCGAGGGCCGCACGGTCTTCGTCTACGCGCACGACTTCCGCATCTTCGGCGGCGCCCTGGGCGAGGCCCACGCCACGAAGATCCACAAGATCATGGACATGGCCATCGCGGCCGGTGCCCCGCTGGTCTCCCTGAACGACGGCGCGGGCGCCCGCATCCAGGAGGGCGTCTCGGCGCTCGCCGGCTACGGCGGCATCTTCCAGCGCAACACCAGGGCGTCCGGTGTCATCCCGCAGATCAGCGTGATGCTCGGCCCGTGCGCGGGCGGCGCGGCGTACTCGCCGGCCCTCACGGACTTCGTCTTCATGGTCCGCGAGACCTCGCAGATGTTCATCACCGGCCCGGACGTCGTCAAGGCGGTCACCGGCGAGGAGATCTCCCAGAACGGTCTGGGCGGTGCCGACGTCCACGCCGAGACGAGCGGCGTCTGCCACTTCGCCTACGACGACGAAGAGACCTGCATCGCCGAGGTCCGCTACCTGATCTCCCTGCTCCCGCAGAACAACCGGGAGAACCCGCCGACCGTCGAGTCGGACGACCCGGCGGACCGCCGCTCGGACGTCCTCCTGGACCTGGTCCCGGCCGACGGCAACCGCCCGTACGACATGACCAAGGTCATCGAGGAGCTCGTCGACGACGGCGACTACCTCGAGGTCCACGAGCGCTGGGCGCGCAACATCATCTGCGCCCTGGCCCGCCTGGACGGCCAGGTCGTCGGCATCGTCGCCAACCAGCCGCAGTCCCTCGCGGGAGTCCTGGACATCGAGGCCAGCGAAAAAGCTGCCCGCTTCGTCCAGATGTGCGACGCTTTCAACATCCCCATCGTGACGCTGCTCGACGTCCCGGGCTTCCTTCCCGGCGTCGACCAGGAGCACGGCGGGATCATCCGCCACGGCGCGAAACTGCTGTACGCGTACTGCAACGCCACCGTGCCGCGGATCTCGCTGATCCTGCGCAAGGCCTACGGAGGTGCGTACATCGTCATGGACTCCCAGTCCATCGGCGCCGACCTCACGTACGCCTGGCCGACCAACGAGATCGCGGTCATGGGCGCGGAGGGCGCGGCCAACGTGATCTTCCGCCGGCAGATCGCCGAGGCCGAGGACCCCGAGGCCATGCGGGCGCGCATGGTCAAGGAGTACAAGTCCGAGCTGATGCACCCGTACTACGCGGCCGAGCGCGGCCTGGTCGACGACGTGATCGACCCCGCCACCACCCGCGAGACCCTCATCCGCTCCCTGGCGATGCTGCGCACCAAGCACGCCGACCTGCCGTCGCGCAAGCACGGCAACCCCCCGCAGTAACCACTCCGTAGGAGACCTGCCACATGTCCACGCCTGACATCCGTGTCGAGAAGGGCCACGCCGACCCCGAGGAAGTCGCGGCCATCACCGCGATCCTCGTGGCCCGCGCCGCCACCGCCCCCGAGGCCCCGGCCGCCCACGCCACCCACCAGAACCGCGCCGGCTGGCGCCGCCTGGAACGCGAGCCGGGCTTCCGGGCGCCGCACAGCTGGCGCTGAGACGTCCCGTGCCGATGGCCCCGTCCTCCCTGTGGTGAGGACGGGGCCATCGGTGTGTTCCGGGCCGGGCCGGCGGTGTCTGAAGCGGACTCTGATTCCTGCCGCACATCGGCTGCCACCGAGTCGGCGACTTGGTCGCCCATGACGTGCAAAAGGGCCCCCTCCATACGGAAGGGGCCCTTTCACGTACGGCGGCTACCGCAGCCGCGCCATCAGCGCGTGCTCCACCAAAGTGATGAGCGTCGACTTCGCGTCCGCACGGTGTCGGGCGTCCGTCGTGATGATCGGGGTGTCGGGGCCGATCTGGAGCGCCTCGCGGACCTCGTCGGGGCCGTAGGGCTGGCTGCCGTCGAAGCCGTTGAGGGCGACGACGAAGGGCAGGCCCGAGTTCTCGAAGTAGTCGACCGCGGGGAAGCAGTCGGCGAGGCGGCGGGTGTCGACGAGGACGACGGCGCCGATCGCGCCGCGTACCAGGTCGTCCCACATGAACCAGAAGCGGTCCTGGCCCGGCGTGCCGAACAGGTACAGGATCAGGTCCTGGTCGAGCGTGATGCGGCCGAAGTCCATGGCGACCGTCGTGGTCGTCTTGTCCCCGGTGTGGGTCAGGTCGTCGATGCCCGCGGACGCGGACGTCATGACGGCCTCGGTACGCAGCGGGTTGATCTCCGACACGGCGCCCACGAAGGTCGTCTTGCCGACGCCGAACCCGCCGGCCACCACGATCTTCGCGGACGTGGTGGAACGACTTGGAGTTGCCGGCCCTCCGCTAGAGCTTGCGAAGTCCACTGAGCACCCTTTCGAGCAAAGTCACGTCTGGCTGGCCGCCGGCGCTCTCGTCGCCGCCGGGCTGATGGATCGCGACCAGGCCCGCCTCCGCCAAGTCGGCGACGAGGATCCTGGCCACGCCGAGAGGGATCGTCAGCAGGGCCGAGATCTCGGCCACCGACTTGATCTCCCGGCACAGGTTGCAGATCCGCTGGTGCTCGGGCAGTTGGCCCTGCAACTGGTGCGGCTGCGCGGTGGTGTGCACCAGCGCCTCGATGGCGAGCTGGTAGCGGGGCCTGGTACGGCCGCCCGTCATGGCGTACGGGCGCACCAGGGGGTTGTTCTTCGCAGCAGGCGCGGGATTCGCGTCAGGGCGCGGCTGGGGCTGCACAGGCTGGATGCGCGGCGCCGACGGCTGGTCGTAGGGACCGGGCTGCCGGGTCGGGCGCGCGTGGCTCGGCGCGGAGGGGAAGTTGTACCGGTTCTGCGAACCGTCCTCACGACCCGCACCTGCCTGGCCCTGACCCTGGGCAGGGCCGTAGGGCGGCCAGTGGGCCGACGAACCGCTCGGGGGTGTTGCTGAACCAGACACGTACTTCCTCCTCCGACTGCGCTGGGCACCATCACTGTGGAGCCGCGTCCCGAAACCTTACGGCCACGGGGCGCGAATACGCACCGCCTGTCTGCTAGTTGAGAAGGCTTCCCTGAAGCTCCGCGCGCAGGTCGGGGGTGAGAACCGTGCCCGCGCGGTCGACAAGAAGTGCCATCTCGTACCCAACGAGGCCAATGTCCGCCTCCGGGTGTGCAAGGACGGCGAGCGAAGAACCATCGGAAATGGACATGATGAAGAGGAATCCCCGCTCCATCTCCACAACTGTCTGGTTCACAGGACCGCCCTCGAAGATGCGGGACGCGCCCGCGGTCAACGAGGTCAGACCCGACGCGACGGCCGCAAGCTGGTCGGCGCGGTCGCGGGGGAACCCTTCGGACATCGCCAGAAGGAGTCCGTCGGCGGAGACCACCACGGTGTGGGACACCCCAGGGGTGTTGTCCACGAAATTGGTGATCAACCAGTTCAGGTTCTGTGCCGCCTGGCTCATCGGGCTCACACTAACGCTCCTGGATGTAGGTGCTGTCAGGGCCACCGGGAAACCCGCTGTCCTGGCCGTTCGTCTTCGTCACTGCTGTTCACTGCTGCCTGCGTCACGGCCCCGCTGCACTCCGCGGCGCAGATTGCTCAGCCTGCCGCGTACGTCCTCGGGGGCGCGGGAGACCGACGGGCCGCCCTGCGGCGTCGACTCCGCGGTTCCCTCGACCAGGTTGGCCTTGGGTACCCGGCGCGGCAGCCCGGACGAGGTGACCCCGCCCGCCTTCGGCCGCTTCAGCGCCTCCGCGCGCTCCCACCGGTCGTCGTTGGCCGAACGCCACGTGTCCGTGGGCTCGGCGGTGTCGCCGCTGTCATGGGGCGTCGGAGCCGCCTGCGTCTCGCCGCCCCGGGGGGCGCCGCCGCGGCGCGGGAGACCGGCGTCGGTCAGCGCCTGCGGGACGGAGGGGGAGGGGCCGGCCGACAGGGCCGGACCGCGCGAGCCGAAGCCTACGCTCTCCTGCTCGGCCGCGTCAGACACCTGAGCGGATTCCGCTTCCGGAGCGTACGAGCCGCCGAAGTCGCTCTGGTAGGCGTCGCGCGCCTGCCAGTCGGCCTGCTGCGCGGGCTCCTCGTAGGCGTTGTACCCCTGCGAGGGAACTTCCGCATAGCCGTCCTGCCGACCGTAGGCCTGGTCGTACCCGCCCTGCGGGGCCTCGTCGTACGCGGGCTGCGCGGGGGCGTACTCGTCGTACGCACCCCGCTGCCCGTTGTCGTACGCCGGCTGCTGCGGTCCGCCGTAGACGTCCTGACGCTGATTGTCGTAGCCGACCTGCTGCTGCTGGTCGTAACCGCGCTGATCATCGTCGTACGCGGACTGCTCCTGGAAGGACGCGGGGGACTGCTGCGCCTGCTGGGGGGCGACCTCGTCACGGAAGAGCGGGCGGGCCTCGGGCTCCTGGGCCTGCGCTTCCAGCGCCGCGCGGCGCTCCTCACGCATCAGCGAACGGCCGACCGGGTCCAACTCGCGGGCGTCGTCCGGGACTTCGTAACGGCTGTCGTCGAAGCCGAGCTCGGCCGCAGTGCGCAGCGGGGCGTGCTCGAACGCCTGCTGCTCGGGGATCATCGTCGAGACGGTGAACTCGCCGTGGTCGGGCTGGCTCTCGCCGCCACCGCCGTGCGTGATCGCGTCCGGGAGCATGACCAGCGAGGTCGTGCCCGCCTGCTCGCCCGAGGGGCGCAGCTGGACGCGGATGCCGTGCCGGTCGGACAGGCGGCCGACCACGAACAGGCCCATGCGCTGCGAGATCGCGGCGTCCACGGTCGGCGGGTTGGCCAGCTTGTGGTTGATGTCCGCGAAGTCCTCGGCGGTGAGGCCGATGCCCTTGTCGTGGATCTCGATCATGATGCGGCCGTCGGGCAGCCGGGTCGCGGTGACCCGGACCTTGGTCTGCGGCGAGGAGAACGTCGTCGCGTTCTCCAGGAGCTCGGCGAGCAGGTGCACGAGGTCGGTGACCGCGCGGCCGTGGATCTCGGCCTCCGGGACGCCGGACAGCTCGATGCGCTCGTACTGCTCCACCTCGGAGGTCGCGGCGCGCAGCACGTCGACCAGCGGGACCGGCTGGTCCCAGCGGCGGCCGGGCTCCTCGCCGGAGAGGACCAGGAGGTTCTCGCCGTTGCGGCGCATACGGGTCGCGAGGTGGTCCAGGCGGAAGAGGTTCTCCAGCTGGTCCGGGTCGGCCTCGTTGTTCTCCAGGTCGGTGATGAGGGTCAGCTGGCCCTCGATCAGCGACTGGTTGCGGCGCGACAGGTTGGTGAAGATCGCGTTGATGTTGCCCCGCAGGAGTGCCTGCTCGGCGGCGAGCCGTACCGCTTCCCGGTGAACCTGGTCGAAGGCGCGGGCGACCTCGCCGATCTCGTCGGTCGTGGTGATCGGGATCGGCTGGACGCGCGTGTCGACGCGGCCCGGCTCGGTGCGCGAGAGCTGGTCGACCAGCATCGGCAGACGCTGCTCGGCCACGTCGAAGGCGGCGGAGCGCAGCCGGCGCATGGAGCGGGACATCTGGCGGGCCATCTGCCCGGCGATCAGGAACGCGGCGAGCAGCGCGATCACGACGGCGGCGCCGATGATGATCGCCTCGCGCTTGGCGTCGGCGGCGATCTGCGAGGCCTCGCCCACGGCCTTGTCGGCGAGATCCGACTCGATCGTGCGGTAGGCGTCGAACTTCGCGGTGTTGACCGCCCACCAGTTCTGGGCCGTCACGCCGTCCTTGGCGAGGGCGAGCCGGGCGCTGGGCTGCGTGGTCGGCATCGCCACGAGGGCGGCCACCATCTCGGTGGGGTCGGCCGGCGGCGGCACGTAGGCCGGGTCCTTCTGCTTGGCGGCGGCGGCCTGCTTGGCGCCGTCCGTCTTCAGCTTCTTGGACGCGTCCTCGAGCTTCTTCAGGTCGGCGGCGGTGCCACCGCCCTTGTACTCCTCGACGGCGATGCCCTCGAGGTAGGCGTAGCTGCCGAGCGCGGTGCGCTGCTTGGCGAAACTGCCCAGGCCCGGGCCGGGCTTCACCAGGAGGTGCATACCGATGGAGCGCTCCAGGGAGAGCGCCGCCTTGGTGAGCGAGATCGCGTAGACCGTGCGGCCGTAGCTGGTGATGTTTCCGGTGCCCAGACCGAGTTCGTTGGCGAACTCCATCAGCGGGTGCTGGATCGCGACGTAGCCCTCTTCGGTCTGTACGCCGGGAAGTTTGGTGGTGTACGCGGCGGCGCGCAGCGGCTTGAGCTTGCCCTCGACCTTGTCGAACTGCGCCATGCGCCGTTCGAGGCCTTCCTTGTGCGGCATGTTCTCGGCCGCGGCGCGGAAGTCCTGTGCGGCGGCGTCCGTGGCCTCACGGGCCTTGGTGACGGCCGGGTCGTTCCTCTTGCCCTGGAGCAGCGGGGCCGCGGTGAGGTCGCGCTCCTCGATGAGGCGGTTGCCGTACGTCAGCGACGCCTGCACGAGGCGGGCGGTGTTCTCGGCGTCCTCGGCCTCGTGCCAGGTGTCGATGGAGCTCTTCACCTGGAAGCCGCCCATGACGAGACCCACGATCACGGGTATGAGCAGGATCGCGTTGAGCTTCGTGGGCACGCGCCAGTTGCGCGGCGACATCCGACCGCCCGACGGTGCCGGGGCCGCGACCTCGGGGGCAGGCGCGGCCTGGATCCCCGTCCGCGGCGGCGGGGTGAAGTTGCCCCGCGCCGCTGCCGGCTCGGGACTGTTCTTGCTTCGCCTCACTCGACCAACAACCTTCCGGCGTCGGCACCTACGTTGTGCCGCTGTGTCTGCTCGCCCGTTCTTACTGGGCAGTTCAGCGCATTCCAGCACGTCAGCAGGCGCACTTCCAAACAGTCGGAAGCGGAACCTCCGAGTGATGTATGCCCTAGATAAAACGGTCATAAAGAGCGAGCCCCGCCAAAAGGCGGGGCTCTTGTGAGCACAGTGGAACCGGGTGTGCGCGACGTGTGTCGGTGCCCCCGGAATTCTCTGTCGAAACGTTATGAACACGGTGGCCCCGCGTGTCAAAGGCCACAGGGGCCGCCGAGAGGCCTACGACAACTGCCGTACGAATCCAGCCATTTGATGACCGACTTCCGGCCGCTCCCGTCTACTTCAGACGGGCCATGAGCGCGTGCTCGACCAGGGTGATCAGCGCACTCTTTGCATCCGCACGGTGTCGGGCGTCCGTCGTGATGATCGGGGTGTCGGGTCCGATCTGGAGCGCCTCGCGCACCTCTTCGGGGTTGTACGGCTGGTGCCCGTCGAAGCCGTTGAGGGCGACGACGAACGGCAGACCCGAGTTCTCGAAGTAGTCCACGGCCGGGAAGCAGTCGGCGAGGCGGCGGGTGTCGACGAGGACGACGGCGCCGATCGCGCCGCGCACCAGGTCGTCCCACATGAACCAGAAGCGGTCCTGGCCCGGCGTGCCGAACAGGTACAGGATCAGGTCCTGGTCGAGCGTGATGCGGCCGAAGTCCATGGCGACGGTGGTCGTCGTCTTGTCCCCGGTGTGGGTCAGGTCGTCGATGCCCGCGGACGCGGACGTCATGACGGCCTCGGTGCGCAGCGGGTTGATCTCGGAGACCGACCCCACGAACGTGGTCTTGCCGACGCCGAAGCCGCCCGCCACCACGATCTTCGCCGAGGTGGTCGACCGGGCGGTTCCCACGGAGCCGTCAGAGCTTGCGAAGTCCACTGAGCACCCTTTCGAGCAGAGTCACGTCTGGCTGGCCACCGGCGTTCTCGTCGCCACCGGGCTGGTGGATCGCGACGAGTCCCGCCTCCGCCAGGTCCGCCACCAGGATCCGGGCCACGCCGAGCGGCATCGAGAGAAGCGCGGACACCTCGGCGACCGACTTCACCTCGCGGCACAGGTGGCATATGCGCTGGTGCTCGGGGAGGAGGGTCACCAGGGCCGCCGGGTCGGCGGTGGTGCTGACGAGGGCCTCGATGGCGAGCTGGTAGCGCGGCCGGGTCCGGCCGCCGGTCATCGCGTACGGGCGGACCAGCGGCTGGTCGCCCTCATGACCGTAGTCGGCGTGTGCGGCTGCGCCGTACGGATCGTGAGGAGCGGTGGGCGGGGTCATGGATCCTCCGGGCGGGACGGCAGATCGGGGGCCTGCCGTCTGAGGGTGGGCCGGTGGGGGGATTGTGACGGCCGGACGTGGGTCGGAAGGGGATTACGTGTGTTCTCTGGATTCCGAAGCTGCTGATGCATCAGACTTTCGGATGTGGCCGGGGTTACCGGCCGTCACCCCGGTCAGTGCAGCAGGCTGCCCTGCAACTCGGCGCGCAGGTCGGGGGTGAGCACGGCGCCCGCCCGGTCGACGAGCAGCGCCATCTCGTAGCCGACGAGGCCGATGTCGCACTCGGGATGCGCGAGCACCGCGAGGGACGAGCCGTCGGAGACGGACATGATGAAGAGGAAGCCGCGCTCCATCTCCACGACCGTCTGATTCACCGGCCCGCCCTCGAAGATCCGGGACGCCCCCGCCGTGAGCGAGGTCAGACCCGACGCCACGGCCGCCAGCTGGTCCGCGCGGTCGCGCGGGAACCCCTCGGACATCGCGAGCAGCAGGCCGTCCGCGGACACCACGACCGTGTGGGAGACCCCCGGCGTGTTGTCCACGAAGTTGGTGATCAACCAGTTCAGGTTCTGTGCCGCCTGGCTCATCTGGCTCAACTAACGCTCCTGCTGGTGAGTGGGGCGGGGGTAACTGCCGGTCTGGCCGGTGCTGCCGGCCTGGCGACCCTGCTGGATACCCCGTCGGAGATTGGTCAGCCGACCCCGTACCTCGTCGGGTGCGCGAGAGACCTGAGGACCGGTCTGGTTCTGCTGCTCCTGGGCCGTGCCCGCCACGAGGTTCGCCCGCGGGACACGACGCGGCAGTCCGGAGACGGTGACACCGCCCGCGGCGGGCTTGCGCACCCGCTCGGCCTGACGCATCAGTTCGTCGTTCGGCGACTGACGCCAATTCGCCGGGTCCTGGCTGCCGTTGGGGGAGGCGGCCGGACGTGAGGGGGCGGCGGAGGGGGCCTGCGCCCGCTGCCGCTCCGGCTGCCGCGGGGCGGCCGGGGGCTGCTGCGGGGCGCGCTGCGGCAGGTGCTGCTGCGGCTGGGCCTGGTAGGGCTGCGCCGGGTACGTCTGCTGCTGCGGCGGCTGGGCCTGGTTCTGCTGGCCGCTGTGCTGACCGGCCTGCTGGTTGTTCTGCTGGCCGTTCTGCTGGCCGTGGAACCAGTTCGTCTCGAGCGTGTCGTACAGCGGCGTGCGCCCGTCACCCGGCTCGGCGGCCGGCGGCAGGTAGTCCTGCTGCGCGGGCTGCGCCGGGATGCCCTGGTCGAGCCCGGCCGGACGGGGCGGCAGCGGCCGCTCGTACTGACCGGTCGACGACGGATCCTGCGGGGCCTGCGGAATCTGCGGTATCTGCGGCGCGTTCGGTGCGCCCCCGAAGACGTCGGGGCGCACGAACTGCCCGGTGTCCTGGCCCTGTTGGGGCGCGGGACGCGGCGCGTCGTAGTCCGGACGGGCGAACTCGGAGGTGGCGCCCGGGCCTTGACGGTCGTCCCGCACCGGCGGGAACTGCGTCGTGGACTCGACGGACTCCGGCTCCTCGTGTCCGCGCGGGGCGTCGAGGTGCGGCTGCGCGTTCTCGTCGCTCCAACTCGGCACGCGGGGCTGCGGGTTGCCGCCCGGCAGCTCGGCCCGCGGACCACCGCGCGGCGGCAGCACGGGACGACGGCCGCCGCCCTGCTTCTGCTGCTCGGAGGGGTCGTTGTGGGTGCGCTGCTGCGGCGGCACAGGCCCCTGAGGGTTCGGGGCGCTGCCGAAGAGACCACCGGCACCGGCGGGCTGCTGCGGCGCCTGCGGACGCTGCGGCTGGGGAGCCTGCGGGCGCTGCGGCGGGAAGCCGTTCTGCTGCTGGCCGCCGTGCTGCGGAGCGGCGTCGCGCGGACCCTGGCCCTGGCCGCCCTGGGGGCCCTGACCCTGACCCTGCGGTCCGCCGTCGCGGGCGGGCAGCGCCGCACGCGGACCACCCGTACCGGCACCGACCTGCGGCCGCGATCCACCCGGACCGGCACCGAGCCGGCCCGCCGTGCCACCACCGGCGACCGGGGCGGCACCGCGGCGCGCCGCGGCGACACCGGCGGCGGCCTGCGCGGCGGCGGGACCACCGGAGCCGCCGGGACCACCGGGCTTGCCGGGAGCCTTCTTGCCGCCCTGGGCGACGTCCACAGGAAGCATGACCAGCGCGGTCGTACCACCGGAGTCGGAGGGGCGGAGCTGAATCCTGATGCCGTGACGCTGGGACAGACGACCGACCACGAACAGACCCATGCGGCGCGAGACCGAGACGTCCACGGTGGGCGGCGAGGCGAGCCGCTCGTTGATCGCCGCGAGGTCCTCGGGGGAGAGGCCGATACCGGTGTCGTGGATCTCGATCAGCACACGGCCGTCGGGCAGCGCGTGACCGGTGACCTTGACCTTGGTCTGCGGCGACGAGAACGACGTCGCGTTCTCGAGCAGCTCGGCGAGCAGGTGCACGAGGTCGTTGACTACGCGGCCTGCGACGTCCGTCGCGGGCACGGCGGCGAGCTCGATACGTTCGTACTGCTCCACCTCGGACGCGGCGGCGCGCAGCACGTCGACGAGCGGCACGGGCCGCGTCCAGCGACGGCCGGGCTCCTCACCGGCGAGGACGAGCAGGTTCTCACCGTTACGACGCATGCGGGTCGCGAGGTGGTCGAGCTTGAACAGCGACGACAGCTGGTCGGGGTCGGCCTCGCGCGACTCCAGCTCGGAGATGAGCGAGAGCTGACGCTGGATGAGGCCCTGCGAGCGGCGCGAGAGGTTGGTGAACATCGCGTTGACGTTGCCTCGCAGCAGGGCCTGCTCGGCGGCGAGACGCACGGCCTCGCGGTGCACGTCGTCGAAGGCCGCGGCCACCTGGCCGATCTCGTCCCGCGAGTGCACACCCACGGACTCCACCGAGGTGTCGACGTCCTGCGGGTCCGACTCGGAGAGCTGCTTGACCAGCTCGGGCAGGCGGTCCTGGGCGACCTTGGTCGCGGTGTCCTGGAGCCGGCGCAGCGAGCGGATCATGGACCGGGCCACGACGAAGGCGCCGACGAGCGAGACGCCGAGCACGAGCAGGATCAGCGCACCGTTGATGATGGCGTCGCGCTCGGAGGAGTTCCGCAGCTCGCGGGCCTGCTGCTCCATCTGGTTGAGCAGGGTGAGCTCGACCTTGGACATCTCCGTGATGCGGGAGCTGTCGGCGTCGACCCAGTCCTTGTACGAGCGCTTGTCCTGGCCCTTGATGCCCTCGGGCTTGGTCAGGACGCGGTTGGCGTAGTTGTCCGCCGCCTTGATGTTCGTGTTGTTCTCGTCGATCGGCTTCAGCAGCTCGAGGGCGCCGTCACCGTAGACGGCCTTGAAGGACTCGAGCGACGAGTCCTGGTTCGCGGCCGCGGCCGCGCCGTACTGCCGGTCGATCTCCGAGAGCTTGCCGAACGTATTGCTGTTCGGCGGCAGCGCGGCCGCGATGATGGCGCGCTGCTCGGAGGCGTACTCCTTGGCGGAGGAGAAGGCGGCCAGGGCACGGGTCCGCTGGATCATCTCGGGGCTGCTGGTCGCCTGCGCCATGTCGGTCGACAGGGAGAGCAGCTGCTCGATGATCCGGCTGTAGGCCTCGACCGTCTGCGAGGCGTTGCCCTTGTCCTTGAACGCGTCCTGCCGGATCGAGTTGAGGTGGATCAGCTCGGAGGCGATCTGCACGGCGTGCTCCCGCACACCGTTCAGGCTGCCGGACTCGGAGCCGCCCTTGATGTCCGAGGTGCTCTGCAGGAACGTGTCCTGGGCGCGCTTGGTCTTGTCGCGGGCGGCCTTGATGCCGAAGTCGCCCGACGCCTTGGCGCCGTTGGCGAGCGGCCCCGCCGACTGGTCGCGCTCCTCCTGGAGCGCCGACGCCAGCTCGGTGGCCTGCTTCGTCATCTCGGTGAGCAGCTTCATGTTGTCGAGCTGCTCGATGTCGTTCAGCGACTCGCCGATACGCAGCGCACCCAGCGAGGTCGCGGCGACCACGGGCAGCGCGAGCAGCGACACGAGGCGCGTCGAGATGCGCCAGTTGCGCAGGGCCATCCGCGAGCCCGGCCCGGTCGCCCCCTTGGTCTTCACCGCGGGCGCCGGCGTGGTCGAACCGCCGGACACGGCGGAGCGCCCGTCGCGCTCCCCTGCGTCGACGGACGCGGTGCGCCCCGGGTTATGGGCGTGCGGGGGCTGGGAACCGCCGGCTATCGGGCCGGTCCCGCCACGCGGCTCCGGCTCCGCCGCAGCGCTGCCATCCCTGTTCTTACGTCCCTGCACTAGCGTCGCAACCTCTGGACCAGGCGCCCCGCCCGCATGCGCGGACAAGAGCGGTGTCGGCGTAGTTCGAGGGGCGACCTGAACGCCCCCCTGTGGTCGTGAGTGACCGGCGCTGGCTTCCCCCTCCCCGCCGGTTCGAACCTGCGGCGGTCCCGCGAATTCCAGCACAGAGCAAGGTCTCCAACAAGGCCCGAGGGACGCGCCGCACCCGACGTGACACGGCGTGAGTGGAGGGTCACGAGACGTAGAAAGTGATCTAGATGAAACCGGGCATTTATGGGCTTTTCAGGTACGGCCCGGGGGTGTCCCAGTCGACATGATCGGCAGCGGAATGATGGCTTCAGGTACGCAATGTCCGTTTCCTGTACGGGAGTTGGCGGCCCGAAGTGCCCCATTTGCCCCTTGGTTCGTGAGCAAACTCACATGCGTCGGATCACTGCTTCCCGACTTTCGGCGGGAATCAGATGTTTAGCCTGACGCTTTACAGGGATGGCCCATCAGACAACGGAGAAGGTTCCAGAGCACAGTCATGAAGACGACGATGATCTCCCTCAACCTCGCCAACCCGCGGCGCACCACGCTGGCGCACCTCAAGGACGCCGACGAGATCCAGGCCGCACCGGCCCTCCCGGAGCACGCGACGGACCTCCCCACGAACACGGCGAACCCGAAGCGCACCATCCTCATGGTCGCCCCCGAGGTGGCTCCGGTCGCGTAAGTCGCGTAAATCGCGGCCAGGGGCGCGGGGAACTGCGCGCCAAGCCCCCACGAACGGCGCGACGCCACACAACGGAACAAGCCCCCACGCCCCGCGTTAGCCTGGTCAGGTCCAACCCACACACCCCCGGGCCCACCGAAAACACGCAAAGGGGCGCAGCCAACCCGTGCGCATCGCCAGATTCTCCATCGACGGGAACGTCGCCTTCGGCGCGGTCGAGGGCGACAAGCCCGATGAGCTCGTCCTCGACATCATCAAGGGCATCCCGTTCGCCGACTTCGAGCTGAGCGGCACCAAGGTCCCGCTCAACAAGGTCAGGCTGCTGCCCCCGGTGCTCCCGAACAAGGTCATCGCCTTCGGCCGCAACTACGCGGAGCACGCCAAGGAGCTGGGCAACGAGGTACCGGACGCCCCCTTCGCCTTCTTCAAGCCGTCGACGTCCGTGATCGGCCCCGGCGACGAGATCCAGTACCCGACCTTCTCCGAGGACCTCCACCACGAGGCCGAGCTGGCCGTGGTCATCGGCCGCATGTGCCGCGAGGTCCCGCGCGAGCGCGTCAACGACGTGATCCTCGGCTACACCGCGGCGAACGACGTGACGGCCCGCGACGTCCAGAAGCGCGAGAAGCAGTGGGCCCGCGCGAAGGGCTTCGACACGTCCTGCCCGCTCGGCCCCTGGGTGGAGACGGACCTCGACGTCGCGGCGGCGTCCGACCTCACGATCCAGTGCACGGTCAACGGCGCACAGCGCCAGCTCGGCCGTACGTCGGACATGATCACGCCCATCGCGGACCTGATCGCGAACATCTCCGAGGCCATGACGCTGCTCCCGGGCGACGTCATCCTCACGGGCACCCCCGAAGGGGTCGGCCCGCTCAGTGTCGGCGACGAGGTCGCCGTCACCATCGAAGGCATCGGCACTCTCACCAACAAGGTTGTCAAGCGTGGCTAGCGCATCCGCCCCAACAGTCCGTGTCCGTTTCTGCCCCTCGCCCACCGGTAACCCCCACGTGGGTCTGGTCCGCACCGCCCTGTTCAACTGGGCGTTCGCGCGGCACAACGAGGGCACCCTGGTCTTCCGCATCGAGGACACCGACGCGGCCCGCGACAGCGAGGAGTCGTACAACCAGCTCCTCGACTCGATGCGCTGGCTCGGCTTCGACTGGGACGAGGGCCCGGAGGTGGGCGGCCCGCACGCCCCGTACCGCCAGTCCGAGCGCATGGACATCTACAAGGATGTCGCGCAGAAGCTCCTGGACAACGGCAAGGCGTACTACTGCTACTGCTCGACCGAGGAGCTGGACGCCCGCCGCGACGCCGCCCGCGCCGCCGGCAAGCCTTCGGGCTACGACGGCCACTGCCGCGAACTGAGCGCGGAGCAGGTCGAGACGTACAAGGCCGAGGGCCGCAAGCCCATCGTCCGCTTCCGCATGCCCGACGAGACGATCACGTTCACGGACCTGGTCCGCGGCGACATCACGTACGAGCCGGAGAACGTCCCGGACTACGGCATCGTCCGCGCGAACGGCGCCCCGCTGTACACGCTCGTCAACCCGGTGGACGACGCGCTGATGGAGATCACCCACGTCCTGCGCGGCGAGGACCTGCTGTCCTCCACCCCGCGCCAGATCGCCCTCTACGCGGCGCTCAAGGACCTCGGCATCGCCAAGTCCACGCCGGAGTTCGGCCACCTCCCGTACGTCATGGGCGAGGGCAACAAGAAGCTCAGCAAGCGCGACCCCCAGTCGTCGCTGAACCTCTACCGGGACCGCGGCTTCCTGCCCGAGGGCCTCCTGAACTACCTCTCGCTCCTCGGCTGGTCCCTCTCGGCCGACCGCGACATCTTCTCGATCGACGAGATGGTGGCGGCCTTCGACGTCAAGGACGTCCAGCCGAACCCGGCCCGCTTCGACCTCAAGAAGTGCGAGTCGATCAACGGCGACCACATCCGCCTGCTCGACCCGAAGGACTTCGCCGAGCGCTGCGCCCCGTGGCTGAAGGCCCCGTTCGCGCCGTGGGCCCCGGAGGACTTCGACGAGGCCAAGTGGGCGGCCATCGCGCCGCACGCCCAGACCCGCCTGAAGGTCCTCTCGGAGATCACGGACAACGTCGACTTCCTCTTCCTGCCCGAGCCCGTCTTCGACGAGCCGAGCTGGACGAAGGCCATGAAGGAAGGCTCCGACGCCCTCCTGACCACGGCCCGCGAGAAGCTGGAAGCGGCCGACTGGACGTCCGCGGAGTCCCTCAAGGAGGCCGTCCTGGCCGCCGGCGAGGCCCACGGCCTCAAGCTCGGCAAGGCCCAGGCCCCGGTCCGCGTGGCCGTCACCGGCCGCACCATCGGCCTCCCGCTATTCGAGTCCCTGGAGATCCTGGGCAAGGAGACGACCCTGGCCCGCATCGACGCGGCCCTGGCGAAGCTCACCGCCTGACCCCACCCGTTCGTCACCGTCGTCCCAGGCCGATCGAAGCCGTGGTCTGGGACGTCGACACCGCGTTCTTCCGGGGGTGACCCCCGAACCCCCAGCCGGGGGCGGCGATCGCGTTACCGTCCTCCCATGCCCATCAAAGCCGTGGTCTGGGACGTCGACGACACGATCTTCGATTACGCCACCGCCGACACCGTCGGCATGCGCGCGCATCTCACCACCGAGGGCCTCCTCGACCGCTACGGCAGCGTCGAGGAGGCCCTCGCGCGTTGGCGGGCCGCGACGCGGGAGCACTGGGCGCGCTTCGAGTCCGGCGCGACGGACTGGGAGGGGCAGCGCAGGGACCGCGTACGGACCTTCGTGGGGCAGCCGCTGGAGGACGCGGCGGCGGACGCCTGGTTCACCCGCTACCTCGGCCACTACGAGGCCGCCTGGAGCCTGTTCCCGGACACCGTGCCGGCCCTGGACACCCTCGCCGCCGGCTACCGGCACGCGGTGCTCTCCAACTCCTCGCTCCACAACCAGGACCGCAAGCTGCGCGTCCTCGGCGTGCGCGACCGCTTCGAGACCGTCGTCTGCGCCGCCGAACTCGGCGTCGCCAAGCCCGAGGCGGCCGCCTTCCACGCCGTCTGCCGGGAGCTGGCCCTTGAGCCGCACGAGGTCGCGTACGTCGGTGATCAGCCGGACACCGACGCCAGGGGCGCCGTGGAGGCAGGGCTGACCGGCATCTGGCTGGACCGCGCGGGGACCGGCGGCAGGCCTGAGCTGATCCGCATCACGGGCCTCGACCAGCTGCCCCCGCTGCTGGGGCGCGATACCCGTTTTGGAGCGCCGGAGACCTTCGGGTAATGTTCTTCCTGCGCCGAGGGGAGCAGCCGAAAGGCCGAAACCCAGAAGCGCAAGCCCAAACAAAGTCCCCTCGGGGGTTGCGTTTCGGTGGCCTATGGTGTAATTGGCAGCACGACGGTTTCTGGTTCCGTTAGTCTAGGTTCGAGTCCTGGTAGGCCAGCTCGCAGAGCTCATCTGCACCGTGGATTCCAGATCCACAAAGCCCCCGTTGTGTAGCGGCCTAGCACGCTGCCCTCTCAAGGCAGTAGCGCCGGTTCGAATCCGGTCGGGGGTACAGATCCTTCTCGTGAGGACGGTAATGGGTAGCTCCCGCCGACCTTGATGTCAGGATCGCTAGGGCCCCCGTTGTGTAGCGGCCTAGCACGCCGCCCTCTCAAGGCGGTAGCGCCGGTTCGAATCCGGTCGGGGGTACGACTGGGTTCGCAGGTCGCAAGGCCTTGAACTTCAGTGGTCTATGGTGTAATTGGCAACACTACGGTTTCTGGTACCGTCATTCTAGGTTCGAGTCCTGGTAGACCAGCTCGATCACGCAAGTGGTCAGCGCCCCCGTTGTGTAGCGGCCTAGCACGCCGCCCTCTCAAGGCGGTAGCGCCGGTTCGAATCCGGTCGGGGGTACGCGAACGATCCGAGGCCCTTCCCGTACGCGGGAAGGGCCTCTTCGTGTGCGGTGGTCGATACACCCCGGACACAACTCCGGCCGGTCGCTGCGGCGTTGGAGCGACCGGCCGTGAACTGGCAGAGGTGTGAAGGACGTTGAGGATCAGCCGGTGCGGCGCAGGGCCTCGGAGAGGCGGCCCGCGGCGTCGATGACGGCCTGGGCGTGCATCCGGCCCGGGTGGCGCGTCAGACGCTCGATGGGACCGGAGACCGAGACGGCGGCCACCACGCGGTTCGACGGGCCGCGCACGGGCGCGGAGACGGACGCGACGCCCGGCTCCCGCTCGCCGATCGACTGGGCCCAGCCGCGGCGTCGTACGCCCGACAGGGCCGTCGCCGTGAAGCGGGCGCCCTGGAGGCCGCGGTGCAGGCGCTCCGGCTCCTCCCAGGCCATCAGGATCTGCGCGGACGAACCCGCCTTCATTGTGAGGGTCGAGCCGACCGGAACCGTGTCCCGCAGTCCGGACAGGCGCTCCGCCGCGGCGACGCAGATGCGCATGTCGCCCTGACGGCGATAGAGCTGGGCGCTCTCGCCCGTGACGTCGCGCAGGTGCGTGAGAACCGGGCCCGCGGTCGCGAGCAGGCGGTCCTCTCCCGCCGCCGCCGAGAGTTCGGCGAGGCGCGGGCCGAGAATGAAACGGCCCTGCATGTCACGCGCCACCATGCGGTGATGCTCCAGGGCCACCGCCAGGCGGTGGGCCGTCGGTCTTGCCAATCCGGTGGCCGCGACAAGGCCAGCAAGGGTCGCGGGTCCGGACTCCAGGGCGCTCAGGACAAGGGCTGCCTTGTCCAGAACGCCGACGCCGCTACTGTTGTCCATGCGTCGATACTCCCGTCTCACTCTGTGAAACGCAAGTTCAATTTTCCGTGGAACTTGCCACTCTGGACGTCACACCGGCCCGTGGACCAAAACGGGCCCGGCCGTCGACGTCCGGTACGAGGGGTACGGGCGTCGGCGATCCCGAAATCTCTAGTTGGGCCGGCGCACCACAAGCCGGCCGGAGGGAAAGCGATGGGTAGGACACTCGCGGAGAAGGTCTGGGACGACCACGTCGTCCGGCGCGCCGAGGGCGAGCCCGACCTCCTCTTCATCGATCTGCACCTGCTGCACGAGGTGACCAGCCCGCAGGCCTTCGACGGCCTCCGCAAGAGCGGCCGCCGGGTGCGGCGCCTCGACCTCACCATCGCCACCGAGGATCACAACACCCCGACCCTCGACATCGACAAGCCGATCGCCGACCCGGTCTCGCGCGTGCAGCTGGAGACGCTGCGCAAGAACGCGGCGGAGTTCGGTGTGCGCCTGCACTCCCTGGGCGACGTCGAGCAGGGCGTCGTGCACGTCGTGGGGCCGCAGCTGGGCCTGACCCAGCCGGGCACCACCGTCGTGTGCGGTGACTCCCACACGTCCACGCACGGTGCCTTCGGCGCCCTGGCGTTCGGCATCGGCACCTCGCAGGTCGAGCACGTGCTCGCCACGCAGACGCTGCCGCTGGCCCGCCCGAAGACCATGGCCATCACGGTCGACGGCGAGCTGCCCGAGGGCGTCACGGCCAAGGACCTGATCCTCGCGATCATCGCGAAGATCGGCACCGGCGGCGGCCAGGGCTACATCCTGGAGTACCGCGGCTCGGCCATCGAGAAGCTGTCGATGGAAGCCCGCATGACCATCTGCAACATGTCGATCGAGGCCGGCGCCCGCGCGGGCATGATCGCCCCGGACGAGACCACGTTCGCGTACCTCAAGGGCCGTGCGCACGCCCCCGAGGGTGCCGACTGGGACGCCGCCGTGGAGTACTGGCGGACGCTGCGGACGGACGACGACGCGGTCTTCGACGCCGAGGTGTTCATCAAGGCCGACGAACTGTCGCCGTTCGTCACCTGGGGCACCAACCCCGGTCAGGGCGCGCCCCTTTCGGCGAACGTCCCCGACCCGGCTTCGTACGAAGACGCTTCGGAGCGCCTCGCCGCCGAAAAGGCCCTGGAATACATGGGGTTGGAGGCCGGGCAGGCGCTGCGCGACGTCAAGGTCGACACCGTCTTCGTAGGTTCGTGCACCAACGGCCGCATCGAGGACCTGCGCGCCGTCGCCGACATCGTCAAGGGCCGCAAAGTCGCCGACGGCGTACGGATGCTGGTCGTGCCCGGCTCCGCGCGGGTGGGCCTGCAGGCCGTCTCCGAGGGCCTGGACAAGGTCTTCAAGGAGGCCGGCGCCGAATGGCGGCACGCGGGCTGCTCCATGTGCCTCGGCATGAACCCGGACCAACTCGCCCCGGGCGAGCGCTCCGCGTCCACGTCGAACCGCAACTTCGAGGGCCGGCAGGGCAAGGGCGGCCGCACGCACCTGGTCTCGCCCCAGGTCGCCGCCGCCACCGCCGTACTGGGCCATCTGGCCTCGCCCGCCGACCTGTCCGACGTTTCTGTCGCTGCTGGAGTCTGATCAGTCATGGAAGCATTCACCACGCACACCGGCCGGGCCGTCCCGCTGCGCCGCAGCAACGTCGACACCGACCAGATCATCCCTGCTCACTGGCTCAAGAAGGTGACGCGGGACGGGTTCGAGGACGGGCTGTTCGAGGCCTGGCGCAAGGACCCCGAGTTCGTGCTCAACAAGCCCGAGCGCAAGGGCGCCACGGTGCTGGTCGCCGGCCCCGACTTCGGCACCGGATCGTCCCGTGAGCACGCCGTCTGGGCCCTGCAGAACTACGGCTTCAAGACCGTCATCTCCTCCCGCTTCGCGGACATCTTCCGGGGCAACTCCCTCAAGAACGGCCTGCTCACCGTCGTTCTGGACCAGAAGGTCGTGGACGCGCTCCAGGAGCTGGTGGAGAACGACCCGCAGGCCGAGATCACGGTCGACCTCCAGGAGCGGGAAGTTCGGGCCGAGGGCATCACGGCCTCCTTCGAACTCGACGAGAACTCCCGCTGGCGGCTGCTCAACGGGCTCGACGACATCAGCATCACCCTGCAGAACGAGCCGGACATCGCCGCCTACGAGGCGAAGCGTCCCTCGTTCAAGCCGAAGACCCTCCAGGTCTGACCGCGCGGCGGATCGGGTCTGATCCGCCGCCGAGCAAGGCTTATTCAGGCCACATCCACAGGCCTCGTACCCCCAATCGTGCACCGGTTGGGGGTACTTCTGTGTGCGGCTCCGAGCCCGCCGCGCTGACCTGAACGGGTGGTCTTGGCGCGTCGCCAACTCCCTTGAATACCAAGGGTGTTCCTGGGGTACGCGTGTCTCGGTGCCGCTCTGAGCGGGCATGTCGTGCAGGGGCTCAGGAGGCCCTTGTGGGGCGGGAGTTACCCCCTGCGGAGGCGACAACTCGCCCCAGATGGCACAATCTGTGCATGGAACACGACGGCCAACTCCAGATGTACTCGGCGGTCGCGAACCAACTCAAGGAAGCGCACGCCCGAGTGCGCACACTGCAAGTCCCGGAGGGCGTACGGATGGCGCTGACCCGGAAGCTGCTCGCCATTACGGCTGCGGCCAAACACGATCTCGCCGGTGCGGCAAGGCGTCTGGAGCGATTCATGGCGGACCTCGACGACTTCGAAGAGGGCTCGCTCACTGAAGAGGAACTCTGAGACTGCCGAGTTCGTTGCGGCACAAGGGTGATTAGCCCGTTTCGCGTTTGATTTGCGGTATATATCTGCCTAACGTGCGAAAAAGCCGGGTCGAAAGAGATTCGCCCCGGCAATGTCTCCGAAGGGGAAGACGTGAACAAGGCGCAGCTCGTAGAAGCGATTGCCGACAAGGTCGGCGGCCGTCAGCAGGCCGCAGACGCCGTCGACGCCGTACTGGACGCCATCGTCCGTTCCGTGGTCAACGGCGACCGCGTTTCGGTCACCGGCTTCGGTTCGTTCGAGAAGGTCGACCGTCCGGCCCGTTACGCCCGCAACCCGCAGACGGGTGAGCGCGTTCGGGTCAAGAAGACCTCGGTGCCGCGCTTCCGTGCGGGCCAGGGCTTCAAGGACCTCGTCGCGGGCTCGAAGAAGCTCCCGAAGAACGACGTCGCGGTCAAGAAGGCGCCCAAGGGCAGCCTGAGCGGCGGCGCTTCGGCGACGGTCAAGAAGGCCGCTGCGAAGAAGACCACCGCCAAGAAGGCCGCCGCCAAGAAGGCGACCCCGGCGAAGAAGACCACCGCTGCCGCCGCGAAGAAGACCACGGCGAAGAAGGCGACTCCGGCCAAGAAGGCGACCACCGCCAAGAAGGCCGCCACCGCCAAGAAGGCCGCCGCCAAGAAGGCGACTCCGGCCAAGAAGGCGACCACCGCCAAGAAGGCCACCGCGAAGAAGACGGCGCCCGCCAAGAAGGCCACGGCCAAGAAGGCGCCCGCCAAGAAGTCGACGGCGCGCAAGACCACCGCCAAGAAGGCCACCGCTCGCAAGAAGTAAGGCTCAGGCCTCACTTCTTGGGCGTACGCCCAAGGCTGCTCACGCGCCGGGCCGGGCTCCCCTCGGGGAGCCCGGCCCGCGGCGTGTTCCGGGCGGGTCAGGTGGGTTCAGAAGGTCTGGAGGGTCACGAGCGTGATCTGCCGGGCCTCGGCGTCGTTCTCGGGGTTCTGGACCTCGATGCGCACCCGCTGCCCGGGGCGCAGCAGCCGCAGGCCGCCGGCGTCGAAGGCCGCGGCGTCGAAGGGCACCGGGGTGCCGTCGTCCAGAAGGACGCTGCCGGAGCGGGTTTCGGGGTCGTACGTGTACGCGGTGGCCTGCATACGGGCAGCGTACTCAGTCCGGGATCAGCAGCCCCGCGGCGGCCCGCGCCGTGTGCGGGCCCACGCCCAGGGCGAGCGCGGCGCGCAGGTCGTCGCCCGTGTCGACGTCCTGGCGTACGGAGTCGACGGCGTCGAGGGGGAGTTCCGCGGCGCCGGACGCCGCGTGGCGGGCGCGGGAGTCCGTACCGAATGCGGGCAGCAATTCCGTGCCGGGGGCCGACGACAAGAGTGTGGTGCCGATTCCGGCGGCATCGGGCAGAAATGCCCGGGGAAATGCGGCGGCTGCCGCGAGAACGCGGGCCAATTCCTCGGGGCGCAGCGCCGGCAGATCGGCGTTCAGGGCCGCGAGCGGCGTCGCGGGACGCAGGGCGCGTGCGCGGGCCGCTCCGTGGACGAGGGCGGCGTTCAGGCCCGCCTGCGGTGCGTCGGGGACGACGCGGGCGCCCAGGGCCGTCAGTTCGCGCTCCGCGCGGGCGTCGTCCGTGACGACCACCACATCCCGCACCGCCGCACAGGCCGCCGCGGCGGCCACCGTGTCCTGCGCGAACGCCAGGGCCAGGCCCGGGCGCAGGGCGTCCCCCGCCGTGGGCGCCAGCCTGCTCTTGGCTCGCACCAGCGGTTTCAGCGGTATCACCAAGGTCCACTGCACCCGCCCATTGTGACCGGTGCATGAGGTGTGCCTGTTCGGGCGGGCGTACGGTGTTCTCGACAGACCGGTGCCCCGGGGCGACACTTGTGCGGCCCGCCAGGCCCTGCCTGCAAGGTCCTAGAGGAAGGTGTCCGAGTGTCCCGCCGCAGAATCGGCTTCTGGTACCGCTTCGCAGCGGTCCTCTGCAAACCGCCGCTGGTGGTTCTGTTCAAGCGGGACTGGCGCGGAATGGAGAACATTCCTGCCGACGGCGGATTTATCACCGCGGTCAACCACAATTCGCATCTGGACCCGTTCCTCTACGCGCACTTTCAGTACAACACCGGACGAGTGCCGCGTTTCCTGGCGAAGCACGGCCTCTTCAGGAAGGGCTTCGTGGGGGCCGCGATGCGCGGCACCGGGCAGATTCCCGTCTATCGCGAGTCCACGAACGCGCTGAGCGCCTTCCGTGCCGCGATCGACGCCGTGGAGCGCGGTGAGTGCGTGGCCTTCTATCCCGAAGGAACGCTCACCCGCGATCCCGAACTGTGGCCCATGACGGGCAAGACGGGCGTCGCGCGCGTGGCGCTCCAGACGAAGTGCCCGGTCATTCCCGTGGGGCAGTGGGGCGCCACCGCGGTACTTCCGCCCTATGCGAAGAAGCCGCGCTTTTTCCCGCGTCAGACGCACCATGTGCTCGCCGGTGAACCCGTCGACCTGTCGGCGTATTACGACAAGGAGATGACGCCGGAACTCCTCAAGGAGGTGACCGAGGTCATCATGACCGAGATCACCGAGCTCGTCGCTCAGCTGCGCGGCGAGAAGGCCCCGCGGAAGCGGTACGACCCGCGCGAGGCGCGCCTCGAGCAGCGCCGCAAGTTGCGTACGCAGAGCGGCAGTTCGGGCGGAACGACGGAGGAGAGCAAGTGACGCGTCCCGTGAAGGCTGCCGTCTTCGGAACCGGCTCGTGGGGCACCGCGTTCGCCATGGTGCTCGCCGACGCGGGCTGCGACGTGACCCTGTGGGCCCGCCGCGCCGAACTCGCCGAGACCGTCAACTCCACGCGTACGAACCCGGATTACCTGCCCGGCGTCGAACTCCCCGAAGGTGTGCGGGCGACGGCCGATGCGGCCGAGGCCGCGGCCGGCGCCGACTTCACCGTGCTCGCGGTGCCGTCGCAGACGCTGCGCGGGAACCTCGCCGCGTGGACGCCGCTGCTCGCCCCCGACACCGTGCTCGTCTCGCTGATGAAGGGCGTCGAACTCGGCTCCGCGATGCGGATGAGCGAGGTCATCGAGGACGTCACCAAGGTCGGCGAGGACCGCATCGCGATCGTCACCGGACCGAACCTGGCGCGCGAGATCGCCGCGCGCCAGCCGGCCGCCGCGGTGGTCGCCTGCCGCGACGAGGCCGTGGCCCAGCGCCTCCAAGTGGCCTGCCACACCCCGTACTTCAGGCCGTACACGAACACGGACGTGGTCGGCTGCGAGCTGGGCGGCGCCGTCAAGAACGTCATCGGGCTCGCCGTCGGCATCGCCGACGGGATGGGCCTCGGCGACAACACGAAGGGCTCGCTCATCACGCGCGGGCTCGCGGAGACGACGCGCCTCGGCATGGCCATGGGCGCGGACCCGCTCACCTTCTCCGGGCTCGCCGGGCTCGGCGACCTGGTGGCCACCTGCTCCTCGCCGCTGTCGCGCAACCACACCTTCGGCACCAACCTCGGCAAGGGCATGACGCTCGAGGAGACCATCGCGGTCACCAAGCAGACCGCCGAGGGCGTCAAGTCCTGCGAGTCCGTGCTCGACCTCGCGCGACGCCACGATGTCGACATGCCGATCACCGAGACCGTCGTCGGGATCGTCCACGAGGGCAAGCCGCCGGTGGTCGCCGTGAAGGAGCTCATGTCGCGCTCCGCCAAGCCCGAGCGACACTGAGCGACGGCGGCACAACGCGGCTCTGCGGGCGCTGACTCTCGTACTACCAGCAGGTACGCTCAACGCGATATGAGCAGCGAGAACCTCCCCCAGAGCCCTGTGCCCGCCGCTTCGGGCACCTCGTCGAGCGGGCAGAAGCCGCGCGTGGCCGTCGTCTTCGGTGGTCGCAGCTCCGAGCACGGCGTCTCCGTGGTCACCGCGGGCGCCGTGCTGCGCGCCATCGACCGCACCAAGTACGACGTGCTGCCCATCGGCATCACCCGTGAAGGGCGCTGGGCGCTGACGGCGGACGATCCCGAGCGGATGGCCATCACCGACCGCCAGGTGCCCGACGTCGCCGATCTCGCCGAGTCGCCCGAGGGCGGCGTGGTCCTCCCGGTCGACCCGTCCTCGCGCGAGGTCGTCTACAACGAGCCCGGCTCCGTGCCCAAGGTCCTCGGCGACGTCGACGTCGTCTTCCCGGTGCTGCACGGCCCGTACGGCGAGGACGGCACGATCCAGGGTCTCCTGGACCTGTCGGGGACGCCGTACGTCGGCTGCGGTGTGCTCTCCTCGGCCGTCGGCCAGGACAAGGAGTACATGAAGCGGATCTTCACCTCCTTCGGGCTGAAGGTCGGGCCGTATCTGGTGATCAGGCCGCGCGAGTGGGAGCGCGAGCAGGACGGCGCGCGCCGCCGCATCGCCGACTTCGTGGGCGAGCACGGCTGGCCGCTGTTCATCAAGCCCGCGCGCGCGGGCTCGTCGATCGGCATCACGAAGATCGACTCCTTCGAGGGGCTCGACGAGGCGATCGAGACCGCCCGCGCCCACGACCCGAAGGTCATCGTCGAGGCGGGCGTCGTCGGGCGCGAGATCGAGTGCGGTGTCCTCGAGTTCGAGGACGGGCCGCGCGCCTCGGTCCCGGCCGAGATCCCGCCCGTACAGGCCCACGACTTCTACGACTTCGAGGCCAAGTACATCGACTCAGCCGCCGGCATCGTGCCCGCGCCGCTGACCGACGAGGAGACGGCCGAGGTCCAGCGGCTCGCCGTCGAAGCGTTCGAGGCCGTGGCCTGCGAAGGCATCGTGCGGGCCGACTTCTTCCTCACGGAGGACGGCGAGTTCGTGATCAACGAGATCAACACGCTGCCCGGCTTCACCCCGATCTCCATGTACCCGCGGATGTGGCAGGAGAGCGGCGTGAGCTACCCGGAGCTGGTCGACCGGCTCCTGGAGGCGGCACTGCGCAGGCCCACGGGGCTGCGGTAGCGGTGCCGGTGCTGCGGTAGCCGTGAGGCTGCCGCAGCCGGGACCCTAGTCGGCGATCCCCTTGGGGATCGCCTTCTTGATGGGCCCGGCCAGGTCGACGAGGGGCCCCGCGCCCCCGTCGGCCACCTGCTCCTCGGGGATCGTGACCTCGACGTACGCGAGGCGCCCGCCGGTGGTCATGCGCTGCGCGCCGCTGTCGAGCTTCTCCACGACCCACTCGACCTGGTTCACGGTCGCGGGCATGGAACCCTTCTTCAACACCGCGTCAGGCCAGGCCACTCCGCAGCGCAGTATGATCGCCGGGCTTCCCCACGCCGCGGTCAGCGCGGAACGCGGCTCGGGATCGTCGCGCTCGAGTCCGTCGACCTTCTGCGGCAGCAGATCGTGCAGATTCCGGCACAGCTTGGTGACCTTCGCGTCCGGGGTGGGAACCGTCGCCGCCGGCGCATCGTCCGTTGATGCGCAGCCCGAAGCGGCGGCGATCAGCAGGGTCAGGGCAGGCAGCCCGAAGTGAAGGCGGAGCCGGTGACGGAAAGAGTTCACCGGCACAGGGTAGACGGGGGCTACAGGTGGACGACCGGGCAGGTCAGGGTGCGGGTGATGCCATCCACTTGCTGGACCTTGGCAACCACCATGCGCCCCAGTTCGTCGACGGTGTCGGCCTGTGCACGGACGATCACGTCGTAGGGGCCGGTGACATCCTCGGCCTGGATGACTCCCGGAATCTTTCCGATCAGCTCGGCGACGGTCGACGCCTTGCCAACTTCGGTCTGGATCAGGATGTACGCCTGTACCACGGAACCTCCAGGGCGGCCACGAGGATCATGTGGGGAGAAGGGACGCCACGGTATCGCGTCGCCGCTCGTCGCGGGGAGACCCGGGGTGGCTGTGGCGTACTCACCGTGAATGCGCCCTCCGGGAGCGCAAGGATCGTAGGGGCAAGCCCGTGACAAAAACCGTACCCATGACAGAGACGGCTCGCGACCGCGAGCAGGCCGGGGCAGAAGGGGCAGCACGCGCATGAAGGGCACCGTCGGCGAGCTGGGCGAGTTCGGGCTCATCAAGGAGCTGACCTCGCGGCTCACCACCACACCGGCCGTACGAGTCGGCCCCGGCGACGACGCCGCGGTGATCTCCGCACCGGACCGCAGGGTCGTGGCCAGCACGGACGTCCTGCTGGAGGGCAGGCACTTCCGGCGCGACTGGTCCACCGCGTACGACGTCGGCCGCAAGGCCGCCGCCCAGAACCTGGCCGACATCGCGGCCATGGGAGCCGTCCCGACCGCGCTGCTGCTCGGTCTCGTCGTCCCCGCCGAACTGCCCGCGTCCTGGCCCTCGGAGCTGATGGATGGGCTGCGCGACGAGTGCCAGGTGGCCGGCGCCGCCGTGGTGGGCGGTGATGTCGTCCGCGGCGACACCATCACCGTCGCGATCACCGCGCTCGGCGATCTGCGCAACCACGAACCGGTGACCCGGGGCGGTGCCCAGCCCGGTGACGTCGTCGCCGTGACGGGCTGGCTGGGCTGGTCCGCGGCCGGGTACGCCGTGCTCTCCCGGGGCTTTCGCTCGCCGCGTGCCTTCGTCGAGGCGCACCGCAGGCCCGAGCCGCCGTACCACGCGGGCCCCGCGGCGGCCGGCCTCGGCGCCACCGCCATGTGCGACGTGAGCGACGGGCTCATCGCGGACCTCGGCCATATCGCCGAGGCCAGCAAGGTCCGCATCGACATCAAGTCCGGGAACGTGGACGTGCCGTCGCAGATGAACGACATCGGCCAGGCCGTCGGCGTCGACCCGCTGCAGTGGGTGCTGACGGGGGGAGAGGACCACGCGATCGTGGCGACCTTCCCGCCGGACGTGAAGCTGCCCGCCCGCTGGAAGGTCATCGGCGAGGTGCTCAACCCGTCGGCCCTGCCGCAGGTCACCGTGGACGGCGCGCCCTGGACGAGCAAGGGCGGCTGGGACCACTTCGGCGACGAACCGGTGGACGGGGGCGGCGCGGGCGGCCCCGGCGGCTCGGGCGGCGGGCCCGGTGGCTTCACCGGATTCGGCGGACTCGGCGGGTTCGGTGGGGAGATCGAGTCGTGACAGGGCCGAACGGGCCGGGCGGGTCCGCCGAGGAGGGGGCTTCCGGCGCCGGACGCGTCCCCGCTCGGGTGCTGACCGTCGCCGGGTCCGACTCCGGCGGCGGCGCCGGGATCCAGGCCGACCTGAAGACCATGCTGGCGCTGGGCACCCACGGCATGAGCGTGATCACCGCGGTCACCGCCCAGAACTCCCTGGGCGTACAAGGAGCTTGGGAGCTTCCGGTGGAGGCGGTGCGCGCGCAGTACCGCAGCGTGGTCGACGACATCGGGGTGCAGGCCGTCAAGACGGGGATGCTCGCGTCGCCCGAACTCGTGGAGTGCGTCGCCGACTTGCTCGCCGGGACGACCGCGCCCGTCGTGGTCGATCCGGTCGGTGTGTCCAAGCACGGTGACTCCCTGCTCGCCGCGTCGGCGCTCGACTCCGTCCGCACCAAGCTGCTGCCGACCGCCACCGTGGCGACACCGAACCTCGACGAGGTGGCCCAACTCACCGGCGTACAGGTCGAGTCGGAGGACGAGATGCGTCGGGCAGCGGCCGCCGTGCTCGCTTACGGGCCGCGGTGGGTGGTCATCAAGGGTGGGCATCTGGGTGGACATGCGGGCGGGCATCTCGGTTCGCATCTGGGCTCCACAGAGGTGGCTTCTGGTCGGGGCGGCGCCGCCGGTGTCGTGGACGCGGTGGATCTGCTGACGGACGGCTCCGAGGAGTACTGGCTGCGGGCCCCGCGCCACGACAACCGGCACACGCACGGCACGGGCTGCACCCTCGCCTCCGCCATCGCGGCCGGTCTGGCGAAGGGGCAGGACGTGCCCGAGGCCGTGCACGCGGCCAAGGAGTACGTGACCGGGGCCATCGCCGCCGGGTTCGCGCTCGGCGGCGGTATCGGGCCCGTCGATCACGGCTGGCGGCTGGGGGCCTCGTCGGCGGCCGGGACGGCCTCGGCCTGAGCGGAGGGGGCAGCCTCGGCCTGAGCCGCGGGGGCGGCCTCGGCAGCCGGCGCGGGGGCAGGTATCGGCTCGGGGGACAGGGCGTAGTCCTTGAGCGTCAGATTGCTCGCGGTCTTCTCCGTCAGGCGCTTGAAGAAGCCCGCCAGGAGCCGTGAGCTCAGCATCCGGTACGCCCGGTCGCGGCTGCGCATCTTCTTCTCGGTGGCCGGTGCCAGGAACGGTCCCGCGTTCCCTGAGGTCTTCTGGCAGCCCTTCGCGTACTTCGTGATCGCCGCCTCGAACGCGGCGAACGCCGTGCGGTGATCGCCGCGCGCCGCCACCAGCTCGCCCGCGAGGACGTACGCCGACACCAGCGCCGTGCCGGTGCCTATGCCGCCCATGGTCGCTCCGTGCCCCGCGTCGCCCAGCAGGATCACCCGGCCCTGGGAGATCCGGTCGATGTGGATCTGGGCGATGGCGTCGAAGTACAGCTCGTCCGACCGGTCGAGCGCCTCCAGCATCTGCTCCACGTGCGGCCAGGCCATGCCGCGCAGCTTCTCGGCGACGATCCGCTTCTGCTGCGCTAGGTCCTTGCGGTCGTACGTGAGCTCCTGCGACCGGAACACGACGCAGGCGCCGGCCCGCCCCGGGTCACCGTCGTAATTGTTGATCATGGCTGTACGTCCCGGTTCGGTGTAGAGCCGGGCCGTGCGGTCGAGGCCCAGATGGTTGGGCATGTCGAACCCCGCGACGTAGTACCCGAGGAAGCGGAGGTAGCGGGATTCGTCCCCGAATGCCAGGCGACGCGTGTGCGAGTGCAGGCCGTCCGCGCCGACGACCAGGTCGAAGGTGCGGGGCGCGCCGCGGTCGAAGGTGACGTCGACGCCGGTGGGGGTCTCGGTGAGCGTGGCGATCGAGTCGCCGAAGACGTAGGCGACCGTGTCCTTGGTGCGCTCGTACAGGAGGCGGGAGAGATCGCCTCGGAAGACCTCGACGTCGCCGCTCATCAGGTGCGCGGGCAGGTCCACGCGCTCGGTGTCGTCCGCGTCGACGATGACCTGCCGGCCCATGTCGGTCTGGATCCTGTGCAGCTCGTCCCAGATGCCCATGCGGGTCAGGACGGTGCGGTGGACCGAGCCGCGGAAGTCGACCGCGAAGCCGCCTTCGCGCAGCGCGGGCGCCTTCTCGACGACGGTGACGCGGGCGCCCTGGCGGGAGAGCCAGAAGGCGATCGCGGGCCCGGCGATGCTGGCGCCGGAGACCAGGACGTCGAGATGGGCGAGGGTGCCGGGGGTCGGCCGGTCGGCTGAGGTGTGCGTCTGCTTCGTCATGGGAGTGAGCGTGCGCCGGGGCGCTTACCGTTCGCTGACCACGCGCTGACCGCGGCTGACCGCCCGCTGACCGGGCGCCTGACGCGCCGCCTGTCAGGGTGCGCGGACGGCCTTCTCCCGCAGGATTCCGCCCAGCTCGAAGGCCTTCTTGTACACCTCGGGAGCGAGCAGCCGCCGGATCCGCCGCTCGAGCGGAGTGACGTCCGGGTCGTCCACGATGAGCTGCCCGCGCATCGCCGCCGCGGCGCCCAGGAGCGTCGCTGCCTGCTCGGGCGCCTCCGCCCGGGACGCCAGGGCCTCGGCCACCTCCGCCAGTTCGAGCCCTTGCGTCAGGTCGCCGGTCGACAGGGTGCGGGCCTGCGCGAACCATTCGTCCGCCTCGGCCGTGCGCCCCTGCGCGAGAGCGGTGCGCCCGAGGCCCAGGAAGATGTGCACGGTCTGGCCCACGCTGTACCAGGAGCGTGCACTGGTCTCCAGCGCCGTCTCGTAGTGCTCCCTGGCCCGGGCCGGGGCGCCCGACAGACGGGCAGCGTCGCCCCTGCCCCAGAACGCGCCCGCCACCTTCTCCGGTGCGCCCGCGGCCCGCGCGAGGTCGCCCGCCCGAGCGAAGTCGGCGTCCGCCTCCTCGTACGCGGCGCTGCGCAGCAGCACGGTCCCGCGCCGGCACAGCAGGTCCGCGGTCTCCTCCGGCGCGGCCAGCTCCCGCGCGTAGCCGAGCGCTTCGTCGAGCAGCTCCAGTGCGTGCGCCCGCTCCCCGCGCCAGTCCGCGAGCAGCCCCAGCTGGTCCAGGGAGTTGGCCATGCCCCACCGGTCACCGGTCTCCCGAAAGCCGTCGAGAGCCTGAGTGAACAGCGCCTCGGCCGCCGCCGGACGTCCGGCGAACTGCTCCTGGAACCCGAGCCCGATGCCGAGCAGCGCCCGACCCCACGGGTCGTCCCCGACCTGGGCGCGCACCCGCTCGTCGCGAGAGCGCTCCGGGCCGACCGCGAGCGTCCACAGCACGACCGTGAAGGGCAGCCTCAACTGGCGGTCGATCGTGGACAGTACGCGGTCCGCGCGATCGAGCCGGGCGTCGTCGCCGTCCCCTATGACGGCATTGAGCGCACACAGCGCGTACTCCTCCTCCAAGCCCGGCGGCGGCTCGGACCCCACCGCGTCGACGAGGTCGCGGGCGAGTGCCACCCGCTCACCGGCCAGGCCGCGCAGCCGCCAGAACCACGACAGGGCAGCCATGAGCCGCAAGCCGTCGGAGGGGGCGGCGCCCACGAGGTGGCGCAGGGCGGCATCGAGATCGGCCCGCTCGGCCGACAGTCTTTCCAGCCACGGGAGTTGATCGGATCCGCGCAGTCGCGGCTCGGCCTCCTCGGCGAGCCGCAGGAAGTACGCCGCGTGAGCGTCCCGGAGCTCCGCTCGCAGGTCGTCCGCCAGGTGCTCGGCACAGAACGCGCGGATCGTCTCCAGCATCCGGTAGCGGCCCTCGGACGCCTCCAGGAAGGACTTCTCGGCCAGCGACGCGAGCAGGTCCTCCGGATACGGGATGCCGCAGACCGCCTCCACCGCGTCCAGCGTGGCGCCCCCGGACAGGCCTCCGGCCGTGAACACCGTCAGCCGGCACGCCAGATCCCGCTCCTCCTCGTCGAGCAGCTCCCAGCTCCACTCCACGACGGCCCGCAGGGTGCGGTGCCGTGGTGCCTTCGTGCGGTCCCCGCGCGACAGGACCCGGAAGCGGTCGCCGAGCCGCTCGGCCAGCTCTTCGACGGTGAGCGTCCGCAGCCTGGCCGCGGCCAGCTCGATGGCCAGCGGCAGCCCGTCGAGCGCCGCGCAGATGGCGTCGATCGCGGCCACGCGCGCGTGCCCGTCCCCCGCGAAGTCCGGCCGCACCGCCGCGGCCCGGTCCCTGAACAGCAGCGCCGCCGGACCGGCGCTCAGCGGCGGCACCGGACACAGCGCCTCGCCGGTGATCCCCAGCGCCTCCCGGCTGGTCGCCAGGATCCGCAGGCCCGGGCAGGTGGCGAGGAGGAGCCCCGCCGCGCGGGCGGCGCCCTCGACCACATGCTCACAGTTGTCGAGCACCAGCAGGAGTTCGCGGTCCTCCAGCGCCGCCATGAGCCGCTCGGTGGCGTCCGCGGTCCGGGGGCCGCGCAGCCCTTCGCGTACGCCGAGTGCGGTGAGCACGGCGTACGGGACCTGCGCCCCGTCGGCGAGCGGCGCCAGCTCCACGTAGCAGACGTCCGCGCGGGAGGCGGCCGCCTCGATCGCGAGCCGGGTCTTGCCCGCCCCGCCCGGCCCGGTCAGCGTCACCAGACGGGCCTCGTCCAGCAGTTCGTCGATCCGCGCCAGCTCGTCCGCACGCCCCACGAACCGGGTCAGCTGTGCCGGGACCCCGCGCCGGCGGACCGGGTCCTGACCTCGGCCCTGAAGCAGCTCCAGGTGCAGCGCGGCGAGCTCGGGGGACGGGTCGGTGCCCAGCTCGTCGGCGAGGACGCGGCGCGCCTCCTCATAGGCCCGCAGTGCCTCGGCGGGGCGCCCGGCCGCCTGAAGGGCACGCATCAGTAGCCCGTACAGCCGCTCGCTCAGGGGGTGCCGCGCGATCAGTTCGCGGACCTCGGCCACCAGGTCGGCGTCGCCGCCCAGCGTGAGGTCGGCCTCGATGCGGTCCTGTACGGCGCTCAGGCGCAGCTCTTCCAGGCGCGGCAGGTCACCGGGCGCCGGCCCGCGCCACAGGGCAAGGCCCTCACGCAGGACGGCCGCCGCGCGCGCGTGGTCCCCGGCGGACAGCGACTGCCGGCCCTCACGCGCGAGCCGCTCGAAGCGGTGCAGGTCCACGTCGTCCGGGTCGACGGCCAGCCGGTATCCGGCGGGGCCCGCCTCGATCTCCAGGCTCAGGCGCTTGCGCAGCCGTGAGACCTGGGACTGCAGAGCGTTGCCCGCACCGGCCGGGGGGTGTTCGCCGTACAGGCCGTCGATCAGGCGCTCCGGCGAGACGGTGCGGCCCGCGTCCAGGAGCAGCAGCGTCAGCAGGGCGCGCGGGCGCGGCCCGCCGGGATCCAGCGGGCTGCCGTCGAGTGCCCGTACGTCGAGAGGGCCGAGGATGCCGAACCGCATGCGCAGAGTCTGGCAGCCGCCACTGACAGTCGTGGCCGGACGGCGGATCGTGCGCACCGCCGCGGACGGAAGGAGGTCCGGGCACACGAAGAAGCCGGCCCCCGAGGGGACCGGCTTCTTCAAGCAACCAGCGAGGTGGCCGCGCTACGCGTTACGTCAGCGCGAGACCTTGCCGGCCTTGATGCACGAGGTGCAGACGTTGAGCCGCTTCGGCGTCCGCCCGACCACTGCACGCACACGCTGGATGTTCGGGTTCCAGCGACGGGACGTACGGCGGTGCGAGTGCGAAATGTTGTTGCCGAAGCCCGGCCCCTTGCCGCAGACGTCGCAGTTGGCAGCCACGGGTCACTCCAAAGACTTCAGATGCACTTACGGTTGATCCCGGCATGCCGGGATCAGGATCGGAGGATCTGAGTGGCGGTGCCAGGGGGATGGCCCGATGGGTATCGGGCAACCGGAGCAGCATACAACGGCTGCTTCGGTACAACGAAACTACCATGGCTGCCCGGGCCGCTGCCCCGGCTCCCGGGCCGGGCCCTCTTCCCGGACGGCCGACCCCCGGGGTCTACTCTGCGGTGCCAGTCCCGCAGCTCAAGGAGGCGCAGGTGCCGCAGGTGCCGCATGTACTCGACGTCGTCGCGGTGCGCGCCTGGTGCTCCCTCGCCCTGGAAGCGCTCGGCCGCGAGCGCGCGGAGATCGACGCGATCAACGTCTATCCCGTGGCCGACGGGGACACCGGCACCAACCTGTATCTGACCGTGGAGTCCGCGCATCAGGCCGTGGAAGCGGTCTTCGCCGGTCTTCAGGCGGGCCGGGAGCCCGCCGTGCCCGAACTGCCCGAGGTGATCCGCGCGATGGCGCACGGCGCCCTCATCGGCGCCCGCGGGAATTCGGGGACGATCCTCGCGCAGCTGCTGCGGGGCATGGCCCAGGTCCTCGCCGCCGACGCGGGCCGTGACGGAGATCACGCGGCCGGGGCTGCGCCAGGAGCCCTGCGCCTGGCGCTGCGCAGGGCCGCCGAGTCCGCCCGCGAGGCCGTCGCCCACCCCGTCGAAGGCACCGTCCTCACCGTCGCGACGGCGGCCGCGGACGCGGCGGCGGACGTCGACGGCGACTGCGGGGCCGTCGCCCGCGCCGCCTATGAAGGCGCGTGCACGGCGCTGGACGCGACGCCGGGGCAGCTGGCGGTCCTGGCCGGCGCGGGGGTCGTGGACGCGGGGGGCCGTGGCCTCGTCGCCGTCCTGCGGGCGCTGACCGAGGCCGTCTCGGGGGAGGCGGCGCCGGTGCCCCGCCGGGAGGAGAACGGGCACGCGCGCGTGGGTGCGCCGTCCCCGACCGCGCCTCTTGAATGCGCGGAGGAGCACGGCGGCCCGGGGCCCGCCTTCGAGGTCATCTACCTCCTCGAGGCCGACGACCGGCACGTCGCCCGGCTGCGGACCAGGCTCGACGCCCTCGGGGACTCCCTGGTCGTCGTGGGCGGGGACGGGCTGTGGAACGTGCACGTCCATGTCGACGACGCGGGTGCCGCCGTGGAGGCGGGCGTCGAGGCGGGCCGCCCGTATCGCATCCGCATCACGCACTTCGGGCTCGGCGACGCCCATACGGCCCGGTCCTCGGCCCCGCCGCGCGAGCGGGCGCAGCGGGCCGTCGTGGCGGTCGTGCCGGGTGACGGGCTCGCCGGTCTGTACGCGGAGGCGGGCGCGACGACCGTGCCCGACCGGCCCGGTGAGCCGCCCGCCAGCGGGGAGCTGGTCGACGCCATCCGGCGGGCCCACGCGCGCGAGGTCGTGCTGCTGCCGAACGACGCGGAGCTGCGGCACACCGCGGCGGCCGCCGCCGAACAGGCCCGTTCCGAGGGCGTACGGGTCGCGCTCATCCCGACCAGGTCCGCGGTGCAGGGCATCGCGGCGCTCGCCGTGCACGAGCCGGACCGGCGCTTCGACGAGGACGTCGTGGCGATGACGTCGGCCGCGGGCGCGACCCGCTACGCCGAACTGACCGTCGCCGAGCGGCAGTCGTGGACCATGGCCGGCATCTGCCAGGCCGGGGACGTCCTCGGGCTCATCGACGGCGACGTGGCGGTCATCGGCAGCGAGATCCCGGCGACCGCCCGCACCGTCCTCGACCGGATGCTCGCCGCGGGCGGCGAGCTGGTCACCCTCGTCCTCGGCGACGACGTGCCGGACGAGGTCGCGGACAGCCTCGAACTGCACGTACGCGAGACCTACCTGGCCGTGGACACGATGGTCTACCGGGGCGGGCGGCAGTCGGCGCTGATCCTGATCGGCGTCGAGTAGCCACCCGCCTCGCGGCCTACTCCGAAAGCGCCGCCCGAGCGGCCCGGGCTTCGTCCCGCGCTTCGGCGTCACCGGCCTCGTCGAACGCCGCCGCGGCCAGGTCCAACTGTGCGGCCGTCTCCGCGGCGGGCGCGTGCCGGGCGAGCAGCTCCGCGAACTGCCGGTGCGTGTGGCCGAGTTCGGACCGCAGCGCCTCGTGGTCGGCGTCCTCCGTGGCGAGCGCCTCCTCGCAGGCTCCGATCGCCGCCGTCATGAACGCCCGCTCGTCGTCCGCCGACGCGGAGTCGAGCCAGGCACGCGCGCGCAGGCACCGCACCACCGCATGTATGTGGCCCAGAGAGCGCCACAGCTCGCCCGCGCGCGCGTAGGCGCGATCAGCATCCTCGGTGCGGCCCGCCCGTTCGAGGGCGTCCGCCGCCAGGTTCGCGAGCATCGCGTGGTCGCGCTGCTCGGGCCAGTGCTGCGCGATCTCGGCGGCCTTCAGCCAGGCCTCGGCGGCCTGAAGGTGCTCGCCGAGCGCACGGGCGCAGTCGCCGAGCCACCACTGGGCCTGGACGAGGGCGCCCTCCCCGTGGTCCTCGGCCGTCAGGTCGAGCAGCGCCGACTCCAGGACTTCGGCGGCCTCGGCCGTGCGCTCCTCGCGCAGCAGGTGACCGCCGAGCTGGAAGCGTGCCCAGGCGCCGAGCCCCGGGCTGTCGCCCGCCTCGTCGGCCCAGTGGGCGGCCTCCAGGGCGTGCGCGGACGCGGGCCCGAACTGCCCGGTGGCGGCGAGGACTTCGGCCAGCTGGAGGTTCAACTGCGCGGAGCCCGCAGGCTCCAGGTACCCGGCGCCGTGCGCCAGTGCGGCGCGCAGGGCCCGCTCGGCGTCCGCCGCGTCGTCCCGGTCGCGGGCGAGCCCCGCGAGCCGCGCCTCGCAGTCCACGGCCACCCATGGCCGCCCCGCCGCCACGTGCGCGGCGGCGGCCTCCTCGTACAGCGCCCGTGCCTTGTCCGCGTCGCCATGGTGCAGCGCGATGTCGCCGAGCATCGACCGGGCGGACGCGGCCTGCGACGCCAGGTGCGGCACCGCCGAGAACGGCTCGGTGAGCGCGAGCAGCCGGCGCGCGCACTCCTCGGCCGCCGCGATGTCGGCGTCCCCGGCATGCTCCCGCAGCAGGATCTGCGCGCGGCAGGCCAGCACCGCCGCCGCCGGGCGGGCCGTCGTGACGTCCAGATCGGGCAGGGCGGCGAGGACCTCCTCGTACGGTGCGCGGATCGCGGCGAGCGCGTCGTCGGCGCGGCCCGCGCGGGACATCGCGTACGCGCCACGCGCGCGTGCGGCCCGGGCCTCGTCCTCGTCCCCGGCGGCGGCGTACAACTCGGCCGCACGGGCGAACAGTTCGGCGCCGTCCTCGGAACGCATCGCTTCGTAGTCGACGATCTCGGCGCGGTCGCGAGCGGACAGCTCCAGGCCCTCCGCCTCGGCGGCGCGCGCCGCCGCCTCCCAGGCCCGTCCCGCCTCCGGCCCGCCGGTCTCCTCGGAGACGCGTCGCGCCCGCTCCACCAGGGCCGCGGCGTCGCGGGGCTGCTCCGCGGGGGCTGTGACGACCGGCTTCGGGGGCGCGGCCGTGCGCACGACCCGTACGCCGAGCGGCAGCCGATCCAGCAGGGGCCGCTGGGCCATCCGCTCCCGCAGCCGCGTGCCCACCCGGTCTGTGCCGTTGCGCTCGTCGAAGTGGGCCGCGAGGGCGAGCGCCTCCGCGCGCGCGTGCGCCGCGAGTTCCGCGGCCGTCCAGGAGCGGCCGGCCGGACCGGGGACGCTCTGCTCGCCCAGGCCCAGCTCGGTCAGCCGGTCCATCACCAGTGCCGTCACCCCGAGGAAGTCCATCAGACCCTGGGGGTTGCCGGTGTCGGTGAAGTAGGCCGGGCGCTCCGCCAGCAGTTCCAGGGCGCGCGCCTCGTTGCCCGTCAGGGCGCAGAACTCCACGTGCGCCGCGAACGCGCCCCGCATCGACTCCATCCGCCGTACGAGGCGGTAGCCGCGCAGATGGTTCGCGCGGGCCTCCTCGGGACGGCCCAGGCGCAGCAGGGGCAGCAGCGAGTCGGCGAGGGTGGCGTGCGGCTCGTGGGCGCAGGTGTGCTCGCCCTCCAGGACCGGACGCCACAGCTCCAGGGCGCGCTCGTCGTTGCGCAGCGCCGCCTGGCGGGCACCCTGCCCGTTCAGCTCGCAGGCATGGCAGTCGGCCATGGTGTCGCGGTCCGCCGCGAGCCACGCCTCGTACGCGCGCGTGGCCCGCTCTTCGTCACCTATGTGGTCGGCGACGTAGAACTCGCTCATACGGACGGCCCGTTCGGAGTGCCCGGCCACCCTGTAGCGGTGCTCCATCTCGCCGAGCCACTTCTCCATGGAGGCGAGCGGGATGTGCGGCTGGCTCAGCATGCCGCCGGACATCCACTTGAAGACCCAGTGCAGCGAGTGCGTCTCGTAGGCGTCGAAGTCCTCGGGGTGCTCGTCCCACATGCGCAGCAGCCGCGCGAAGGGGACGAACATCTTGGCCTTCTCGGAGCTGTAGTTGTACATCTGCAGCTGGTGGCCGAGCGCCTCGATCACGGCGAGCGGCTCGCCGAGCTTCTCCGCCTGCGCGAGCAGCAGCTCCGCGCGGGCGCCCCGCGCCGGCCCCTCGGGCTGCGCGGCGTTCTCCGCCATGGCGCGCCGCAGGCCGTCCAGGTCCGGGATCCCGTCGGTTCCGTTCATCGGGCGTCGTCCTTTCCGGTGCCGGGGTGCGTGGCCCACTCCAGGAGGCCGATGAACGAGCGGTTCAGAAGCGCCGAGTCGGCCGGGCGCAGCGGGCGCTGCGCCATCAGCAGGGCCTGCCCGTACAGGGCCTCGGCGGCCGTGCCGACCAGCTCCGGGTCGGTCAGCGAACTCACCCTGCGGATCAGCGGGTTGAGGTGATTGAGAACGAGCCGCGCGCGAGGAGCGCTGCCGCGCAGCGAGCCCAGAATGCCCGCCCACAGGTCGTCCGCCTGCGCCTCGGCGTCCGCGCGCGCCTGCTCGTGCCGGGCGGCGCGGTCGTCCAGGTGCAGCGCGGGCACCGTCAGCGGATGGAAGGCGCGCAGGGCGACGTCACAGCCCAGCGGGTCGAGCCTGGCCCGCGCGGCGGCCAGGAACGCCGACAGGGCCAGTTCCTCGGCCGGGTCGACGCTGTCCAGGTGCGCGGTGACGGTGTCCGCGTCCAGCTCGGCGACCACGGTGCCGGGGCGTACGGACGGCAGCGCCTCCACGAGGTCGCTGTCATACGTATAACCCCCGTTGACGACACCGATCCCCTGGGCGGAGGCGATCGGCGCCACCTGCCGGTACTCCTCCACCGTCCGCGTGAAGTGCACGACAGGGTGGCGCTGCGCGAACTCCTCCAGGGAGAGCTGCCCGTCCGTCGTCTCGAACGGCAGCCACGGAAGCATGGTGCGCAGCATCTCCTTGTCGTGCCGCGCAAGGGACTTGACCCCCAGGTGGTGCACCGACAAGAAGGCGGCGAGCCGCTCCGGATCGCCCGCCGCGAGCGACGTCAGCCACTCCCGGATGCGCTCGCCCAGGGCCTCCCGCACGGCGGCCAGGGTCTCGTCCTCGTACAGGGACTCGCGCGACGCGGTGGGGCGCAGGCTGTCCGTGTCGATGACGCAGCGCACGAAGAAGGCCCAGTCGGGCAGGAGTTGCTCGGCCCGCTCCGTGAGGAGCATGCCCTTCAGATGCACCCGGTGTCCCGCGCGCTGGGCGGGGCTCACCGCCTGCGGCAGCACGTGCGCCACGCCCCGGATGCCGGCCAGCGGCACGTCCAGGTCGATCGAGTCCAGCGGCGTGAACCCGAACAGGTCGTGGCAGTGCCGGGCCAGGGCCACCCGGCGCGCGGCAGGGCTCGGATACGGACGGTCCCAGACGGCGGGCAGGTCCGTCACCGCGGCCTCGCCGACGCGCACGTCGTACGGGAGCAGCGAGCCGAAGTCCCGCGCCAGGGACAGCACCCGCTCCTCCGCCAGCCAGTCCGCGGCGCCCGCGCGGGCCTCCAGGTGCACGGTCGTGCCGGGTTCGAGGCGGGCCGCGTCCGGGAGCGTACGGACCGTGTACGAGCCGTCGTCGCGGGCCGTCCACTCGACGGGCGGGGCGTCCGGTGTGCGCGCGCTGCGGCTGACCACGCGGATCCGCTCGGCCACGACGAAGCACGCGAGCAGGCCGATGCCGAACTGGCCGAGGAAGTCGGCGCGGGCCGACTCCAGACCGTCGCCGCGCTTGGAGCTGCGCCCGATCGTGGCGAGCAGCTGGTGCACGTCCGTCTTGGTCAGCCCGATGCCGGAGTCCTCGACCCGCAGCGCCCCGCCCTCGGCGAACAGCCGCACGGTGGCGGGGGAGTCGGGCTGCTCGGCGCGGCGGGCGGTGATGGCGTCCACCGCGTTCTGCAACAGCTCGCGCAGGTAGACCTTCGGGCTGGAGTACAGATGGTGGGAGAGCAGGTCGACGAGACCGCGCAGGTCGACCTGGAACGTGTGCGGTGTGTGCGGCGCCTGGGCACCGTGCGCATTCTGAGAAGTCTGGGAATCCATCGTCGCTGCGCCGGTGGGGGGACGGGCGACGGCGCGGGTCGGGCGGTCCCGCGAGAGGTGACCGCGATCAGGCTCGGAGCCGGTCATCCTAGGTCCGCCATGCCTCTCCCGACCAGCGGATAAAGGCCGCAGGACCGGCCGGATCCGGGGATGTGCGGTGATTGTCAGTGGCGTGGTGTGCAATGGATCTCGTGCCTGCGCTCGAAGAACCGCTGAAGAAAGTGCTCGGCCCACCCACCGCGAAGGTGATGGCCGAGCACCTAGGCCTGCACACCGTCGGGGACCTGCTCCACCACTACCCGCGCAGATACGCGGAGCGCGGCGAGCTCACGCGCCTCGCGGAGCTGCCGCTGGACGAGCACGTCACCGTCGTCGCCCAGGTCGCGACCGCCCGCGTCCTGAGGTTCAACGGCGGCAGCGGCCAGCGCCTCGAAGTGACCATCACGGACGGCAGCGGCCAGATCCAGCTCGTCTTCTTCGGCAAGGGCATCCACAAGCCGCACAAGGACCTGCTGCCGGGCACGCGCGCGATGTTCGCCGGCAAGGTCTCGCTCTTCAACAGGAAGATGCAACTGGCGCACCCCGCCTACCAGTTGCTGACCGCCGAATCGACCGAGGACGCGGCCGAGGCCGTCGGCTCCTGGGCCGGGGCCCTGCTGCCCATCTACCCGGCCACCGCCAAGCTGGAGTCCTGGAAGATCGCCAAGGCGGTCGACCTGGTGCTGCCCAGCGCACAGGAGGCCCTCGACCCGCTGCCCGACGCGCTGCGTGAGGGCCGCGGCCTGGTCCCGCTCCCCGAAGCCCTGATCAAGATCCACCGGCCGCACACGAAGGCGGACATCGCCGACGCCCGCGCCCGCCTCAAGTGGGACGAGGCCTTCGTCCTCCAAGTCGCCCTCGCCAGGCGCCGGTTCGCCGACACCCAGCTGACCGCCGTCGCGCGCGTGCCGAAGGCGGACGGACTGCTCACGGCCTTCGACGCGAAGCTGCCGTTCACGCTCACCGACGGCCAGCGGAAGGTCTCCAAGGAGATCTTCGACGACCTCGCCACCGAGCATCCGATGCACCGGCTGCTCCAGGGCGAGGTGGGCTCCGGCAAGACGATGGTGGCCCTGCGCGCGATGCTCGCCGTGGTCGACGCCGGCGGGCAGGCCGCGATGCTCGCGCCCACCGAGGTCCTCGCCCAGCAGCACCACCGCTCGATCACCGAGATGATGGGCGAGCTGGCGCAGGCCGGCATGCTCGGCGGCGCCGAGCACTCCACCAAGGTCGTCCTGCTCACCGGCTCCATGGGCACCGCCGCCCGCAAGCAGGCACTGCTCGACCTGGTCACCGGCGAGGCCGGCGTCGTCATCGGCACGCACGCCCTGATCGAGGACAAGGTGCAGTTCCACGATCTGGGCCTGGTCGTCGTGGACGAGCAGCACCGGTTCGGCGTGGAGCAGCGCGACGCCCTGCGCTCCAAGGGCAAGCAGCCGCCCCACCTCCTGGTCATGACGGCGACACCGATCCCGCGCACCGTCGCCATGACCGTCTTCGGCGACCTGGAGACCTCCGTCCTCGACCAGCTCCCGGCCGGGCGCTCGCCGATCGCCAGCCATGTGGTGCCCGCCGCCGACAAGCCGCACTTCCTCGCGCGCGCGTGGGAGCGCGTCCGGGAGGAGGTGGAGAACGGGCATCAGGCGTACGTCGTCTGCCCCCGCATCGGCGACGACGAGGACGACAAGCCCAAGAAGGGCAAGAAGAAGTCCGCCGAGGACGAGGCCGAGAAGCGGCCCCCGCTCGCCGTCCTCGACGTCGCCGAGGAGCTGGCGCACGGGCCGCTCCAAGGACTCAAGGTCGAGGTGCTGCACGGGCGGATGCACCCCGACGACAAGGACGCGGTGATGCGCCGGTTCGCCGCGGGGGAGACGGACGTGCTCGTCGCCACGACCGTCATCGAGGTCGGGGTGAACGTGCCGAACGCGACGGCGATGGTGATCATGGACGCCGACCGCTTCGGCGTCTCCCAGCTCCACCAGCTGCGCGGCCGCGTCGGCCGTGGCTCCGCGGCGGGCCTGTGCCTCCTGGTCACCGAGATGCCCGAGGCCAGCCCCGCGCGCGCCCGCCTCGGCGCCGTCGCCTCCACGCTCGACGGGTTCGAGCTGTCCCGGATCGACCTGGAGCAGCGCCGCGAGGGAGACGTCCTCGGGCAGGCCCAGTCCGGCGTGCGCTCGTCCCTGCGGATGCTCGCCGTCATCGAGGACGAGGAGATCATCGCCGAGGCCCGCGAGGAGGCGACCAGGGTCGTCGCGGCCGACCCGGACCTCGACCGCCTGCCCGGCCTGCGCACGGCCCTCGACGCCCTCCTGGACGAGGAGCGTGAGCAGTACCTCGACAAGGGCTGAGACACTGATCGCGCAGGAACAAAGGACCGGAGCGCACCGCACGCGCTCCGGACCACCCCGAGACAAGGACCGAGAGCAGAGATGACCCGCGTGATCGCCGGACGCGCCGGCGGACGCCGCCTGGCCGTACCGCCGGGGAACGGCACCCGCCCCACCTCCGACCGGGCGCGCGAGGGCCTCTTCTCCACCTGGCAGGCGCTCCTCGGCACCCTCGACGGGGCGCGCGTGGCCGACCTGTACGCAGGTTCGGGAGCCGTCGGCCTGGAAGCCCTGTCGCGCGGCGCCGCGCACGCGCTCCTCGTCGAGGCCGACGCCCGAGCCGCCCGCACGATCCGCGAGAACATCAAGGCCGTCGGCCTGCCCGGAGCCGAGGCACGTACCGGAAAAGCGGAACAAGTCGTCGCGGGCGCGCCCCCTGCCGACCCCTACGACCTGGTCTTCCTCGACCCTCCGTACGCGGTCTCCGACGACGATCTTCGGGAGATTCTGCTCACACTCCGTACTCAGGGCTGGCTCACGGACGATGCGCTCGTCACCGTGGAACGCAGCACACGAGGCGGCGAATTCCGGTGGCCCGACGGGTTCGAGGGACTGAGGTCCCGTCGCTACGGCGAGGGCACGTTTTGGTACGGTCGCGCCGCCTTGAACACCACCCTCACGTGCGACGACGCACGATGACCGGACCGGAGAGCGAGGGACTTCCCGTGCGCCGCGCAGTCTGTCCCGGGTCGTTCGACCCCATCACCAACGGCCACCTCGACATCATCGCCCGAGCCTCCAAGCTGTACGACGTGGTGCACGTCGCGGTGATGATCAATCAGTCGAAGCAGGGCCTGTTCACCGTGGACGAGCGGATCGAGCTGATCCGCGACGTCACCGCCGAGTTCGGCAACGTGGAGGTCGAGTCCTTCCACGGCCTGCTCGTCGACTTCTGCAAGCAGCGCGACATCCCCGCGATCGTCAAGGGCCTGCGCGCCGTCAGCGACTTCGACTACGAGCTGCAGATGGCCCAGATGAACAACGGCCTCTCCGGTGTGGAGACCCTCTTCGTCCCCACCAACCCCACCTACAGCTTCCTGTCCTCCTCGCTGGTCAAGGAGGTCGCGGCCTGGGGCGGCGACGTGTCGCACCTGGTCCCGCCGCTGGTGCACGAGGCGCTGACCGAGCGCCTGCCCAAGAAGTGACACCCACAGGCGAGTTGGGCATACAGTCGTCCCGTCCGTCTCCAAACCCCCTGTCACATCGGTAGTGACAAGACGAGAGAGTGGCGAGCACACGGTGGACGTCCAGAAGAAGCTCGACGAGATCGTCGCCGCGGTCGGCAACGCCCGGTCCATGCCCATGTCGGCCTCGTGCGTGGTCAACCGCGCCGATCTGCTCGCCATGCTCGACGAGGTGCGCCAGGCCCTGCCCGGCTCCCTCGCGCAGGCGCAGGAGCTGATCGGCGGCCGCGAGCAGATGGTCGAGCAGGCCCGCGCCGAGGCCGAGCGGATCATCGAGACCGCGCACGCCGAGCGCGGCAGCCTGATCTCCGACACCGAGATCGCCCGCCGCTCGCAGAACGAGGCGGACCGCATCCTCGCCGAGGCCCGCCAGGAGGCCGAGGAGATCCGCGCGGAGGCCGACGACTACGTCGACTCCAAGCTCGCCAACTTCGAGGTCGTCCTCAACAAGACGCTCGGCTCGGTCGGCCGCGGCCGCGAGAAGCTGCTCGGCACGGGCCCCGGCACCGACGAGCAGGGGTACGAGGACGAGGACGCTCCCGAGCGCAGCCACGACCCCGAGACGCTGCGCAGGGACGCCGACTCCTACGTGGACGCCAAGCTCGGCGCCTTCGAGGCGGTGCTCGCCAAGACCCTGGAGGCCGTCGGCAAGGGCCGGCAGAAGCTGCACGGCCGCATCGCCAGCGACGACCTGGGCGCCCTGCCCACGGAGGACGAGCAGGCGCACACCAGCGACGCCGACTACCTGGCGGGCCTCGCCGAGATCGGCAACCAGGACGCCCAGCAGATCCAGGCGCAGCAGGTCCAGGCCCCGCAGATCCCCGCACAGCAGCCCGCCGCGGCCGCCGCGTACGGGGAGCAGCAGGACCCGTACGCCTACCAGCAGCAGTACGCGCAGCAGGACCCGTACGCGGCGTACCAGCAGGACCCGTACGCGTATCAGCAGCAACAGCAGCAGGACCCGTACGCGGCCGCCTATCAGCATCAGCAGGACCCGTACGCCTACCAGCAGCAGGACCAGCAGCAGGCGCAGGGCGGCGCGCTCGACGAGACCAGTCTCTTCGACACGAGCATGATCAGCATGGAGCAGGTCCGGCAGTACGAGCAGGAGCAGCACGGCCGCTGACCGGTGTGCTCCGGGGCGGCCGGGACCGGATTGGGCCGTGAGCGAATGGTCCAGTATCCTGGCTCTTCGGTCGCGCGTATACGTGCGGTCCCAGCTGCCCGGAAGATTCGGTGCCGCTGACCCCATGAGCTTCGAAGAACGAAAGCAGGACCAGCCCTGAACACCCGCCTCGACCACCGCAACCCACTCGTGTTCGATACGCACGAGCTGGGTCGGCGTCCTGGTGCCATGCAGCGGCTGTCCCGCACGATCGACGCTCCCAAGGCCCTCGGTCTCCAGGGAGTCATCGAGGTGCCGGAAGGCGCCCCGGTGGAGCTCGACCTCCGTCTGGAGTCGGTCATGGAAGGGGTGCTTGTCACAGGCACCGCCCGTGCATCGGCGAAGGGGGAGTGCGTAAGGTGTCTGGAGCCGCTCGACCATGAGGTCGACGCGGACTTCCAGGAGATGTTCTCGTACCCTGACGCCGACGACCGGGGCCGTGTGAAAGCGGATCCGGCCGACGACGCCGAGGAAGATGACGAGGACAGGCTCTTTCTCGAGGACGGACTTTTCGACCTCGAGCCTGTGCTGCGTGATGCGGTGGTGCTCGCACTGCCGATGCAGCCGGTGTGCCAGGAGGACTGCGAGGGACTCTGCTCCGAGTGCGGAGTGCGTCTCTCGGACGAACCTGGCCACCACCATGACGCCGTCGACATCCGTTGGGCGGCTTTGCAGGGACTCGCTGGCACCATCCAGGACGGCGAGAAGGACGAGATGAGCGGCGCCGAAGCACAAGCGGGCGTCGACGAGAAGCAGGAGAAGTAGCCGTGGCTGTTCCGAAGCGGAAGATGTCGCGCAGCAACACGCGCCACCGCCGGTCGCAGTGGAAGGCTGCGGTCCCCACCCTGGTTTCGTGTGAGCGTTGCCAGGAGCCCAAGCTGCAGCACATCGCGTGCCCCGCTTGTGGCACCTACAACAAGCGCCAGGTCCTCGAGGTCTGAGCGGCTGGTGAGAGGCTCTATGTCTGACGCCAAGAAAAAGGCGGACACCACAGCCTCGTCCCACACGCTTCTGGAAGGGCGGCTCGGGTACCAACTCGAGTCCGCCCTTCTGGTGCGTGCGCTGACGCATCGCTCGTACGCGTACGAGAACGGCGGGCTGCCCACGAACGAGCGCCTCGAGTTCCTCGGGGACTCCGTGCTCGGACTCGTGGTCACCGACACGCTGTATCGCACCCACCCCGACCTGCCCGAAGGCCAGCTGGCCAAGTTGCGGGCCGCGGTGGTCAATTCGCGTGCACTGGCGGAGGTCAGCCGCGGGCTCGACCTGGGTTCCTTCATCCGGCTCGGCCGGGGCGAAGAGGGCACGGGCGGCCGGGACAAGGCGTCCATCCTCGCCGACACCCTGGAAGCGGTGATCGGTGCTGTCTATCTGGACCAGGGTCTGGAAGCGGCGGGCGAACTCGTCCACCGGCTCTTCGACCCGCTGATCGAGAAGTCCTCGAATCTGGGTGCCGGCCTGGACTGGAAGACCAGTCTCCAGGAGCTCACGGCGACCGAAGGGCTCGGCGTTCCCGAGTACCTGGTCTCCGAGACGGGCCCGGACCACGAGAAGACCTTCACTGCTGCCGCCCGCGTCGGAGGCGTCTCGTACGGCACCGGCACCGGCCGCAGCAAGAAGGAAGCGGAGCAGCAGGCCGCTGAGTCCGCCTGGCGCGCCATTCGCGCCGCGGCGGACGAGCGCGCCGAGGAGGCGGCTGCCGCGGCCGCCTCGGAGGGGGCGGCCGCCGACACCGCCCCTGGCGTGTAGCGCTCGGTTTCCTCAGTCGCCCGTTCCCACCGGTCCGCCGGTGGGGGCGGGCGTTCTGCGTTGTACGCTGCCCCGCGTCACCCCGATGTCACCCCGACCCGTCCCGCCCCGTCCGGAGGACCCCCGTGCCAGAGCTGCCCGAAGTAGAGGTCGTGCGGCGCGGGTTGGCCCGCTGGGTGGCGCACCGGACCGTGGCCGACGCGGAGGTCCTGCACCCCCGTGCCGTACGCCGTCATCTCGCGGGCGGCGAGGATTTCGCGCACCGCCTCAAGGGGCAGCGGATCGGCGAGCCGATGCGGCGCGGCAAGTACCTGTGGCTGCCGCTGGAGACGACGCACACCTCCGTGCTCGCGCACCTCGGCATGAGCGGCCAGCTGCTGGTGCAGCCGCACGAGGCGCCGGACGAGAAGCATCTTCGGATCCGCGTACGGTTCGCGGACGACCTCGGGACCGAGCTGCGGTTCGTCGACCAACGCACCTTCGGCGGGCTCTCGTTGCACGAGAACACCCCCGACGAGCTGCCGGACGTCATCGCGCACATCGCACGCGACCCCCTGGACCCGCTCTTCGACGACGCGGCCTTCCACGACGCGCTGCGCCGCAAGCGCACCACCATCAAGCGCGCTCTGCTCGACCAGTCGCTCATCAGCGGCGTCGGCAACATCTACGCGGACGAGGCGCTGTGGCGCGCGAAGCTGCACTACGAGCGCCCCACCGCGACGTTCACGCGCCCGCGCACGGCCGAACTCCTCGGCCACGTAAGGGATGTGATGAACGCGGCGCTGAGCGTCGGCGGGACGAGTTTCGACTCCCTCTACGTGAATGTGAACGGGGAGTCCGGCTACTTCGACCGGTCCCTCGACGCGTACGGGCGTGAAGGGCTGCCGTGCCGCCGGTGCGCGACGCCGATGCGGCGCCGCGCCTGGATGAACCGGTCGAGCTACTACTGCCCGCGCTGTCAGAGGCCGCCGCGCGTCTCGTCGTAGCGCTCGCGGGAGACCAGTACGTCGTCCATCCGCCCCTCCACGAACCGGATGAGGGTCAGCAGCCGCTCGGCCACCTCCCGGCCCAGCGGCGTCAGTTCGTAGTCCACGCGCGGCGGGTTCGTGGGCTGCGCGTCGCGGTGCACCAGGCCGTCGCGCTCCAGCGCGTGCAGCGTCTGCGACAGCATCTTCTCGCTCACGCCGTCCACGCGGCGGCGCAGCTCGTTGAAGCGGAACGAGCCCTCGTGCAGCGCTCCCAGGGTGAGCGCGCCCCACCGGCCGGTCACGTGCTCCAGCGTGCCGCGCGACGGGCAGGACTTGGAGAACACGTCGTAGGCGAGGTCGGGGGAATCCATGCCGGTCGAGTCCATACCACGAGCATACTCCGACGCAGCGCGAACTTGCGGGTTGCGCTATCTAAAAGTTAGTGCTTTCCTTCGGTGGTCGCCGCGAGCGTTCCGACGCGTCCGGCACTTTCCTTCACTCACCGATCCGGGAGTACGTCACCATGACCACGCATGCCCTCGCACCCGTCGTCGCCATCGCCTACCACTCGGGCTACGGCCACACCGCCGTCCTCGCCGAGGCCGTTCGCGCGGGGGCCGTCCAGGCCGGCGCCGAGGCCCACCTCATCAAGGTCGACGAGATCACCGAGGAGGAGTGGGCGCGGCTCGACGCCGCGGACGCGATCGTGTTCGGATCGCCGACCTACATGGGTACGGCGTCGGGCGCCTTCCACGTCTTTGCGGAGGCCACCTCGAAGCGCTGGTTCGGCCTCGACTGGCAGGACAAGCTCGCCGCCGGGTTCACCAACTCCGGCTCCAAGAGCGGCGACAAGCTGCACACCCTGCAGTTCTTCCAGATCCTGGCCGCGCAGCACGGCATGACCTGGGTCAACCTCGGTCTGCACCCGGGCTGGAACACCAGCGAGGCCTCGGAGGACGACCTCAACCGGCTCGGCTTCTTCGCGGGCGCGGCCGCGCAGACCAACAACGACCAGGGCCCCGAGGCCGTGCACAAGGCGGACGTCGCCACGGCCGAGCACCTGGGCCGCCGGGTCACGGAGACGGCGCGCGTGTTCCGCGCGGGCCGCCTCGCCGTCACCGCCTAGAAGCTGTTCGCAAGCCGCTCAGAAGCCGAAGTCCTGCGTCCACCACGGGCCGCCGGAGCCGAAGTGCACACCGACGCCGAGGGTCTTGTAGTCGCAGTTGAGGATGTTCGCCTTGTGGCCGGGGCTGTTCATCCAGGCGTCCATCACGGACTGGGCGTTGGCCTGGCCACGGGCGATGTTCTCGCCGCCGAGGTCCGTGATGCCGGCCGCCTTGGCGCGGTCCCACGGCGTCGCGCCGTCCGGGTCCGTGTGGTCGAAGAAGTTCCGCGCCGCCATGTCCTCGCTGAAGGCGGTCGCCAGCGAGGCGAGGCCGCTGTCCGCGGTCACCGGGGTGCAGCCGACCTTGGCGCGCTCCTGGTTGACGAGGGCGAGGACCTGAGCGGCGGCCGCCGTCTCCGACGTCGTCGCGGAGCCGCCACCGCCGGCGGTGGTCGGTGCCTTCGTCTTCGCGGGGGCCGTCTTCGTCGGGCTCGCGCTCTTCGTCTCCGGCTCGCTGCTCCTGGACGCCTCAGGCGTCTTCGACGGCTCGGCGGACGGCTTCGACGAGGCGGACTTCGAGGGCGAGGCGGAGGGCGTGGCGCGCGCGGTGTCGCGGCTCGCGGCGGACGGCGCGCGGTCGTCGACCGAGCCGTCCGTGCCGCCCTGCGCCTCGACGCTGGGGGAGGAGTCGGCGGCCTGCACCTTGTTGCCGCCGTTGTCGCCGCCGAGCTTGTAGTTGTCGGCGCCCGGGATCAGCCCCGAGGCCACCGCGACCGCGCCCATGGCGACGGCGGCGGAGACGCCGAGCAGGCCGGTCCGCACGGGCACACCGCCGCGCTTCTTGCGGCGCCGGTGCGGGCGCTCCCCGCGCGGCTCGTCGCCGGAGCCGCCGGCCGAGGAGACGGAGCCGTAGAACCCGGTCACCGTCTCGTCGTACGGGCTGTACTCCTCGTACGACGAGTACAGGGGGTGCTGCGTCGCGGCCTGCCGGCCGTACGGCGCGTCCGTCCCGTACGCGTCGCCCGGGTAGGACCCTGCGTGACCGGCGCCGTACGCCTCGCCATATCCTTCGGTGTACGTGCCCTCGGAGTGCGGCTCCGGGGTGCCCGCGGCGCGGCCCGTGGCGGCGCGGCCGGCGGCGGAGCGTCGGTGGCGTCCCATGTCTGGCCTTCCTCGTCCTCGCGGTCGTCAATGTGACTCACCCATACGGGTGAGGCTCATCGGTCCGCGACGGTACCCCAAGACGCAAGGGGACGAAGTGCTCCGAGTGCAATTGGCCGGTTAGCGTGCACCCATGAACGAAGACGTACGGCTCGTCGCCTGGGTGCGAGGACGCGTCCAACGTGTGGGTTTTCGGTGGTTCACCCGTGCACGTGCTCTGGAGATCGGGGGCCTGAGTGGTTTTGCTCTCAATTTGGAGGACGGTCGCGTCCAGGTGGTCGCCGAGGGCCCGCGCCCCGCGTGCCGGCAACTGCTCGACTGGCTCCACAGCGACGACACACCCGGCCGGGTCGACGGTGTGACTGAGATCTGGGACACGCCCCGCGGCGGCTACGACGGGTTTGCCATCCGCTGAGCCGTCGTCCCTGGCGGCGGCGGGTGCGCCCCGCGCGCAGGTGCCGCGGGCAACTGCTCAGGGCAGAAATGCCCTGGTGGTTGCCAAGACGGGGGACTCGTGGCAGGCTCCCGAGAGACGGATGATCACTACGCCCCCAGGGCCCCGAAGGTCAGGCCGCGCCGGACGTTTCACGGCGCGAAGCCCCCGGGTTGCCCGCCAATACGGGGCGTGATCGTGTTGACCGTCAAACTTTTTGGTGAGACTCTGGAATCCCCGCGCACCTTAGCTGTTTGGCATGTGAGAACGGCAGCAAGAACAAGAAGTGCCAAGCACCGCGGGTGCGATTCCCTCACGACCCACACCGCTTCGGTCGGTCACTCAGTGTGGAGGACCATCCATCATGGCAAAGGCGCTTCTCGGTTACGTCGGCGGCAGCGACCCGCGACTCCTCGCCGAGATGCGACGGCTCCAGCAGCGCGTCCAGGATCTTGAATCCGAGCTCGGCCGGATCCAGGCCGAGAACGACGCGCTCGCGGCTGCCGCTTCTCACGATTCGCTCCTGGAGAGCATCGACGTACCCCAGGCGGAGCCCGCGCTCACCTGACCACTTCCAGCGTCGTACGTGGTCGGGCTGTACGTAACAGCCGCTTGACTCAGAGATTCGCAAGGGACGCTTCGGCGTCCCTTCTTTCTTGCGGGCCCCCGTCTCCGCGCCCCGTCATCGCAGTGCGTTCTTAACGTCTGATGTGCCCTGCACCTTCATGGGCGAAACCGTGGGTTCATGGAGTGAGACAAGGGTGCCGGGTAGAGTCCGACGGCGTGCACCTCAAGGCTCTGACCCTGCGCGGGTTCAAATCGTTCGCCTCGGCCACCACGCTGCGGTTCGAGCCGGGCATCACCTGCGTCGTGGGGCCCAACGGCTCGGGCAAGTCCAATGTCGTGGACGCGCTGAGCTGGGTCATGGGCGAGCAGGGTGCCAAGTCGCTGCGCGGCGGCAAGATGGAGGACGTCATCTTCGCGGGCACCACCGGGCGCCCGCCGCTCGGCCGCGCCGAGGTGTCGCTGACCATCGACAACTCCGACGGCGCGCTCCCCATCGAGTACGCCGAGGTCACCATCACGCGGATCATGTTCCGCAACGGCGGCAGCGAGTACCAGATCAACGGCGACACCTGCCGTCTCCTCGACATCCAGGACCTGCTCTCCGACTCCGGCATCGGCCGCGAGATGCACGTCATCGTCGGCCAGGGCCAGCTCGACGGCGTGCTGCACGCCGATCCCATGGGCCGCCGCGCCTTCATCGAGGAGGCCGCCGGCGTCCTCAAGCACCGCAAGCGCAAGGAGAAAGCGCTGCGGAAGCTGGACGCGATGCAGGCCAATCTCGCCCGCGTCCAGGACCTCACCGACGAACTCAGGCGGCAGCTCAAGCCGCTGGGCAGACAGGCGGCGGTCGCGCGCCGGGCCGCCGTCATCCAGGCGGACCTGCGCGACACGCGGCTGCGGCTGCTCGCCGACGATCTCGTACGGCTGACAGAGGCGCTCAGCGCCGAGGTCGCCGACGAGGCCGAGCTGAAGCGGCGCAAGGAGAGCGCCGAGGAGGAGCTGAAGAAGGCGCTGCTGCGCGAAGGGCACCTGGAGGACGAGGTGCGGCAGCTGACGCCGCGTCTCCAGCGGGCGCAGCAGACCTGGTACGAGCTCTCGCAGCTCGCCGAGCGGGTGCGCGGGACGATCTCGCTCGCCGACGCCCGCGTCAAGAGCGCGACGTCCGCGCCCGCCGAGGAGCGGCGCGGCCGTGATCCCGAGGACCTGGAGCGCGAGGCCGCCCGGGTGCGGGAGCAGGAGGCCGAGTTGGAGGCGGCCCTCGAAGCGGCGCAGACCGCTCTTGAGGAGACCGTGTCGCACCGGGCCGAGCTCGAGCGGGAGCTGGCGGTCGAGGAGCGCAGGCTCAAGGACGTCGCGCGGGCCATCGCCGACCGGCGCGAGGGGCTCGCCTGGCTCCAGGGGCAGGTCAACGCGGCGCGCAGCAGGGCCGCTTCCGCGCAGGCCGAGATCGACCGGCTCGCCGCCGCCCGGGACGGGGCGCAGCAGCGGGCCGCCGCCGCGCAGGAGGAGTACGAGCAGCTCAAGGCCGAGGTCGACGGGCTCGACGCGGGTGACGAGGAACTCGCGCAGCGGTACGAGAGCGCGAAGGCCGGGCTCGCCGAGGCCGAGGCCGCGCTGAGCGCCGCGCGGGAGGGGGCCACCTCCGCGGAGCGCAAGCGGGCCGCGGTCTCCGCCCGGCGCGAGGCGCTCGCGCTGGGGCTGCGGCGCAAGGACGGAACGGGCGCGCTGCTCGGGGCGAAGGAGCGGCTGAGCGGGCTGCTCGGGCCGGCCGCCGAGCTGCTTTCGGTGGCGCCGGGGTTCGAGGTGCCGGTGGCGGCGGCGTTCGGCGCCGCGGCCGATGCCGTGGCCGTGACCTCGCCGGCCTCCGCCGCCGAAGCGATTCGCCTGCTGCGCAAGCAGGACGCGGGGCGGGCCGCCCTGCTTCTGGCGACCGACGCCGAGGAAGCGCCCGACAACACGGAACCGGGCAGCCCGCCGTACGCCGCCGAACTGGTGCGCGGACCGGCCGAGTTGATGCCCGCCGTGCGGCGCCTGCTCCGCGGCATCGTCGTCGTCGGGACCCTGGAGGACGCCGAGGATCTGGTCTACGCGCGTCCTGAACTGACCGCCGTGACCGCGGAGGGCGACCTGCTGGGAGCCCACTTCGCGCAGGGCGGGTCCGCCGGGGCGCCCAGCCTCCTGGAGGTGCAGGCCTCCGTCGACGAGGCCGACGCCGAGCTGGAGCACCTGTCCGCGCAGTGCGAGGAGTTGGCCGAGGCGCAGCACGTGGCCGCCGAGCGGCGCGGCGAATGCGCGGCGCTGGTCGAGGAGTTGGGGCAGCGGCAGCGGGCCATGGAGCGGGAGCGGTCCGGGCGTGCGCAGCAGCTGGGGCGGCTCGCCGGGCAGGCGCGCGGCGCCGCGGACGAGGCCGAGCGCAGCGCCGCCGCCGCGGCCAGGGCGCAGGAGTCCCTGGAGCAGGCCGTCCAGGACGCGGAGGAGCTGGCCGAGCGGCTGCTGGTCGCCGAGGAGCAGCCCGCCGACGAGGAACCCGACACCTCCGTGCGCGACCGGCTGAACGCCGACGGGGCCAACGCCCGCCAGACCGAGATGGAGGCCCGACTTCAGGTCCGTACGCACGAGGAGCGGGTCAAGGGGCTCGCGGGCCGCGCCGACTCGCTCGACCGGGCCGCACGCGCCGAACGCGACGCACGCGCGCGTGCCGAGCGGCAGCGCGCCCGCCTGAAGTACGAGGCGGCCGTCGCCGAGGCCGTCGCGTCCGGTGCGCGGCAGTTGCTCGCGCACGTCGAGGTGTCCCTCGCGCGCGCGGACGCCGAGCGCACCCTCGCCGAACGCGCCAAGTCCGTACGGGAGCAGGAACTCGTCGCCGAGCGGGGCCGGGGCCGCGATCTCAAGGCAGAACTCGACAAGCTGACGGATTCGGTCCACCGAGGTGAGGTACTCGGTGCCGAGAAGCGGCTGCGGATCGAGCAGCTTGAGACCAAGGCGCTGGAGGAACTGGGTGTCGAACCGGCCGGGCTCGTCGCGGACTACGGTCCTGACCAGCTCGTGCCGCCCTCGCTCCCCGCCGAGGGCGAGGAACTGCCGGAGGACCCGGAGCACCCGCGCAACAAGCCCCGGCCCTTCGTCCGTGCCGAACAGGAGAAGCGGCTCAAGTCAGCCGAACGGGCGTACGCACAGCTCGGCAAGGTCAATCCGCTGGCCCTCGAGGAGTTCGCGGCGCTGGAGGAGCGCCACAAGTTCCTCAGTGAGCAGCTGGAGGACCTCAAGAAAACCCGCGCCGACCTGCTTCAAGTCGTGAAGGAGGTCGACGAGCGCGTCGAGCAGGTCTTCACCGAGGCGTACCGGGACACGGCCCGCGAGTTCGAGGGCGTCTTCAGCCGGCTCTTCCCGGGCGGCGAGGGACGGCTGATCCTGACCGATCCCGACAACATGCTCACCACGGGTGTGGACGTCGAGGCGCGGCCGCCGGGCAAGAAGGTCAAGCGGCTGAGCCTGCTCTCCGGCGGCGAGCGGTCGCTGACCGCCGTGGCGCTGCTGGTCTCCATCTTCAAGGCGCGGCCCAGCCCGTTCTATGTGATGGACGAGGTCGAGGCCGCTCTCGACGACACCAACCTTCAGCGGCTCATCCGCATCATGCAGGAGCTTCAGGAGGCCTCGCAGCTCATCGTGATCACGCACCAGAAGCGCACGATGGAGGTCGCCGACGCGTTGTACGGCGTCTCCATGCAGGGCGACGGGGTGTCGAAGGTGATCAGCCAGCGGCTGCGGTAGCACCTGTTGTGTTCAAGTCTTGAACGTGAAGTCCTGCACGTGCGCCCAAAAACTCATAGGTACCTAACTGTTGACTTCGAAACTTGAAGGCATAGTCTCTGCAACGTTGCTTTTACCTTCAGGTGGTGGGTGGCGCGAACCTGTGCGCCACTAGGAATCACTACTGAAGGGCTCGCCCCCACCCCCGGCAGTGCAGCCGGTGGCCCGAGGAGTACACGTGACCAGCACTGAGGCACCCAAATCAGGAGCCCGGGAAGCCGTGCCCGACCATCTCGGGCACGTCATCTTCATCACGGCAGCTGCCGCGATGGGTGGCTTCCTCTTCGGCTACGACAGTTCCGTGATCAACGGCGCGACTGTCGCGATCAAGGACAGGTTCGATCTCAGCGCGGACGTGCTCGGCTGGGTCACCGCCATCGCGCTGCTCGGCTGTGCGGTCGGAGCGGCCACGGCGGGCCGGCTGGCCGACCGCATCGGCCGTATCCGCGTCATGCAGATCGCGGCCGTCCTCTTCACCGTCAGCGCCGTGGGCTCCGCCCTGCCGTTCGCGGTCTGGGACCTGATGATGTGGCGCACCATCGGCGGTATCGGCATCGGCATGGCGTCGGTCATCGGCCCGGCCTACATCGCCGAGGTGGCCCCGCCCGCGTACCGCGGCCGGCTCGCCTCGTTCCAGCAGGCCGCCATCGTCATCGGCATCGCCGTCTCCCAGCTCGTCAACTGGGGCATCCTCAACATGGCCGACAGCGACCAGCGCGGGGAGATCGGCGGCCTTGAGGCCTGGCAGTGGATGCTCGGCGTCATGGTCGTCCCGGCCGTCCTGTACGGGCTGCTCTCCTTCGCGATCCCCGAGTCGCCGCGCTTCCTGATCTCGGCCGGCCGTCACACCGAGGCCAAGAAGGTCCTGACCGAGGTCGAGGGCGTCGGCGTCGACGTGGACATGCGGGTCACGGAGATCGAGGAAGGGATGCGCAGCGAGCACAAGTCCACCTTCAAGGACCTGCTCGGCGGCAAGTTCGGCTTCCTGCCGATCGTCTGGATCGGTATCGGGCTCTCGGTCTTCCAGCAGCTCGTCGGCATCAACGTGATCTTCTACTACTCGAACCAGCTGTGGCAGTCGATCGGGCAGGACCCGTCCAGCTCGTTCCTGTACTCGTTCGAGACGTCGATCGTGAACATCATCGGTACGGTCATCGCGATGATCTTCGTCGACCGCATCGGCCGCAAGCCGCTCGCGATCATCGGTTCCGCCGGTATGGCGGTCGCCCTGTTCACCTGCGCCTGGGCCTTCTCGTACAAGACCGGCTCGGGTGACACGGCCTCGCTGCCGTACGGGCAGGGTCTGACCGCGATCATCGCCGCCAACGCCTTCGTCCTCTTCTTCGCCCTCTCCTGGGGCGTGGTGGTCTGGGTGCTGCTCGGCGAGATCTTCCCGGGCCGGATCCGTGCCGCGGCGCTCGGTGTGGCGGCGGCCGCCCAGTGGCTGGCCAACTTCGCCATCACCAAGACCTTCCCCAGCATGTCGGACTGGAGCCTGAGCGGCTCGTACATCATCTACGGTGCCTTCGCCGCGCTCTCCATCCCCTTCGTCCTGAAGTTCGTGAAGGAGACCAAGGGCAAGTCCCTGGAGGAGATGGGCTGACCGCCCGTACCCTCCCCGCAGGTTCGGGGGGATGGAATCAAGACCCCGCTGCCATCTCCCCGTTGACGTCGCCGCCCTCGGCCCGGATCTTCTCCGGCCGGGGGCGGTGTCGCGTGTCCGGGTCAGGCCGTGAGCCGGGGCACCACGTTCTCGCAGAACAACCGGAGGCTGCGCCAGCCCTCGTCGAGCGGCATGCCGCCGGAGAGCGGATGCAGGACGAAGTTGTCGAGGCCCTGGGCCAGGCACTCGTCGGGGGTGAGGATCCGGTAGACGCCCTCGGCGCGCAGTTCCTCGACGGTCGTCGCGCCGGACTTCACTGCCGACTTAATGTCGCCCGACTGCCAGGACGCATAAGTGCGCGCTTCGTGCAGGAAGTGCCCGCCGTGCTCTGCCCAAGTGCGGTCCGGGTCCTCGGACAGGTGGAGCAGCGGGGTGGTCTTCGCGGGCATCATGGTCCAGCCCTCGGTGCCGTACTCCTCAAGGCGCTCCTTGTAGTACGCCTCCAGCTCGGGAAGATGCGCGCTCGGGAAGAAGGGCAGTCCGAGGCGGGCCGCCCGGCGCGCCGCCGCCTGTGAGGAGCCGCCGACCAGGAGCAGCGGATGCGGCTGGGTGAACGGGCGCGGGGTGACGCGCACCTGCCGTCCACGGAAGGTGAACTCCTCGCCGGTCCAGGCCTTGAGCAGCGTCTCCAGAAGCTCGTCCTGGAGCTTGCCGCGCCGCTTCCACTCCACGCCGAACTGGGCGTACTCCTGCGGGCGGTAGCCGATCCCGGCGACCGTCACCAGGCGCCCGCCGCTGACCAGGTCGAGCACGGCGATGTCCTCGGCGATCCGGAGCGGATCGTGCAGCGGGCCGATGATCGCGGAGACCGTGACCGCGATGCGGCGGGTGGCGCCGAAGACCGCGCCCGCGAAGGTGAACGGGGAGGGCAGCCAGTTGTTGTCGACGCCGTGGTGCTCCTCGGTCTGGATCGTGTCGACGCCGCGGTCGTCGGCGTACGAGGCCATCTCCACGGCCGCCTTGTAGCGCTCGCTCAGGGACTCCGGGGTGCCGGCGGGGTCGACCAGGTTGAACCGTACGACGGACACGGGCATAAGGAAGTCCCCCTCCACGCGGCTGGTTCGGCTCGTGTGCAGGGGGACGGTAGCTGACGGGGCGTCAGACGGCCAGGGGTGCGGTCTCCTTGGTGGGCTCGTCCGGCGCCGTGGTGGTGTCCACGGGCTTCGGGAGCGCCAGGTACAGCAGGCCGGAGACGACGATCGTGACGACCCAGCCGAGGCCGTACTCACCGATGAAGTTGTTCGTCGCGAGCGGGCCCGTGAACCAGTCGGACGACGTGAACAGCAGGCCCGCGACGAGGCCGACAGCCCAGGCGATGCAGGCCGCGGGGGAGAAGCCGCCCTTGTACCAGTAGGCGCTGGTGCGCGTGGTGTCGAGCAGGGCGGCACCGTCGTAGTGCTTGCGCGTGAGCATGTCCGCTCCGAAGACGCCGACCCACGCGGAGAAGGCGACCGCGAGCAGCGACAGGAACGCGATGAACGAGCTCATGAAGCTGGTCGCGACGAGCATCAGAACGGCGCCGAAGACCAGCGAGATCAGGGCGTTGATGGAGACGGCCCAGTGGCGCGGCACCTTGAAGCCGAGGGTCTGCGCGGTGAAGCCGGCCGAGTACATCGACATGGCGTTGATCAGCAGCATGCCGACCAGGGCGATCAGCAGGTACGGCACCGCGATCCACATCGGCAGGATCTCGCCGAGGAAGGAGACCGGGTCGGCGGCCGAGGCCAGGTCCGGGGTCGACACGGCCATGACGGCGCCCATCAGGACCATGGGCAGGACGACGATGCCGGCGCCCCCGATCGAGTTCCCGACGATGGCCTTGGCGGAGGCGGTGCGCGGCAGGTAGCGCGTGAAGTCGGGGGAGGAGGGGATCCAGCTGACGCCGCCCGCGGCGATCATGCCGATGCCCGCGACCATCAGAGACGTCGAACCCGCGTCCTGGCCGAAGACCGCGGACCAGTCGGTGTTGACGATCAGGTAGATGAGCACCAGGACCGAGAAGAGGCCGAAGAGGTACGTCGCGTACTTGTTGCACTTCTGCACGGCGTTGATGCCGAGGCCCGAGATCGCGAACGTGGTGCACACGAAGAGCAGCAGCGTGACGATCACCAGGAAGTTGTTCTGCTTGATCCCGAACAGGATGTCCAGGACGGTGAGCACGGCGTACGCGCCCGTCACCGCGTTGATCGTCTCCCAGCCCCAGCGCGCGACCCAGATCAGCGAGCCGGGCAGCAGGTTGCCGCGCTGGCCGAAGACCGCGCGCGACAGGGCCATGCCGGGGGCGCCGCCGCGCTTGCCCGCGATGCCGATCAGGCCGACGAGGCCGTACGACACGATGGGCGCCGCGATCGCGACGACGATGGCCTGCCAGAAGTTGAGCTTGTACGCCACGACGAGGCTCGCGCCCATCGTGAGCAGCAGCACGCTGATGTTCGCTGCGACCCAGGTGGGGAAGAGTTCGCGGGTCTTGGCGGTGCGCTCGGCGTCCGGGACGGGCTCGAGGCCGCGGGTCTCCAGGGTGCCTTCGGATTCGGCGGTCTTGCTCATGCGGTGGGGTTCCGTGCCTCTGTGGGGTGGGGCGGAGGATCGCGTTGGACTCTACGCGCGTTGATGCAACCTCTTCCATCGTACTTTAGTCCGAGTAATTCCCTCAAGAGACGTTTGTCCGTTGGAGGAAGGTACGAGAACCGCCTCGCCGAGGCCCCATGACTGATACTGGACGGGTTATGGAAATCGTCATCCTTGCTGTAGTCATCGCCGTGGTCGTGATCGGCGCGCTCGGCGGGCTCGTGGTCGGCAGCCGCAAGAAGAAGCAGCTGCCTCCGCCGCCGCCCTCCGCGCCCGACATCACCGCCGCCCCGCCGGCCGAGCCGCACGTCGGCGACGAGGCCGAGACCCCGCGCGACGAAGCGCGGCGCACGATCGAGGAGGTGGATCTCCCCCTCGTCGAGCCGTCGGCCTCGGCCCCGGTCGTCGTCGAGGAGCCCGTACCGGCCGCTCCCGAGGTCGAGGTACCGGAGCCGACCGCGGGCCGCCTGGTGCGGTTGCGCGCCCGGCTGTCCCGGTCGCAGAACGCGCTCGGCAAGGGGCTCCTCACGCTCCTGTCCCGCGAGCACCTCGACGAGGACACCTGGGAGGAGATCGAGGACACGCTGCTCACCGCCGACGTCGGCGTGCAGCCCACCCAGGAGCTGGTCGAGAACCTGCGCGAGCGCGTGAAGGTGCTCGGCACCCGCACGCCGGACGAGCTGCGCGCGCTGCTGCGCGAAGAGCTGCTCAAGCTGCTCGTCCCCGAGTTCGACCGCTCCGTGAAGACGGACTCGAACCTGGACACCCCGGGCATCGTGATGGTCGTCGGCGTCAACGGCACCGGCAAGACCACCACCACCGGCAAGCTGGCACGCGTCCTCGTCGCCGACGGCAAGAACGTGGTGCTGGGCGCCGCGGACACGTTCCGCGCGGCCGCCGCCGACCAGCTCCAGACCTGGGGCGACCGGGTCGGCGCGCGCACCGTGCGCGGCCCCGAGGGCGGCGACCCGGCGTCCATCGCCTTCGACGCCGTGAAGGAGGGCATCGAGGCGGGCGCCGACGTCGTGCTCATCGACACCGCGGGCCGGCTGCACACCAAGACCGGCCTGATGGACGAGCTCGGCAAGGTCAAGCGCGTCGTCGAGAAGCACGCGCCGCTCGACGAGGTGCTCCTCGTGCTGGACGCGACGACCGGGCAGAACGGCCTGGTCCAGGCGCGCGTCTTCGCCGAGGTCGTCGACATCACCGGCATCGTCCTGACGAAGCTGGACGGTACGGCCAAGGGCGGCATCGTCGTGGCCGTGCAGCGCGAACTCGGCGTGCCGGTCAAGCTCGTCGGGCTCGGCGAGGGCCCCGACGACCTGGCGCCGTTCGAGCCCGAGGCGTTCGTGGACGCGCTGATCGGGGAGTAGCCCGGCGGCCGATGCGTCGGCAGGGTGGGACGGATGCGGGGAGTTGCGGCCGGTGGGCCGCGGCTCCCCGCGCCGCGTTCTGCTCGGTGCTACGCGGTGCTACGCGGTGCTATACGCAGGCCGAGCGGTGGGCCACGTAGGCCAGCGTCCCCAACAGCAGCCGGGCCTGCGGCGGTTGGGTCGCCGTGTCCAGGCTCGGGGCGCGCAGCCAGGTCGCCGGGCCGAGGTCCCCGCGGTCCGACGGCGGTGCCGTGATGTAGGCGCCGGCGCCGAGGGCGTGCAGATCGAGCGTCGCGTCGTCCCAGCCCGTGCGGTAGAGCAGCGTGGGGAGTTCGGCGGCGGCGCCGGGCGCGACGAAGAAGTGGGCGCGGCCCTCGGGGGTGGCGATCACCGGGCCGAGGGGGAGACCCATGCGCTCCAGGCGGGTCAGGGCGCGGCGGCCGGCCGCCTCCGGGACGTCGATGACATCGAAGGCGCGGCCGACGGGGAGCAGGACCGCGGCGCCGGGGAACCGGGCCCACGCCTCGGTCACCTCGTCGAGCGTGGCGCCCGCCGGGACGAGCGCGTCCGGATCGAGCGGATGGGCGCCGGGCGCCGCGCAGTCCGCCTTCCCGCAGGAGCAGTCGGGGCCCGCGGCGCGCGCGCCGGGGACCACGTCCCAGCCCCACAGGCCGGTGTACTCCGCCACCGTCGTGCAGTCCGAAGCGCGGCCGGACGTGCGGCCGCGGCGACGTGAGCCGGAGCGCATCTCGCGGATGCCGCCGATCGTGAAGCCCATGCCCCCTCCAACGGGTCCTGCGCGCCGGTGGTTACGTTGCGGAATCGGATCGTGACCCGTTGTTCGGGGTGGTGCGCTCCGAACCGCGCGCCCCGGTGCGCACCGCTGCGCCCATTTCCGGCTGGCCTATGTCAAGTGAATCGTGTGGGACGGTTCCTGAGTTCATTCGAAGGGGTGGCGAATGGTGGCGTTTCCGGGTTCGCCCTCGCCGGAGGGGTGATCGTAGGATTACTTTCGGTGCACGAACCCTGAGGGTGCATGCACCCGTGGGTATGCCGCAGGCAAGTCGGTTTCCTGTTCGAGGAGTGACAACTGCCGGACGGGAAGGCGTAGTTGACGGCATCCTGGTAGGGCTTACGGGCAAGAGTGGCCGACAGGACTTGACGTTGAGCGTCTTAGATGGCTTCAGGGATGGGGGCGTTCCAGTGGGCGGCAGCGGCGGAAGCGTGACGAACGCTGAGAAGCGCCCGAACGAACTGCTCGGCTCGTGGTTCGTGCGCAGCGGCTGGTCGAAGGGCGAGCTCGCGCGTCAAGTGAACCGCCGGGCACGGCAGTTGGGTGCGAACCACATCTCGACCGACACCTCCCGGGTGCGGCGCTGGCTCGACGGGGAGAACCCGCGCGAGCCGATCCCCAGAATCCTCAGCGAGCTGTTCTCCGAGCGGTTCGGCTGTGTCGTCGCCGTCGAGGACCTCGGGCTGCGCGCCGCGCACCAGGCCCCCTCGGTGTCCGGCGTCGACCTCCCCTGGACCGGTCCGCAGACCGTGGCGCTCATCGGCGAGTTCTCGCGCAGCGACCTGATGCTGGCGCGCCGCGGCTTCCTCGGCAGCTCCCTGGCGCTCGCCGCCGGGCCCTCGCTCATCGAGCCGATGCAGCGCTGGCTGGTGCCGACGCCCGGCGCGGCTGCGGCCAGGACCGAGGCGGAGTCCGCCGCGCAGCGCCGCGGGAACCGGCTGTCCAAGCCGGAGTTGGACCTCCTGGAGTCCACCACCGTCATGTTCCGCCAGTGGGACGCGCAGTGCGGCGGCGGCCTGCGCCGCAAGGCGGTCGTCGGCCAGCTGCACGAGGTCACCGACCTCCTTCAGGAGCCGCAGCCCGAGGAGACGACCAAGCGCCTGTTCAAGGTCGCGGCCGAACTCGCCGAGCTGGCCGGGTGGATGAGTTACGACGTGGGTCTCCAGCCCACCGCCCAGAAGTACTTCGTGCTCGCCCTGCACGCCGCCAAGGAAGCGGGCGACAAGCCGCTCGGCTCGTACGTCCTGTCCAGCATGAGCCGGCAGATGATCCACCTCGGCCGCCCCGAGGACGCCCTGGAGCTCATCCACCTCGCCCAGTACGGCAGTCGCGACTGCGCCAGTCCCCGTACCCAGTCGATGCTGTACGCGATGGAGGCCCGCGCGTACGCGAACATGGGGCAGCCCGGCAAGTGCAAGCGGGCCGTGCGGATGGCCGAGGACACCTTCACCGACGCCGACGACTGGGACGAGCCGGACCCCGACTGGATCCGTTTCTTCTCCGAGGCCGAACTGCACGGCGAGAACAGCCACTCGTTCCGCGACCTCGCCTACGTGGCGGGCCGCAGCCCCACGTACGCGTCGATGGCCGAGCCGGTCATGCAGCGGGCCGTCGAGCTGTTCTCCAAGGACGCGGAGCACCAGCGTTCGTACGCACTCAACCTGATCGGCATGGCCACGGTGCACCTCCTCCAGAAGGAGCCGGTGCAGTCCACCGTCCTCGCGGAGCAGGCCCTCCAGATCGCCAGGAAGGTGCGCTCGGAGCGGGTCAACACCCGTATCCGCAAGACCGTCGACACCGCCGTCCGGGACTTCGGGGACGTGGCCGAGGTCATCCAGCTGACCGACCAGCTCGCGGCCCAACTGCCCGAGACCGCCGAAGCGGCGGTCTGACACCCCCTGAACGCCGGCCGCGGCCGGCCGTCCCGAAACAGCCCGACTCGGCTCCCCCATTGCCAGGTCATCGCGGACGGCGGACGCGGCCGGTGCCGTGCGCGGCTGTATGCGGTCCGTGGCCGGGACATCCGGTGGGCGGGGGCCCGCGGGAATGCCGGGAACATCGCCGACGAGGGTTCCCGGGGACGGCCCGACGACAGGGACACAGGACGCGGACGACACGGCGTTTCACGCCGTCGTAACGCCACGGGCACCTTCGTCACTGCGGCGAAACATCCCTGCGCGCCGCGCGAAACGGTTTTGCGCCAATCTCCTCAGCACAGTGAGGCCCGCGTCATTCGTGGCATCCGCACGGGCCGTCCCCGACTCCACTGAGGTGAGCCAGCTTTGAATGGCGCAGATACCGGATTCGTTTTGATCAGTGCCGCGCTCGTCATGCTGATGACGCCCGGCCTGGCACTCTTCTACGGCGGCATGGTGCGGACCAAGAGCGTCCTCAACATGCTGATGATGTCGTTCATCTCGCTGGGCATCGTGACGATCCTGTGGGTGCTCTACGGCCACTCGATCGCCTTCAGCGGCGACGTCGGCGGCTTCATGGGCAACTTCGACATGATCGGCATGAAGGGGGTGAAGCCCGACTCCCTGATGGAGAACTTCGCCGGTGAGAAGATCCCCGTTCTCGCCTTCTCCCTCTTCCAGATGCTGTTCGCGGTGATCACCGCCGCCCTGATGAGCGGTGCCCTCGCCGACCGCGTCAAGTTCAGCTCGTGGATGGTCTTCATCGCGCTCTGGGTGACGGTCGTCTACTTCCCCGTCGCGCACTGGGTGTGGGGCGGCGGCTGGCTCGCCAAGCTCGACCCGGCCGTGATCGACTTCGCCGGCGGTACCGCGGTCCACATCAACGCCGGTGTCGGCGCCCTCGCCGCCGTCCTGGTCGTCGGCAAGCGGGTCGGCTTCAAGAAGGACCCGATGCGGCCGCACAACCTGCCGCTCGTCCTGCTGGGCACCGCCCTGCTGTGGTTCGGCTGGTTCGGCTTCAACGCCGGCTCGGAGCTGGGCGTTGACGGCACGACGGCCACGATGGCCCTGAACACGCAGGTCGCCACCGGCGCCGCCATGCTCGGCTGGCTCGCCTACGAGCGCATCCGCCACGGCGCGTTCACCACGCTCGGCGCCTGCTCCGGCGCCGTCGCCGGCCTCGTCGCGATCACCCCCTCCGGCGGCAACGTCAACGTCTTCGGCGCCATGCTCATCGGTGTCGTGGCCGGGGCGGTCTGCTCCTGGGCCGTCAGCCTCAAGTTCAAGCTCGGCTTCGACGACTCCCTCGACGTCGTCGGCGTCCACCTCGTCGGCGGCATCCTCGGCACCCTGATGGTCGGCTTCCTGGCGATCAACGGCACGGGCGGCCTCGACCAGTTCATCTCCCAGCTCACCGGTGCCGGAGCGGTGATCGGCTACACCTTCGTGGTGACCCTGATCCTCGCCTTCGCGATCCAGAAGACCATCGGCTTCCGCGCGACGGAGGACGACGAGGTCAGCGGCATCGACCAGGCGCAGCACGCCGAGACCGGTTACGACTTCAGCGGTGTGGGCTCCAGCGGATCTTCTGTGTCCGCGACCGTCCCCGCCACGCCCGCACAGTCCAAGAAGGTAGACGCATGAAGCTGATCACCGCGGTCGTCAAGCCGCACCGGCTCGACGAGATCAAGGAAGCCCTCCAGGCCTTCGGAGTCCAGGGCCTGACCGTGACCGAGGCCAGCGGCTACGGCCGCCAGCGCGGCCACACCGAGGTCTACCGTGGGGCCGAGTACACCGTCGACCTGGTGCCGAAGATCCGTATCGAGGTCCTGGTCGAGGACGACGACGCCGAGCAGCTCGTCGATGTCGTCGTGAAGGCCGCACGGACCGGCAAGATCGGGGACGGCAAGGTCTGGGCGGTCCCCGTCGAGACGGCCGTACGGGTCCGGACCGGCGAGCGCGGTCCGGACGCGCTGTAACCGATTCGACCAACCGAACGGGAGTCGCTGGGTGACGAGTGTGAACGACGTACGGACCGATCAGGCGGACGACGACAACCCTGCACCCAGCGGCTATGCGGCGGCCCGGCTGCGCCTCCTCCAGGGGGAGGCGCAGTCCGGGCCGCCGCGCCGTGCGGCCCTCGCGGAGCTGACCGACGACTGGCTCACCGAACTGTTCGGCAGCGGCGTGCCGGGGGTCTCGCTCGTGGCGGTCGGCGGGTACGGGCGCGGTGAACTCTCCCCGCGCAGCGACCTCGACCTGCTCCTCCTTCACGACGGCACGGCGGAGCCCGGCGCCATCGCCGCCCTCGCCGACCGCATCTGGTACCCGGTCTGGGACCTCGGCCTCGCCCTCGACCACTCCGTGCGGACGCCCGCGGAGGCGCGCAAGACGGCGGGCGACGACCTCAAGGTGCAGTTGGGCCTGCTCGACGCCCGGCACCTCGCCGGCGACCTCGGCCTCACCGCCGGGCTGCGCACCGCCGTCCTCGCCGACTGGCGCAACCAGGCGCCCAAGCGGCTGCCCGAACTGCGCGAGCTCTGCGAGGAGCGCGCCGAGCGCCAGGGCGAGCTGCAATATCTCCTGGAGCCCGATCTGAAGGAGGCCAGGGGCGGCCTCAGGGACGCCACCGCGCTGCGGGCCGTCGCCGCGTCCTGGCTCGCCGACGCGCCGCGCGAGGGACTCGCGGACGCCCGCCGCCGCCTGCTCGACGTCCGGGACGCCCTCCACCTGACGACGGGCCGCGCCACCGACCGCCTCGCTCTCCAGGAGCAGGATCAAGTTGCCGCGGAACTCGGCCTGTTGGACGCCGACACCCTGCTGCGTCAGGTCTACGAGGCCGCGCGCACGGTGTCGTACGCGAGCGACGTGACCTGGCGCGAGGTGGGCCGGGTCCTCAAGTCCCGCTCGGTACGGCCCCGGCTGCGCGCCATGCTGAGCGGCGGGAAGTCCGCCCCGGTGGAGCGCTCGCCGCTCGCCGAGGGCGTCGTCGAGATGGACGGCGAGGTGGTGCTCGCCCGCGCCGCCAAGCCCGACCGCGACCCGGTGCTCCCGCTGCGCGCCGCCGCCGCTGCCGCTCAGGCCGGGCTGCCGCTGTCGCTGCACGCGGTGCGCCGGATGGCGGCCGCCGCCCGGCCGCTGCCCGCGCCGTGGCCCGCCGAGGCCCGCGAACAGCTGGTCACGCTGCTCGGCGCGGGCCGCCCCACCGTCGAGGTGTGGGAGGCGCTGGAGGCCGAGGGGCTGATCACCCGGCTGCTGCCCGACTGGGAGCGGGTGCGGTGCCGGCCGCAGCGCAACGCCGTGCACACCTGGACCGTCGACCGGCACCTCGTCGAGACCGCGGTGTGCGCCTCGGAACTCACCCGCCGCGTCGGGCGCCCCGACCTGCTCCTCGTGGCGGCGCTGCTGCACGACATCGGCAAGGGGTGGCCGGGGGACCACTCCGTCGCCGGCGAGATCATCGCGCGGGACGTCGCGGCACGGATCGGCTTCGACCGCGCCGACGTCGCCGTCCTCGCCTCGCTCGTACGCCACCACCTGCTGCTCATCGAGACCGCCACGCGCCGCGACCTGGAGGACCCGGCGACGGTCCGTGCCGTCGCGGACGCGGTCGGCTCGACCGGCACGCTGGAACTGCTGCACGCGCTGACCGAGGCGGACGCGCTCGCCACCGGGCCCGCCGCCTGGTCGAACTGGCGGGGATCGCTCGTCGCCGACTTGGTCAAGCGGGTCGCCGCGGTGCTCGCGGGCGACGAGCCCGTCGACCCGGACGCCGCGGATCCCACCGCCGAGCAGGAGCGGCTCGCCGTCGAGGCGTTCCGCACCGGCGGGCCCGTGCTCGCGCTGCGGGCGCAGACGGAAGGGGCGGTGTCCTCTTCCGGGGCCACCGGTTCCGCGTCGGGCTCCGCAGCGCAGGAAGGCCCGGCCACCGTCGAACCGGAGCCGCTGGGCGTCGAGCTGCTGATCGCCGTACCCGACCAGGCCGGGGTGCTGCCCGCCGTCGCCGGTGTCCTCGCCATGCACCGCCTGACCGTCCGCACCGCGGAACTGCGCGCCCTGTCCCTGCCGGAGGAGTGGGGCGAGGACGGCTCGGTCCTCCTGCTCAACTGGCGGGTCGCGGCCGAGTACGGTTCGCTGCCGCAGGCCGCCCGGTTGCGCGCCGATCTCGTACGGGCCCTCGACGGCAGCCTCGACATCGCCGCCCGGCTCGCCGAGCGGGACGCCGCGTACCCGCGCAGGCGGGGCGTGGTGGCGCCGCCGCCCCGGGTGACGCTCGCGTCCGCCGGGTCCCGGCTCGCGACGGTCATCGAGGTCCGCGCCCAGGACGCCCCGGGCCTGCTGCACCGGATCGGCCGGGCCCTGGAGACCGCCGACGTCCGCGTGCGCTCGGCGCACGTCTCGACGCTGGGCTCCAACGCCGTCGACGCGTTCTACGTCACCGGGCCCGAGGGAGCGCCGCTGCCCGCGGCGGAGGCTACGTCGGTCGCCCGGTCCCTGGAGAAGGCGTTGCAGCCGGCCCAGGACGCCGCCCTCCGGCCCCGCTGACGTCCCTCCGGGCAGGTCGGCGGGACCGGGCCGCTGACCCAATGCGCCGCGCCCGATACCCTGGAGGGCGACCTGTCCGTAGAGCCACCCGACCCGAGGATTCGCGACCGCCGTGTTCGACACTCTCTCCGATCGCCTCGCAGCGACATTCAAGAACCTCCGCGGCAAGGGGCGCCTCAGTGAGGCGGACATCGATGCCACGGCCCGCGAGATCCGGATCGCCCTCCTTGAAGCCGACGTGGCGCTGCCCGTCGTCCGTGCGTTCATCAAGCAGGTCAAGGAGCGCGCGGCCGGTGCCGAGGTCTCCCAGGCACTGAACCCCGCCCAGCAGGTCATCAAGATCGTCAACGAGGAGCTCATCGGCATCCTCGGCGGCGAGACCCGCCGCCTGCGCTTCGCCAAGACCGGCCCGACCGTGATCATGCTCGCGGGTCTGCAGGGTGCCGGTAAGACGACCCTCGCCGGAAAGCTCGGCAGCTGGCTCAAGGGCCAGGGGCACTCGCCGCTGCTCGTGGCCTGTGACCTCCAGCGTCCGAACGCCGTGAACCAGCTGTCCGTCGTCGCCGAGCGCGCCGGCGTGGGCATCTACGCCCCGCAGCCGGGCAACGGCGTGGGCGACCCGGTCCAGGTCGCCAAGGACTCCATCGAGTACGCCAAGTCCAAGGTCTACGACGTCGTCATCGTCGACACCGCGGGCCGCCTCGGTATCGACCAGGAACTGATGCAGCAGGCCGCGGACATCCGCGACGCGGTCAGCCCCGACGAGGTCCTCTTCGTCGTCGACGCCATGATCGGTCAGGACGCGGTCAACACGGCCGAGGCCTTCCGTGACGGCGTCGGCTTCGACGGTGTCGTGCTCTCCAAGCTCGACGGTGACGCCCGTGGTGGTGCCGCCCTGTCGATCGCGCACGTCACCGGTCGCCAGATCATGTTCGCCTCGAACGGCGAGAAGCTGGACGACTTCGACGCGTTCCACCCGGACCGCATGGCGTCCCGCATCCTCGGCATGGGCGACATGCTCACGCTGATCGAGAAGGCCGAGCAGACCTTCTCGCAGCAAGAGGCCGAGAAGATGGCCTCGAAGCTGGCCTCCAAGAAGGGCCAGGACTTCACGCTCGACGACTTCCTGGCGCAGATGGAGCAGGTCAGGAAGATGGGCTCCATCTCCAAGCTGCTCGGCATGCTGCCGGGGATGGGCCAGATCAAGGACCAGATCAACAACCTCGACGAGCGCGACGTCGACCGCACCGCGGCCATCATCAAGTCGATGACCCCCGCCGAGCGCGCCGACGCCACGATCATCAACGGCTCGCGCCGTGCCCGTATCGCCAAGGGTTCCGGCGTCGAGGTCAGCGCCGTCAAGAACCTGGTCGAGCGGTTCTTCGAGGCCCGCAAGATGATGTCCCGCATGGCACAGGGCGGCGGCATGCCGGGGATGCCCGGGATGCCGGGCATGGGCGGTGGCCCGGGCCGGCAGAAGAAGCAGCCGAAGAAGGCCAAGGGCAAGCAGCGCTCCGGCAACCCGATGAAGCGCAAGCAGCAGGAGCAGGAGGAGGCGGCCCGCCGCGCGGCCGCCGCCGAGGCGGGTGGCGCGCTCGGTCTGCCCGGCGCCGGGCCGGAGGCCGCCAAGGACTTCGAACTCCCCGACGAGTTCAAGAAGTTCATGGGCTGACAAGCCGACCTGCCGTCGTACTGACCGCTCCGTCGTACAGACCGGCTCCGTCGTACTGACCGGCCTTCGCGGGCCGGTCAGTACGACGGGACTCTTTCGCCTCGCACCACCTCGGCCTGCACGCGCGTGACCCGGCCCGGATCGAGGACGCCCCGCGCCGCGGACAGTGCCTCCGCGCCCTCGGTCCTGCCGATCAGCGCCGCACTGGAGGCGCGCGGCTCCAGATCGCGCGTGACCTCCTCACCCAGCGGGAGCACCTCTACGCCGGGCAGGTGCTGCGCCTCGTCCAGGCTCCACACGGTGGCATCGGCCCGCCTCTGCGCGAGCAGCTCGCGCACTCCCATGGACGACGACTCCACCCACCGGATGTCGTCGCGGCCCGCGAAGGCCCGCTCGGCCAGCAGGCGCTGGTCCAGCGACGCGTGGTCCACAGCGACGCGCAGCCCAGGCGTGTCGAGCGCGGCCCCTTCATGCAGCAGACAGCCGTACGCGCCTACGTAGGTGGCCGGTCCGAGATCGGCCACGAGGCTCAGCCGCCCCTTGTGCCGCTCGATCAGCCGGTCCGCCGCGAGCCGCGAGAGCACCACCAGGTCGACTCCGCCTTCAAGGAGAGCCGCGCAGCGAGCGCCCGCGCCGCGCATGTAGGTGGGGGAAAAAGGTGTACCGGCCGCTTCGAAGGCGGCACGCAAGCCGCTGGCGATGCCCTCGAAGCGGCGTGAGTGGGGGAGCGGCAGCGCGCACCGCAGGGTGCCGAGGCCGGACAGGCGCCACAGTATGGCGCGGTCGGAGGCGATCAGGAAGGTGCCGAGGTGGCCGCGCGCGGCGGTCTCGATGGCGCCCGACTCCTCCAGGAGGCGCAGAGCGGCCTGCACGGTTCCGTTCCCGCAGCCCAGTTCTTCGGCGAAGTCCTTCACACGGGGCAGGCGCGCTTGCGGCTCGTGCCCCATGAGGAGGACCGCGAGCCGGCGGGCCGCCAGGCCGTTGCGCGTCAGGAAGCGATCGTCGACACCGTTCACGAACAAGACAGTAACCAGGTTTCTGGATACTGGCACGGGTTCGGGATCTGTGCGGTCATGGGCCCAAGGCTCAGGCCCCGGTGGCGGTGGCCGAAGCGGTAGGCGGCAGGAGGAGAGACAGGCGTGGCGAACCCCGTACCCCCGCGTGACCGCACGGATCAGCCCTGGCGTTCCGAGGGCGCGCCTCCCCCACCGCCCCCGCAGTCGCCCAAGCGCAAGATGCCCGGCGGCTGGGGCAGCCTCATTCTGACGGCCCTGATCGTCTACCTGATCGCGAACCTCGTGCTCTCGTTCTTCAACGAGGGCGACGAGGCGACGATCTCGTACACCGAGTTCAGCAAGCAGGTCGCGAACGACAACGTCACCAAGATCTACTCCAAGGGCGACGCGATCCAGGGGCAGCTCAAGAAGGAGCAGCCCACCCCGGACGGCAGCGACAGCGGCAAGAAGAACTACACGAAGTTCACGACCCAGAGGCCGTCGTTCGCCGACGACGACCTGTGGGCGAACCTGGAGAAGCACGACGTCATCGTCACGGCCGAGCCGGTCGTCCAGGAGCGCAGCTTCCTGTCCAACCTCCTCATCTCGCTCGCCCCGATGCTGCTCCTCGTCGTTCTGTGGATCTTCATCGCGCGGCGCATGAGCCAGGGCATGGGCGGCGGCGCGGGCGGCATGCTGGGGCGCAAACAGCCGCCCAAGCCGGTCGAGTTGGAGCCGGGCAAGAAGCGCACCACCTTCGAGGACGTCGCCGGCATCGACGAGGTCGAGGGCGAGCTCAACGACGTCGTCGACTTCCTCAAGAACCCCGACGCGTACCGCGCGATGGGCGCCAAGATGCCGCGCGGCGTGCTGCTCGCGGGGCCGCCCGGAACCGGTAAGACGCTGCTCGCGCGCGCGGTGGCCGGTGAGGCCGGCGTGCCGTTCTTCTCGGCCTCCGCCTCGGAGTTCATCGAGATGATCGTCGGCGTCGGCGCCTCCCGGGTCCGCGAACTCTTCGCCGAGGCCCGCAAGGTCGCCCCGTCGATCATCTTCATCGACGAGATCGACACGATCGGCCGCGCGCGCGGCGGCGGCAGCGGCATGGGCGGCCACGACGAGCGCGAGCAGACCCTGAACCAGATCCTCACCGAGATGGACGGCTTCACCGGCTCCGAGGGCGTCATCGTCATCGCCGCCACCAACCGCGCGGACGTCCTCGACCCGGCCCTGACCCGGCCGGGCCGCTTCGACCGCATCGTCAACGTCTCGCCGCCCGACCGCGGCGGCCGCGAGTCCATCCTCAAGATCCACACCCGCGACATCCCGATGGCGGCCGACGTCGACCTCGCCCAGGTGGCCCGTACGACGCCGGGCATGACCGGCGCCGAACTCGCCAACCTCACCAACGAGGCCGCCCTCCTCGCGGTCAAGCGCCAGCAGAAGCAGGTCACCCAGACCGACCTCTCCGAAGCGCTGGAGAAGGTCCAACTGGGCGCCGAACGGCCCCTGGTGATGCCCGACGAGGAGCGCCGCCGCACCGCGTACCACGAGAGCGGCCACGCCCTTCTGGGCATGCTCCAGCCCGGCGCCGACCCTGTCCGCAAGATCACCATCGTGCCGCGCGGCCGGGCACTCGGCGTGACCCTGTCCACGCCGGACGCCGACAAGTACGCGTACACCGAGGAGTACTTGCGCGGGCGCATCATCGGCGCGCTGGGAGGCATGGCGGCCGAGCAGGTCGTCTACGGCGTCATCACCACCGGTGCCGAGAACGACCTGGAGCAGGTCACCAACCTCGCCCGCGGCATGGTCGCCCGCTGGGGCATGAGCGAGAAGGTCGGCCGTCTCTCCGCCCTCCCGAACGACGCGCAGCAGGCCTACGGTCTGTCCGCCGCACCCGAGACGCTCGACACGATCGACGGCGAGATGCGGCGCATCGTGGACGAGTGCTACGAGGAGGCGTGCCAGAAGCTGCGCGACAACCGCGACAAGCTGGACGCGCTGGCCGCGGCGCTTCTTGAGAACGAGACCCTGGAGGAGGCGGACGCGTACCGGATCGCCGGAGTCACCCGCCTCACCAAGGAGTAGGCATTCACGCGGTACGGGCGATCAGGTACCGGAAGACGTTGGGCATCCACACGGTTCCGTCGGCCCGTACGTAGGGCTGGAGCGCCTCGGTGACCTCCTTGTCCACCTGAGCCAGATCCGTCGCTCCCACCGCCGCGTCGAACAACCTGGTCGACAGCAGACCGCGGACCGCGCTCTCCGCGTCGGCGTACCCGAAGGGGCACGCCACGCGCCCGGACCCGTCGGGCCGCAGCCCCGCCCGGTGGGCCACCTCTTCCAGGTCGTCGCGGAGCGCCGGACGCCAACTGCCCGTACTGCGCAGCGGATCGGCGAGCTTGGTGGCCACACGCAGGACCGACGACGTGGTGCAGCGCTCGGGCGGACCCCACCCGACGAGCACCACAGGAGTGCCCCGCCGCGCCATCGGCGCCGCGCTCTCCAGGAGCGCCGAGAGCCCCTCCGAGTCCCCGGCCGTGCAGCCGATCGGCTGGAAGGCGGTGATCAGGTTGAACGGCGCCTGCCCGGATTCGGCGACGGCGATGTCGTGCTCGCTGCCGTCCGTCAGGCGCGTCCCACCGCGCCCGCGCCCCTCCCACGCGCCGGGGAGCAGCCGCTGCCTGGCCAGGGCGAGCCGCTCCGGCTCGGCGGACTCCACGCCCGTCACGGACGCGCCGCGCGACGCCGCCATGAGGAGCGCGAGCCCCGAACCGCAGCCGAGTCCGAGGAGCCGTGTCCCGGGACCCACCTCGAGCCGTTCGTACACCGCTTCGTAGACAGGAACCAGCATCCGCTCCTGGATCTCTGCCCAGTCACGCGCGCGTGCGCACAGGTCCGCGCGCGGCAGGGGAGCCGCGTGGGGAAGGTGCCGCTGCACGAGCGTAGGTGTCATCGAAAGTGCCCCAATCCGCCGAGAGATGCCGAGAGTTGTCGCCGTGGCGTACCGACCGTGTTCGCGCGCTGCTCGCACTCCCCCCGTATGCCAGAAAACTCCGCATCGTCCGTCACGTCTAGGGGGTGTTGGGCACGCGCGCCCACAATGCGTGCACGCTCCGTCGTACGCCCCTCAAGGGGGCTTGCCAGGGGCATACGGGCAGTCGGGCGAAAAGGATTCCCGTGCTCCGCAGTCCGCGCCGTAGCATGCGCGCCATGGCCAAAGCCCCTGTTCTCACGCCTCAGGCGGAAGACTTCCCTCGCTGGTACCAGGACCTGATCTCCAAGGCCGAACTGGCCGACAACGGGCCAGTGCGCGGCACGATGGTCATCCGACCGTACGGCTACGGCCTGTGGGAGCGGATGCAGCAGGACATGGATGCGCGCATCAAGGAGACCGGCACGCAGAACGCGTACTTCCCGCTCCTGATCCCGCAGTCGTACCTCACCAAGGAAGCCGACCATGTCGAGGGCTTCGCGCCCGAGCTGGCCGTGGTGACGCACGGCGGCGGCAAGGAGCTGGAGGAGCCGGCGGTCGTCCGCCCCACCTCGGAGATGATCGTCAACGCGTCCTTCGCCAAATGGGTGCAGAGCTACCGCGACCTCCCGCTGCTCATCAACCAGTGGGCGAACGTGGTCCGTTGGGAGCTGCGGCCGCGCCTGTTCCTCCGTACGACGGAATTCCTGTGGCAGGAGGGCCACACGGCGCACGCGACGTACGAGGAGGCGCGCGACTTCGCGGCGCGCATCCACCGGCACGTCTACGCGGACTTCATGGAGAACGTGCTCGCCATGGACGTCATCCTGGGACGCAAGACGCCCAAGGAGCGCTTCGCGGGAGCGATCAACACCCTCACCCTGGAAGGGATGATGGGCGACGGCAAGGCCCTCCAGCTGGGCACCAGCCACGAGCTCGGCCAGAACTTCGCCAAGGCGTTCGGTACGCAGTACTTGTCGAAGGACGGCACGCAGGAACTGGTCTGGCAGACCTCCTGGGGCTCGACCACCCGCATGATCGGCGCCCTCGTGATGATGCACGGCGACGACCACGGCCTGCGCGTGCCGCCCCGGCTGGCGCCCGTCCAGGTCGTCGTCCTCGCCATCAAGGGCGACGAAGCGGTGCTCTCCAAGGTGCGCGAGGTCGGCGACGCCCTGAAGGCGGCCGGAATCCGCGTCCAGGTCGACGACCGCACCGACACCCCCTTCGGGCGGCGGGCCGTGGACTGGGAGCTTAAGGGCGTTCCCGTACGTGTCGAGATCGGCCCCCGCGACCTGGAGAACGACACCGCGATGCTCGCCCGCCGCATCCCTGGCGGCAAGACACCGGTGGCCGTCACGGCGCTCGCGGCGGTGCTTCCCAAGATCCTTGAGGAGGACCAGGCGCTGCTCCTCGCCCAGGCACGGGAGCGGCGCGAACTGCGTACGACCGACGTGACGACGGTCGGCGAGGCGGTGGAGGCTGCCGCGGCGGGCGGCTGGGCGCGCATCCCGTGGGACACCCTCGGCGCGGCGGGCGAGAACGCGCTCGCCGAGCACGGCGTCTCCGTACGGTGTCTGCTCGCGGCGGACGGGTCGGTGCCGGACGCCGATGACGCACCCGGTAACGTCGCGGTCGTGGCACGCGCTTACTGAGGCCGAAACGACACTTGCGTTTCCGACGCCCCGGCGCGCGGCTCCGTCTACGCGCCGGGGCGTACGTGTGCCTACGCACCACCTTGTTGTGAGCTGTGAGCCTTCTCCACAGATCGGCGCACCCGCCCTCGTCAGGACGCATGAGCGGCAACTGACTGGTACGTGCAAAATATTTGGGATGGCCCGGAATAGGAACACAGAGGCACCCCGGCTCGTTGTCACGACGTGAGCACGACACCACCTGTTCTCGCCGCAGAGCTGGCAGGGGCGTGGGCCGACATTCAGCGGCACCACCCCGAACTGCCGGATCTTGCCGCGCCCGAATCCCTGATCGGGGAGTCGTCGTCCGCCTGCGGGCACGAGCTCTCCTTCGAGCGACTCCTCCATGAGGCAGTCCACGGCATCGCCGCAGCGCGCGGAATCCGCGACACCTCGCGCGCCGGCCGCTACCACAACCGCAGATTCCTGGCCATCGCCGAGGAGTTGGGGCTCGACCACCCCGAGGAGCCGCACCCCAGCAGCGGCTTCTCGCTGGTCACGCTGAACTCCGAGGCGAAGCAGCGCTACCGGCAGACCATCGAGCGCCTTCAGCGGGCGCTGAAGGCCCACACGGTGGCGACCGCCGCGGACACCAAGCGCAGCTTCCGCGGTCCTGCCGCGCGGCACGGCTCCTCCGGGGGCGGCGTCCGCGTGAAGGCCGTCTGCGACTGCGGCCGCAATGTGCGCGTCGTGCCGTCGGTCCTCGCCCAGGCCCCCATCGTGTGCGGCGGCTGCGGCAAGCCGTTCCGCATCCCGGAGGTCGTGGGCGCCGCCGTGGGGTGAGTGCCCCGGTCCTGGTGGGGCGGCCGCATGCGGGTTCGGCCGCCCCGGCGAGGTGTGGCACAATGGCTAGCTGTACTCGACAGTCGCACAGGACCCCTCTCTCCTCCGGCTGACGCGTCCATCGGGCACTCGGGTACCGCAACCCCACGCGGCAATCTCGCCGTGCCCACCCACGTCAACACCAGGAGACACCACTCCCGTGGCAGTCAAGATCAAGCTGAAGCGTCTGGGCAAGATCCGTTCGCCTCACTACCGCATCGTCGTCGCCGACTCCCGTACCCGCCGTGACGGCCGGGCCATCGAGGAGATCGGCCTGTACCACCCGGTGCAGAACCCGTCGCGCATCGAGGTCGACTCGGAGCGCGCGCAGTACTGGCTGAGCGTCGGCGCGCAGCCGACCGAGCCGGTCATGGCCATCCTGAAGCTCACCGGCGACTGGCAGAAGCACAAGGGTCTGCCCGCCCCGGAGCCGCTGAAGGTCGCCGAGCCGAAGAAGGCCCGCCCCTCCTTCGAGGCGCTGGCCACGGCCGACGAGCCCAAGGGTGAGGCCATCACCCAGAAGAAGAAGGCTGAGAAGAAGGACGAGGCCGCTGAGGCTGCGTCCGAGTCGACCGAGGCCTGAGCATGCTCGAGGAGGCTCTTGAGCACCTCGTGAAGGGCATTGTCGACAACCCCGACGATGTGCAGGTCGCCTCGCGCAACCTGCGCCGCGGGCGCGTTCTCGAGGTTCGGGTCCACCCCGACGACCTCGGCAAGGTGATCGGCCGCAACGGCCGCACCGCGCGTGCACTGCGTACCGTCGTGGGCGCCATCGGCGGCCGCGGAGTCCGCGTCGACCTCGTCGACGTCGACCAGGTTCGCTGACAAAGTTGAACACCGGCTCGGGCCGGGGAGGGCTTACGGGCCGTCCCCGGCCTTAGTCGTTTTTTGAGCTCCAGTGGCTCCAGTGGTTGGACAGGAGAGTTTCCGACGTGCAGTTGGTAGTCGGGCGCATCGGGCGCGCCCACGGCATCAAGGGTGAGGTCACCGTCGAGGTGCGCACCGACGAGCCCGAGCTGCGGCTCGGCCCCGGCGCCGTGCTCGCCACGGACCCGGCCGCCACGGGCCCCCTCACCATCGAATCCGGCCGGGTGCACTCGGGCCGTCTCCTGCTGCGCTTCGAGGGCGTACGCGACCGGACCGGCGCGGAGGCGCTGCGCAACACCCTCCTCATCGCCGAGGTCGACCCGGAGGAGTTGCCGGAGGACGAGGACGAGTTCTACGACCACCAGCTCATGGACCTCGACGTCGTCACGGTCGACGGCACCGAGGTCGGCCGCATCACGGAGATCTCGCACCTGCCCTCGCAGGACCTCTTCATCGTGGAGCGGCCCGACGGCAGCGAGGTCATGATCCCGTTCGTCGAGGAGATCGTCACCGAGATCGACCTCGAGGAGCAGAAGGCGATCATCGATCCGCCGCCGGGCCTGATCGACGACCGTGCCGAGATCGCCTCCACGCGCGAGGACTCGTAATGCGCCTCGACGTCGTCACGATCTTCCCCGAGTACCTGGAACCGCTGAACGTCTCCCTGGTGGGCAAGGCACGCGCGCGCGGCCAACTCGGTGTCCACGTGCACGACTTGCGGGACTGGACGCACGACCGGCACAACACGGTCGACGACACCCCCTACGGCGGAGGCCCCGGCATGGTCATGAAGACCGAGCCGTGGGGCGAGTGCCTCGACGACGTGCTGGCCGACGGGTACGAGAGCGGGGCCCACGGGCCCGTCCTGGTCGTCCCGACGCCCAGCGGCCGTCCCTTCACCCAGGAACTCGCCGTAGAGCTCTCCGAGCGCCCCTGGCTGGTCTTCACGCCGGCGCGCTACGAGGGCATCGACCGCCGTGTCATCGACGAGTACGCGACCCGTATGCCGGTCTACGAGGTCTCCATCGGCGACTACGTCCTCGCGGGCGGGGAAGCCGCGGTGCTCGTCGTCACGGAGGCCGTGGCCCGCCTGCTGCCGGGTGTCCTCGGCAACGCGGCCTCGCACCAGGACGACTCCTTCGCGCCGGGCGCCATGGCCAACCTCCTCGAAGGGCCCGTCTACACCAAGCCTCCGGAGTGGCGCGGCCGGGACATCCCCGACGTGCTGCTCAGCGGCCACCACGGCAAGATCGCGCGCTGGCGGCGGGACGAGGCGCTGCGCCGCACCACCCGCAACCGGCCCGACCTGATCGAGCGCACCGACCCGAAGGCCTTCGACAAGAAGGACCGCGAGATGCTCTCGATCCTGGGCTGGGGCCCCGGCCCCGACGGACGATTTGGGCCAACGCCCGGAGCCGTGGAAGAATAGGCCGCTGCTGTACGTCCAGCCTGCGCCCCTGCCACAGGGGGAACGACCGGCATTGCTCCCCACACGCGGGGATGGTCCAGACGCAAGGCCCGACGCGATCAGCTACCGAAACTCATCGCATACCTCCCGCCGATGACCTGTGGCATCGGCGAAGAAAGCAGACGATCATGTCTCACCTGCTCGACTCCGTCGACTCCGCGTCGCTGCGCAGCGACATCCCGGCCTTCCGCCCGGGTGACACCGTCAACGTCCACGTCCGCGTCATCGAGGGCAACCGCTCCCGTGTGCAGCAGTTCAAGGGCGTAGTCATCCGCCGCCAGGGCGCCGGTGTCCGCGAGACCTTCACGGTCCGCAAGGTCTCCTTCTCCGTGGGCGTCGAGCGCACCTTCCCGGTGCACACCCCGATCGTCGAGAAGATCGAGCTCGTCACCAAGGGTGACGTGCGTCGCGCCAAGCTGTACTACCTGCGCGACCTGCGCGGCAAGGCTGCGAAGATCAAGGAGAAGCGCGAGAACTGAGCCGCTCGGCGCCCCTGGGGGCGTCAGCGCATCTCGCGTACGGAGTCCACAAGGGAGCCGGATAGCATCTGGCCTCGATGGACACCGAAGCACAGCATGTGGAGCGCGACCGCTCCTCCGAGCCCCTCGAGATCACCTCAGAGGGCGAGGAGGGCCGGTCGCGCTCCTCTTTGCTCTCCCGGGGCATCGACGCGGTCGCGGCCTGGCTGCCCGGTGGCCGCATCACGCTCTCCCTGCTGCTGTGCATGGCGTTCCTGCTGGCCGTCAGCGTCTTCGTGATGCAGCCGTTCCAGATCCCCAGCGGCTCGATGGAGACCACATTGAGGGTCGGGGACCGCGTTCTCGTAAATAAGTTGGCGTACCGTTTCGGTGCCGAACCGGAGCGCGGGGACGTGGTCGTCTTCGACGGCAGCGGGTACTTCGGTGACGCCGACTACATCAAGCGCGTCGTGGGCGTAGGGGGCGATCATGTCGTCTGCTGCGACAGCAAGGGGAGGATCGAGGTGAACGGGCAGTCCGTGGACGAGCGCTCCTTGTTGCACGCGCACGACGCGGCTTCAGAGGTGCGGTTCGACATCGAGGTTCCCGAAGGCACCCTCTTTCTGCTCGGCGACCACCGCAGTGACTCCCGCGACTCCCGCGACTACCTGGGTGCCCCGGGCGGCGGGTTCGTCCCCGTCGGCCATGTGATCGGCAAGGCCGAGTGGATCGCGTGGCCGACCGGACACTGGCACTCCTTGTCACGCGAAGACGTCTACGCGCGCGTGTCCGCGCACGGCGGTGCCCATGGGTAGCCGCGGGAAGCGGGCCGGTCACCGGGGCGACACCCGGCTGCCCACCGGGAGCCGGCCCACCAGCGGGCCCGCCCTGCCCGGCCGCGCGGAGCGCCGCAAACTCGCGCGGAAGGTGAAGCGGCGCAGAAGGCGCTCCGCGATCAAGGAGATACCTCTCCTCATAGGCGTGGCTCTGCTGATCGCCCTCGTCCTGAAGACGTTCCTGTTGCAGGCCTTCGTGATCCCGTCGGGCTCCATGGAGCAGACGATCAAGATCGGCGACCGGGTCGTGGTCGACAAGCTCACCCCCTGGTTCGGTGCCAAGGTGCAGCGCGGTGACGTCGTCGTCTTCAAGGACCCCGGCAAGTGGCTGGAGCAGGAGACCGGGCAGACGAAGGACGACCCCGTCGGCGTCAAGCAGATCAAGGAAGGCCTGACCTGGATCGGGCTGCTGCCGTCCGACGACGAGCGCGACCTGATCAAGCGGGTCGTCGGCGTGGGCGGCGACACCGTGAAGTGCTGCGACAAGCAGGGCCGCGTCACCGTCAACGGGACGCCGCTGAACGAGACCGCGTACATCCACCCCGGCAACGCCCCCTCCAAGTTCGACTTCTCGGTGAAGGTGCCCGAGGGCCGTCTCTTCGTGATGGGCGACCACCGCGCCAACTCGGCGGACTCGCGCTACCACCTCACCGAGGGGTTCAGCGGGACCGTCTCCGAGGACTCGGTCGTGGGACGGGCGCGCGCCATCGTGTGGCCGGTCGGCCACTGGACCACGCTCGGTGAGCCGGACACGTTCTCCGCCGTGGCCGACGCGCACGGCGCCGGATCGACCGCGGCCTCCGGCATGTCGCATAGGGTGGCCACCGCGAACAGTGCCGCCTCGAATGCGAACTCATCGAATTCGGACGGATTGATCCCCCTCCCGAGCCCTGCGGAACTCCCGCTCGTTATGGGAGTGGTGGGCCTGCATCGCGTAGGGATCAGGCAGCGGCACGGAGTGAGGAGTGGATGTGGGGGACGTGGCGGTCGGCGCACGGTCAGGGCATGGGCCCGAGGAGCAGCCCGGGCGATCCGACGACGCGGCGAGTCCGGCCGCGACGGACCCGGTCGTCGAGAACGGTGACGGGGTGGACGCATCCTCCGCGGGCGCCTCGGAGTCCGGTGACGGCGAATCCGGGACCAAGCAGAAGAAGCCCCGCTCCTTCTGGAAGGAGCTGCCGCTCCTCATCGTCATCGCGCTGGTCCTGGCCCTGGTGATCAAGACTTTCCTGGTCCAGGCGTTCTCGATCCCGTCGGCCTCGATGGAGAACACGCTGCAGATCGGCGACCGCGTACTCGTCGACAAGCTCACGCCGTGGTTCGGCTCCGAGCCCGAGCGCGGCGAGGTCATCGTCTTCCACGACCCGGACGGCTGGCTGGAGGGCGAACCCACCGCCGATCCGAACCCCGTGCAGAAGGTGCTCAGCTGGGTCGGCCTGATGCCGTCCGCCGACGAGAAGGACCTCATCAAGCGCGTCATCGGGGTCGCCGGCGACACCGTCGAGTGCAAGGGCACGGGCCCGCTCAAGGTGAACGGCAAGGCGCTCAACGAGCCGTACGTCTACCCGGACAACACCCCGTGCAGCGCCGACAACATGGGCGGGACCTTCAAGGTGAAGGTTCCTGAGGGCAAAGTTTGGGTCATGGGCGATCACCGCCAGGACTCGATGGACTCCCGCTACCACCAGAACGACGTGAACAAGGGCTTCGTCCCGGTCGACAACGTCGTGGGCCGCGCCATCGTCGTCGCCTGGCCGCCCACGCACTGGTCGACGCTGCCGGTGCCGGACACCTTCGACCAGTCCGGGATCAACGCGGCGGCGAGTGCCGCGCCGGGTGCCCTCGGTCTGGCCGGCGCCGTGCCGCTGGTGCTGTGGCGCAGGCGCAAGATCAACAAGAGCCTTACCGAGGGAAACACCGGGGTTTCTGCGACCGGTACCGCCGGGTAGGGTGCCGTCCCAGATCGCCGATCTTCGGTGGCCCGAGCCGTTTCGGGGCCGGGCCACGAGGTCGATTTCTCCGACGCGGGGGAGCAACTGGGATGAGCAGGACACGTCGTACGGCCGAGGGCCGCGGCAAGGTCGGCAGCGCGCTGTCGGGCATAGCCGTGGCCCTCGGCTGTGTGCTGTTCCTCGGCGGGTTCGTGTGGGGCGCCTTCGTGTACCAGCCGTACACGGTGCCGACCGACTCCATGACGCCGACGATCGGCGCGGGTGACCGGGTGCTCGCGCAGCGGATCGACGGCAGTGAGGTCAAGCGCGGCGACGTCGTCGTCTTCCAGGAGGCGAGCTGGGGCGAGCTGCCCATGGTCAAGCGGGTCGTCGGCGTCGGCGGGGACACCATCGCCTGCTGCACGGACGGCAAGCTGACCGTCAACGGCAAGAAGATCGACGAACCGTATCTGCCGGCCGGCAAGAACGCCTCCCTGACCGGCATCAAGTCCACGACCGTCCCCGAGGGCCGGCTCTTCCTGCTCGGTGACGAGCGCAGCGGCTCTTTGGACTCCAGCGTCCACCTCGGCGACGGCGAGCACGGCTCGGTGGAGCGCGGAGCCGTACAGGCCCGGGTGGACGCCGTGGCCTGGCCCATGAACGGCATGCTGGCGAAGCCCACCGGGTTCGAGGAACTGCCCGGCGGGATCTCGCGGCCGGGGCCGCTCAAGCTGATCGTGACCGCGGTCGTCGTCGGCGCGGTGCTCGTGCTCGGCGGGGCGGCGTACGGGCCGATCGCGAAGCGGGCGCGGCGTTCGCGGACCCGGGCGCCGGAGCCGGTGCGTGCCTGAGCTCGGCAGCGAACTGCGCAAGGTGGCCCGGGTCGTCCTGCTCGACCCGCAGGACCGCCTCCTGCTGCTGCACGGGCACCAACCCGGCGACAGTGCGGACGACTGGTGGTTCACGCCCGGCGGCGGCCTGGAGGGCGACGAGACGCGTGAGCAGGCGGCGCTGCGGGAACTCGCCGAGGAGACCGGCATCACGGACGCCGAGCTGGGTCCCGTGCTGTGGCGGCGGATCTGCTCGTTCCCGTTCGACGGCCGACGCTGGGACCAGGACGAGTGGTACTTCCTGGCCCGTACGGCATCGCCGGCGGCGCACGCGGTGATCAACGAAGAGGGCCTGACCGACCTGGAACGACGCAGCGTCGCCGGAGCACGTTGGTGGACGTACGCGGAACTGGCCGAAGCGCATGAGACGGTGTATCCGACCAGACTCGCCGAGCTGCTGAACCGGCTGCTCGTCGAGGGTCCCCCGAGCCGGCCGCTGGATCTCGACACGGAAATCGTCTAGAGGCCCCAGAGGCTGGCGCACAATAGGGGGACGCACGGCTGAAGGGGAACATGCCATGAGCGCCGAGGACCTCGAGAAGTACGAGACCGAGATGGAGCTGAAGCTCTACCGGGAGTACCGCGACGTCGTCGGGCTGTTCAAATATGTGATCGAGACCGAGCGTCGTTTCTACCTCACCAATGACTACGAGATGCAGGTGCACTCGGTCCAGGGTGAGGTGTTCTTCGAGGTGTCGATGGCGGACGCCTGGGTCTGGGACATGTACCGGCCCGCTCGTTTCGTGAAGCAGGTGCGGGTGCTCACGTTCAAGGACGTGAACATCGAGGAGCTCAACAAGAGCGATCTGGAGCTTCCCGGCAGTTGAGCCGTGGCGCCGGCCCACGTGGGGCTGGCGGAGTTTTCCACAACCCGTAGGTAGTTCACCAAGATCCACTTCTTCTTCGCCCTTGCCTCAGCGTGGGTGTCGGAGGTGGTGCCGACGTGAACGCACGGGGCGCGATGGGGAAGTACGGCGAGGACCTGGCCGCGAGGCGGCTGGCCGACGCCGGGATGACGGTGCTCGCGAGGAACTGGCGCGCGGGCCGACGCGGTGAGATCGACATCGTGGCGCGGGACGGCGACGCGATCGTCGTCTGCGAGGTCAAGACGCGCAGAGGGCAGAGCGGATCCGGCGGGGCCTTCGAGCATCCGATGGCCGCGATCACCCCGGTCAAGGCGCGAAGGCTGCGGGATCTCGCCGAGCGCTGGGTGCAGGAACACGGGGGAGCGCCACCGGGCGGCGTCCGCATCGACCTGGTGGGCGTGGTGCTCCCGGAGCGCGGAGCGCCCCGCGTCGAGCACGTGCGGGGGGTGTCCTGATGGGGTTCGCGCGTACGTGTTCCGTGGCCCTGGTGGGTGTCGAGGGCGTCGTCGTCGAGGTACAGGCGGATCTGGAGCCGGGCATCGCGGCGTTCACGCTCGTGGGGCTGCCCGACAAGAGCCTGGTCGAGAGCCGGGATCGAGTGAGGGCCGCCGTGGTCAACTCCGGGGCGGACTGGCCGCAGAAGAAGCTCACGGTGGGGCTCAGCCCGGCGTCCGTGCCCAAGGGCGGTTCGGGATTCGATCTCGCTGTCGCGTGCGCAGTTCTTGGCGCCGCCGAGCGGATCGATCCCCGGATCCTCGCCGACATCGTGATGATCGGGGAGCTGGGGCTCGACGGGCGGGTGCGACCCGTCCGGGGCGTGCTGCCGGCCGTCCTCGCCGCCGCCGACGCGGGCTACGAACAGGTCGTGGTTCCCGAGAGCACGGCGGGCGAGGCGGCCCTGGTGCCGGGGATCTCCGTCCTCGGAGTGCGCAGTCTGCGCCAGCTCATCGCCGTGCTCACGGACGAGCCCGTGCCGGAGGAGGAGCCGACGGAGCGGGGCCGCCCCGATCCGATGCTCGCCGGGCTCAGCATGCCGGGCAGCGGGGCGGGCACCGGTCTGGGCGGTCCGCTGAACGAGGGGCACGGGCTCGATCTCGCCGATGTCGTCGGGCAGTTGTCGGCCCGCACCGCGATCGAGGTCGCAGCCGCGGGCGGGCACCACGTGATGCTGTCGGGGCCGCCGGGCGCGGGCAAGACGATGCTCGCCGAGCGGCTGCCGGCCATCCTGCCGCCGCTCACCCGCGAGGAGTCCCTGGAGGTCACGGCGATCCACTCGGTGGCCGGGATGCTGCCGCCGGGCAAGTCCATGATCGACACCGCGCCGTACTGCGCACCGCACCACTCGGCGACCATGCAGTCCCTCGTCGGAGGAGGTCCTGGGGTGGCGCGGCCGGGGGCGGTCTCGCTGTCGCACCGCGGGGTGCTGTTCCTGGACGAGGCGCCGGAGTTCAGCTCGCGGGCGCTCGACGCCCTGCGACAGCCGCTCGAATCGGGGCACGTGGTGATCGCCCGCAGCGCCGGGGTGGTGCGGCTGCCCGCACGGTTCCTGATGGCCTTGGCCGCGAACCCCTGCCCCTGTGGGCAGTACCGGGCGCTGGGCGGCGAGTGCGACTGCCCGCCGGCTACCGTCCGGCGCTATCAGGCACGGCTCTCCGGGCCGCTGCTCGACCGGGTCGACCTGCGGGTCGAGGTGGACGCCGTCACGCGCAACGAACTGGCCGGGTACGGACCGCGGGGCGAGAGCACCCAGGTCGTCGCGGACCGGGTGCGCGAGGCCAGGGAGCGGGCCGTCGCGCGGCTCGTGGACACGCCCTGGCGGACCAACAGCGAGGTGCCGGGCCATGCCCTGCGCACCCGCTGGCCCACCGCGCCCGGCGCCCTGGACGAGGCCGAACTGGACCTGGAGCGCGGCTTCTTGACGGCGCGCGGACTCGACCGGGTGCTGCGGGTGGCCTGGACCGTGGCGGACCTCGCCGGGCACGAGCGGCCCTTCGCCCAGGACGTGGCCCTCGCGCTGCAGCTGAGGACCGGGATCTCGCGCGGGGTGCCGATGACGATCGGGGCGGCGGGGTGACGGGCGCCGGCGCGATCCCCGAGCAGCTGCGTCTCGCGCGGGCACGGCTGACGCGGATCGTCGAGCCGGGGTGGGAGCCGGCCGGGCGGTGGCTGAGGGAGTTCGGGGCGGTGGAGACGGTGCGGCGGATCGACGCCGCCGCCGACGGGGACGAGGAGCCGCTGCCCGGGGTGCGGGCCGAGCGCTGGGCGGGGCTCGTGGGGCGGGCCCGTGAAGCGCCGCCGCCCGAGCGGGACTTGGCGCGGGCCGAGGAGTGCGGGGTGCGGTTCGTGTGCCCGGGGGACGCCGAGTGGCCGGGGCAGTTGGACGACCTGGGGGACGCGAAGCCCCTCGGCCTGTGGGTGCGGGGCGGACCGAATCTGCGGATGTGGGCCCTGCGGTCCGTGGCGGTGGTCGGCGCCCGGGCCTGCACCGACTACGGGGTGCGGATGGGCGCGAGCCTCGGCGCCGGGCTCGCCGAGCGGGGGTGGGTCGTCGTCTCGGGCGGGGCGTACGGGGTCGACGCGGCGGCCCACCGCGGGGCGCTCGGGGCGACCGGTGCCACGGTGGCGGTCCTCGCCTGCGGGGTCGACCGTGCCTATCCGCGCGGGCACGCCCAGTTGATCGACCGGGTCGCGGAACAGGGCCTGGTGGTGGGCGAGTTGCCGCCCGGTGACCATCCGACGCCCAGCCGCTTCATCCTGCGGAACCGGGTGATCGCCGCCCTCACCCGCGGCACCGTCGTGGTCGAGGCGGCGTACCGCAGCGGAGCCCTGGGCACGGCCCGCTGGGCGCAACGGCTCGGGAGACATGCGATGGGCGTTCCGGGCCCGGTGACCAGCAGCGTCTCCGCGGGTGTGCATGAACTGCTGCGCAAGGAGGCTGTGCTGGTGACGGACGCGGCGGAAGTCGTGGAGCTGGTCGGGGAGATGGGGGAGCTGGCGCCGGAGCGGCGCGGGCCCGTGCTCTCCCGCGATCTGCTGGCACCGGCGGCGGCGCGGGTGCTCGCGGCGCTGCCGGCGCGCGGGACACGGACGGTCGCGGAGCTGGCGCGGGGGGCCGGGGCGACCGAGGACGAGACGATCGGGAGGTTGTACGAACTGCGCTCGTTGGGGTTCGTCGAACGACACGGCGACGGCTGGCAGTTGACACGCCAGGAGATCCGTTCGGTCTTTCCGGAAGGGGGAGTTCCCTGACGCAGAGTGTTCCGCCGTCCGAATGACCCCCGATGACCTTGGCAATTCCGGCAGTTGGCGCCTCGCACGGTCACCTACGGAGAGGGAGGCGTCGGCGCAAGTCGCTCAACGGAACGTATCTGCGCGCACACGATCCCCTCCCCTTCGCACACTGCGACACTCCAGTCACGCTACGCTCACCAGGATTCGGGTTCGTCCCCTCAAATCCGGAATCAGGCAGGCAGCTCGGCAGCAGTCATCACCAGACAGGCAACACGGCATTTTCACCAGTAAAGCGATCACTCCTCTTCCTCAGTCCCTCGGTACGCAGCAGAACGGCACAAGGCGGCGCATGCCACAGCACACCTCCGGGTCCGACCGGGCGCCGGTACCCCCCGCCGCCCGCGGCTCCAGCGTGCGGCCTCCGGCTCCCTCCTCCCTCGAGGAGCTGTGGAGGTCGTACAAGGCGACGGGCGACGAGCGACTGCGCGAGCAGCTGATCCTGCACTACTCGCCGCTGGTGAAGTACGTCGCGGGGCGGGTCAGTGTGGGGCTGCCGCCCAACGTCGAGCAGGCGGACTTCGTCTCGTCCGGGGTCTTCGGCCTGATCGACGCCATCGAGAAGTTCGACATCGGGCGCGAGATCAAGTTCGAGACGTACGCGATCACCCGGATCCGGGGCGCGATGATCGACGAACTGCGGGCCCTGGACTGGATCCCGCGGTCCGTCCGGCAGAAGGCGCGCAACGTCGAGCGCGCCTACGCCACCCTGGAGGCCAAACTGCGGCGCACCCCGTCGGAGAGCGAGGTGGCCGCCGAGATGGGGGTGGCGCTGGAGGAACTGCACGCCGTTTTCAGCCAGTTGTCGCTGGCGAACGTGGTGGCGCTGGAGGAGCTGCTGCACGTCGGCGGTGAGGGCGGCGACCGGCCGAGCCTGATGGACACGCTCGAGGACCACGCCGCGGACAACCCGGTGGAGGTCGCCGAGGACCGTGAGCTGCGGCGGTTCCTGGCGCGGGCGATCAACACGTTGCCGGACCGGGAGAAGACCGTGGTCACCCTCTACTACTACGAGGGCCTCACGCTCGCCGAGATCGGGAACGTGCTCGGGGTGACCGAGAGCCGGGTCAGTCAGATCCACACGAAGTCGGTGCTGCAGCTGCGGGCGAAGCTGGCCAGTTTCGGACGGTGAGGAGTGGCTGCTTCCCGGTGGTGAGGAATCGTCCCTGCCGGGCCGGGCGGACGGTGCGGCTCCCGCCATGAGCGGCGCGTCCGTAAAGTGGAGACGTGCCAAGGATTCGAGCGGCCTCTGTGGCCGAGCACCGGTCGATGCAGCGCGGCGCCCTTCTGGACGCGGCGCGTTCCCTGCTGTCCGAGGGCGGGACGGAGGCGCTGACCTTCCCCGCGCTGGCGGAGCGGACGGGGCTGGCGCGGTCGTCCGTGTACGAGTACTTCAAGTCCCGGGCGGCCGTGGTCGAGGAGCTGTGCGCGGTCGACTTCCCGGTGTGGGCCGCGGAGGTCGAGGCCGGGATGGCCCGGGCCGCGACGCCCGAGGGCAAGGTCGAGGCGTATGTGCGCGAGCAGCTGGCGCTGGTCGGGGACCGGCGGCACCGGGCTGTCGTCGCCATCTCCGCCAGTGAGCTGGATGCCGGGGCGCGGGAGAAGATCCGGGCCGCGCACGGTGGGCTCGTCGCGATGATCGTGGAGGCGCTGGGGGAGATGGGGCATGAGCAGCCCCGGCTCGCGGCGATGTTGTTGCAGGGTGTGGTCGACGCGGCGGTGCGCCGGATCGAGCTCGGGGCCGCCGAGGAGCCGGGCGTGATCGTGGACGCGGCTGTGGGGATGGCGCTGCGGGGCGTTCGGGGCTGACGTTGCGGCCGGGCTGCTACCAGACAGGGAGCAGTCTTGCCGGGGGCCTGCGCACCAGTGACGGGTCCAGCAGGGACAAGGGGTCCAGGTACGTGTCCGCTCGGCGGAGGCCCCAGTGCAGGCAGGACGGGGCTGTCGGCGGGCAGTGGCCCGTCGGGAGTTCGAGGGTGCCCAGGAGAGCGCCGGCGCTGACCTCGTCGCCCACGGCCACCGTCGCCGTCACCGGTTCGTAGGTCGTGCGAAGAGGTGGGTCCCCGGTGCCGGAGAGCTCCACGGACACCACGCCTCTGCCCGCTACCTGCCCCGCGAACGAGACGCGGCCGTCGGCCACGGTGCGGACCGGGGCGCCGATCGGGGCCGCGAGGTCGACGCCGCGGTGGCCTGGGCCGTAGGGCGTGGCCGGAGGGGCCCAGGGTCGGACCACCGTGGGGTGCTCGCCGGTCGGCCACAGGCGGGCGTCGCCGGCGGACGCGGGACGAACGGCAGTGACGTAGAAGAGAAGCGTCAGCGTCACGCAGAGTAGTTTTCTCATGCCTCGGATGATTCCGGAGCGGGGCGAATTCCGGGGATCATGGCCGGGAAACGTGGACTACCGGGCGGTTGTGGACAGCGGCGTCACCCGGTACCTCCAGGGTCCCGTACACTTCATGTGGCGATCCGGGCCACCGGATCGACTTCGCACGCCCCGACACCTGGACGCGAGTCCAGCGGGTGCAGCGCCCATCGGTCCCCGTACCAGCGAAAGCGACGTACGCGGCAGGCGCGCATCGGGGCGTCAGGAAACAACCGAGAACACCAGAGGAGTACGGCCATGGCCGTCGTCACGATGCGGGAGCTGCTGGAGAGCGGCGTCCACTTCGGTCACCAGACCCGTCGTTGGAACCCGAAGATGAAGCGCTTCATCTTCACGGAGCGCAACGGCATCTACATCATCGACCTGCTCCAGTCGCTGTCGTACATCGACCGCGCCTACGAGTTCGTCAAGGAGACCGTCGCCCACGGCGGCACGGTCATGTTCGTCGGTACGAAGAAGCAGGCGCAGGAGGCGATCGCCGAGCAGGCGACCCGCGTCGGCATGCCCTACGTGAACCAGCGCTGGCTGGGCGGCATGCTCACCAACTTCTCGACCGTCTACAAGCGTCTGCAGCGCCTCAAGGAGCTCGAGCAGATCGACTTCGAGGACGTCGCCGCGTCGGGTCTCACCAAGAAGGAGCTTCTCGTGCTCTCGCGCGAGAAGGCCAAGCTGGAGAAGACCCTCGGTGGTATCCGCGAGATGTCCAAGGTTCCCAGCGCCGTCTGGATCGTGGACACCAAGAAGGAGCACATCGCTGTCGGCGAGGCCCGGAAGCTCAACATCCCGGTCGTCGCGATCCTCGACACGAACTGTGACCCCGACGAGGTCGACTACAAGATCCCGGGCAACGACGACGCGATCCGCTCCGTCACCCTGCTCACCCGCGTGATCGCCGACGCCGTCGCCGAGGGCCTCATCGCCCGCTCCGGTGTCGCCACGGGCGACCAGAAGCCGGGCGAGAAGGCCGCCGGCGAGCCGCTCGCCGAGTGGGAGCGCGACCTGCTCGAGGGCGAGAAGAAGGCCGACGAGACCGCCGAGGCTCCGGCCGCCGAGGCCGCTGCTGAGGCGCCCGCCGCTGAGGCCCCTGCCGCCGAGGCGCCCGCCGCCGAGGCCCCGGCCGCCGACGCCGAGCAGGCCTGACCCTCACGGGTACGAGGTTCATGAGGTGACGGCGGGGGCCATGTCCGGTCCCCGCCGTCACCTGTGAACCTCTTCTTCAGACCTCGAGTCAGACTCCAGACTTCGTAGAGAGAAAACCAGGATCATGGCGAACTACACCGCCGCTGACGTCAAGAAGCTCCGTGAGCTCACGGGCGCCGGCATGATGGACTGCAAGAAGGCGCTCGACGAGGCCGACGGCAACGTCGACAAGGCCGTCGAGGCCCTGCGCATCAAGGGCCAGAAGGGCGTCGCCAAGCGCGAGGGCCGCTCCGCCGAGAACGGCGCCGTCGTCTCCCTCATCGCCGACGACAACACCTCCGGTGTCCTCGTCGAGCTGAAGTGCGAGACGGACTTCGTCGCCAAGGGTGAGAAGTTCCAGGCCGTCGCCAACGAGCTGGCCGCGCACGTCGCCAAGACGAGCCCCGCCGACATCGAGACGCTGCTCGCCTCCGAGATCGAGGCCGGTAAGACCGTCCAGGCGTTCGTCGACGAGGCCAACGCCAACCTCGGCGAGAAGATCGTCCTGGACCGCTTCGCGCAGTTCGCCGACGGCTTCGTCTACGCGTACATGCACCGCACCATGCCCGACCTGCCCCCGCAGATCGGTGTTCTGGTCGAGCTGGACAAGGCCGACGCCGACCTCGCCAAGGGTGTCGCGCAGCACATCGCCGCCTTCGCGCCGAAGTACCTCTCCCGTGAGGACGTCCCGGCCGAGGTCGTCGAGTCGGAGCGTCGCGTCGCCGAGGAGACCACGCGCGCCGAAGGCAAGCCCGAGGCTGCCCTCCCGAAGATCGTCGAGGGTCGCGTCAACGGCTTCTTCAAGGAGGCCACGCTGCTCGGCCAGCCGTACGCCCTCGACAACAAGAAGTCCGTCGAGAAGGTCCTCCAGGAGGCCGGTGTCACCCTGAAGCGCTTCGCGCGCATCAAGGTCGGCATCTGAGTCCGTACCGCGCCCGACGCGAGACCCCGCTAGGGTCGACAGCAGTCGTCCGGGTACGTGCCGGACGACCGCAGATGTGACGAGGAGGCCATTGCCGCGCATGGGATGCGAAACACCCCACCGGCAGTGGCCTTCTTCGTATGTGCACCACGAGGAGATTCCATGACCAGCACCCAGGCCGACAAGAGCGACAACAGCGACGACGGCAAAGGCGCGGGACGCTTCATGCTGAAGCTCTCCGGCGAGGCCTTCGCCGGGGGCGGGGGTCTCGGAGTCGACCCCGACGTGGTGCACGCCATCGCCCGTGAGATCGCGGCCGTCGTCCGCGACGGGGCCCAGATCGCCGTCGTCATCGGCGGCGGCAACTTCTTCCGCGGCGCCGAGCTCCAGCAGCGCGGCATGGACCGGGCCCGCTCCGACTACATGGGCATGCTCGGCACCGTGATGAACTGCCTCGCCCTCCAGGACTTCCTGGAGAAGGAGGGCATCGACAGCCGCGTCCAGACCGCCATCACGATGGGCCAGGTCGCCGAGCCCTACATCCCGCTGCGCGCCGTGCGCCACCTGGAGAAGGGCCGCGTCGTCATCTTCGGCGCCGGTATGGGCATGCCCTACTTCTCCACCGACACGACCGCCGCGCAGCGCGCCCTGGAGATCGACGCCGAGGCGCTGCTCATGGGCAAGAACGGTGTCGACGGCGTCTACGACTCGGACCCGAAGACCAACCCCGAGGCCGTGAAGTTCGACGCGCTCAGCTACGGCGAGGTCATCACGCGCGATCTGAAGGTCGCCGACATGACCGCGATCACCCTGTGCCGCGACAACAGCCTTCCGATCCTTGTCTTCGAGCTCCTCACGACGGGCAATATCGCGCGCGCCGTCAAGGGTGAGAAGATCGGGACGCTCGTGGGCGAGCAGGGCACCCGCGCCTGACCCTCCCGTCCGTAACACCCCGCGAGGGATGGACAATGTCCTGCCGGTCGGACACCGTGCAGGCAAGACACGCGACGCAGCCGGCCGCCCCCGTGCACGCCGGGCCTCACTCAAGACAGCAGGAGCAAGTGGTGATCGAAGAGACCCTCCTCGAGGCCGAGGAAAAGATGGAGAAGGCCGTCGTGGTCGCCAAGGAGGACTTCGCCGCGATCCGCACCGGTCGTGCGCACCCGGCGATGTTCAACAAGATCGTGGCCGACTACTACGGCGCGCTGACGCCGATCAACCAGCTGGCCTCGTTCTCGGTGCCCGAGCCGCGGATGGCCGTGGTGACCCCGTTCGACAAGAGCGCGCTGCGCAACATCGAGCAGGCGATCCGCGACTCCGACCTCGGCGTCAACCCGAGCAACGACGGCAACATCATTCGTGTGACGTTCCCCGAGCTGACCGAGGAGCGCCGCCGCGAATACATCAAGGTCGCCAAGTCCAAGGCGGAGGACAGCAAGGTCTCCATCCGCTCCGTCCGCCGCAAGGCCAAGGAAGCCATCGACAAGGCGATCAAGGACGGCGACATCGGCGAGGACGAGGGCCGTCGCGGCGAGAAGGAACTGGACGACACCACCTCCAAGTACGTGACCCAGGTGGACGAGCTGCTCAAGCACAAGGAAGCCGAGCTGCTCGAAGTCTGAGCGAGCGCGGAAGATCGAGGTTCGAGGAATCCGTGAACGACTCTTCCTGGGGGGCGCCGGCCGGGCCCGGACACTGGGGGCCCGCCGACCAAGGGCCCGCATACGGTCAGGGGCCCGCGCAGGCTCAGGACCCGGCCTACGGGCAGGGTCCGGGCTACGGTCAGGCACCTTCGTACGGTCAGGGACCTGCCTACGGGCAGGGGCCCTCGTACGACCAGGGGCGCGCCCCGGCGGGTCCCGCGTACGAACGGCACGCGGTTGAGGAGACTCGGCCCATGCCCATCGTGCCCGATATGCCCGACGTGCCCGCCGGTGGCGGTGACGACGACCAGGATGGCGACCGGGGGGCTGCTCGGCTGAGCGGCCCCCTGTTCCGCGACGAGACGCCCGCTCGGGCGCCGCAGACTCCGCAGGAGCCCATGCCCACCGCAGCACCGCAGCCGACGCCGCAGCCTCAGGCGGAGCCGGCTCCGAAGCAGAAGAAGAGCGCGGGCCGGGACCTCGGGGCGGCCATAGGGGTCGGTGTCGGGCTCGGCGCGGTGATCATCGCGTCGCTCTTCATCGTCAAGGCCGTGTTCATCGGCGTCATAGCGGTCGCCGTCGTCGTGGGGCTCTGGGAGCTGACCTCGCGGCTCGAGGAGCGCAAGGGCATCAAGGCGCCGCTCGTGCCGCTGGCCGTGGGTGGCGCCGCGATGGTCGTCGCCGGATACGTCCGGGGCGCCGAGGGTGCCTGGGTGGCGATGGCGCTGACCGCGCTCGCCGTCCTGGTGTGGCGCATGACGGAGCCGCCCGAGGGTTACCTCAAGGACGTCACGGCCGGTGTCTTCGCGGCCTTCTACGTCCCGTTCCTCGCGACGTTCGTGGCGCTCATGCTCACGGCGGACGACGGGGCGTGGCGCGTTCTGACGTTCCTGATCCTGACCGTGGTCAGCGACACCGGGGCGTACGCGATCGGCTGGCGCTTCGGCAAGCACAAGCTCGCGCCGCGCATCAGCCCCGGCAAGACCCGCGAGGGGCTGTTCGGCGCGGTGTCGTTCGCGATGGTGGCGGGCGTGCTGTGCATGCAGTTCCTGATCGATGACGGGACCTGGTGGCAGGGCCTGATCATCGGCGCCTGCGTCGCCGCGAGCGCGACCCTCGGCGACCTCGGCGAGTCCATGATCAAGCGGGACCTCGGCATCAAGGACATGGGCACGCTGCTGCCGGGCCACGGCGGCATCATGGACCGCCTCGACTCGCTGCTGCCGACCGCGCCGGTGGTGTGGTTGTTGCTGGTGCTGTTCGTGGGGTCCAGCTGAGGCGGTGTGACCCGCACACGGTGTCGTACGAGCCCTCGCCCTTCGTGGCGGGGGCTCGCTGCGTCGGGCAACCGAAAAGGCCGGCGCGCGGGGGCGACGCGACGGGGTAACGTCCTTGTCATGTTCTTCCCGACGCCGATGTACGAGTGAGCGCGTGACGGGCCCCGCCGACGTCTTTCCGATGTAGCCGCCCGTCCCCCACCGATGAATCCGCAGATCACCGCACCTCACTTCACTTCACCTCACCGCCGGGAGAACCCGTGACCGACAGCAAGAACATCAACAACCCCGTGGGCCAGGGCGGGGGCCAGCGCAAGAAGCAGTCCCGCGCCGAGCGGCAGAACCACGGTCCGCACCGCAACCTAGACCGCCGGCTCGCCGCCGACGCGAAGGCGGAGCTGGTGCGCAAGATGCGCGAGAAGACCGGCACGGCCGAGGGCACCGCGCAGGCGGCCGACGACGCCGCGCAGAGCTGACGCAGCCTCCCGCGGGGCGGCGCGAGCCGGCCGGTCGAGTCGCGGGGCGGTCGGGCCGTGGGGCGGTCGGAACTCTCGGGTTTCCGGGTCACCCCCATTCATCTGCGACACTGGATGAGCCATGCCTAAGCCCGGAGAACTCACTTTCGTCGCCCCCCGCGGAGCCAAGAAGCCGCCGCGGCACCTTGCTGATCTTTCGCCTGCGGAGCGGAAGGAAGCCGTTGCCGCGATCGGTGAGAAGCCGTTTCGCGCCAAGCAGCTCTCGCAGCACTACTTCGCGCGGTACGCGCACGACCCCGCGGAGTGGACCGACATCCCCGCCGGGTCGCGCGAGAAGCTGCGGGAGGCGTTGCTGCCGGAGCTGATGACCGTCGTGCGGCATCTGTCGACCGACCAGGACACCACCCGCAAGACGCTGTGGCGGCTGTTCGACGGGACGCTCGTCGAGTCCGTGCTCATGCGGTACCCGGACCGGGTGACGATGTGTATCTCGTCGCAGGCCGGGTGCGGGATGAACTGTCCGTTCTGTGCCACCGGCCAGGCCGGGCTCGACCGGAACCTGTCGACCGGTGAGATCGTGCACCAGATCGTCGACGGGATGCGGGCGCTGCGGGACGGGGAGATTCCCGGTGGGCCCGCGCGGCTGTCCAACATCGTCTTCATGGGGATGGGGGAGCCGCTCGCCAACTACAAGCGGGTGGTCGGGGCGATTCGCGCGCTGACCGATCCCGAGCCGGACGGTCTTGGCCTGAGCCAGCGCGGCATCACCGTGTCGACGGTCGGGCTCGTCCCGGCCATCAACCGGTTCTCCGACGAGGGGTTCAAGTGCCGCCTCGCCATCTCGCTGCACGCCCCCGATGACGAGCTGCGCGACACCCTCGTACCCGTCAATACGCGGTGGAAGGTGCGGGAGGTGCTCGACGCGGGGTGGGAGTACGCCGCGAAGTCGGGCCGCCGGCTCTCGATCGAGTACGCGCTGATCAGGGACATCAACGATCAGGCGTGGCGTGGGGACCGGCTCGGGCGGTTGCTGCGCGGCAAGCCCGTGCATGTGAACCTGATTCCGCTGAATCCGACGCCCGGCTCGAAGTGGACCGCGTCGCGGCCCGAGGACGAGAAGGCGTTCGTCGAGGCCATCGCCGCGCACGGCGTGCCGGTGACCGTCCGGGACACCCGCGGTCAGGAGATCGACGGGGCCTGTGGACAGCTGGCGGCCACCGAGAGGTAGCCTGGCCACCGTCATCACATCTGCATATTCCGACAGGGGAGCGCCACAGCGCTGAGAGTGCGGTAGCGACCGCAGACCCTCTGAACCTTGCCCAGGTCATTCTGGGTAGGAAGTTCGGACATCACTCAAGCTGTTGCGCCCTGCCCGCAAGCCGTCGCGATCCTCGCGAGGGTGCGCGGGCGGGGCCGCGTCTCTTCCTGGTCACTTCCAGGAGGAATGAATCAATGAGCAAGAACATGGGGCGGCGTCCGGTCTATGTCGCCGTGACTGTCGGGCTCGGGCTCGTCGCGCTGTCCGCGTGCGGGTCGTCCGACGACTCGGAGAGTGCGGCCGGCGGCTCCAAGACCGTCACCCTCGTCAGCCACGACTCGTGGGCGGTCTCGAAGAACGTCCTGAAGGACTTCGAGAAGCAGTCCGGGTACGAGGTCAAGGTGCTGAAGGACGGCGACGCCGGCGAAGCCGTCAACAAGGCCATCCTGTCCAAGGGGAACCCGCAGGGCGACGTCTTCTTCGGCGTCGACAACACGCTTCTGTCGCGCGCGCTCGACAACGGGATCTTCACCTCGTACAAGGCCAAGGGGCTCGGGGAGGTGGGGAGCGAGTATCAGCTCGATGCCGGGAAGCACCGGGTGACCCCGATCGACACCGGGTCCATCTGCGTCAACTACGACAAGAAGTACTTCGCCGAGCACAAGCTGACGCCCCCCTCCTCCTTCGCCGATCTCGCCGAGCCCGCGTACAAGAACCTGCTCGTCACCGAGAACGCCTCCACGTCCTCGCCCGGGCTCGGCTTCCTGCTCGGCAGTGCCGCGCAGTACGGCGACGACGGCTGGCAGGCGTACTGGAAGAAGCTCAAGGCCAACGGGGTGAAGGTCGTCGACGGCTGGGACCAGGCCTACAACGAGGAGTTCAGCGGCAGCGCCGGCGGCAAGAAGGCCGACGGTGAGCGGCCGCTCGTCGTGTCGTACGCCTCCTCGCCGCCCGCCGAGGCCATCTACTCCGACCCGCAGCCGAAGACGTCGCCCGTCGGCGTCGCGACCGGCACCTGCTTCCGGCAGATCGAGTTCGCGGGGCTGCTCGACGGGGCGAAGAACACCGAGGGCGGCCAGGCGCTGCTGGACTTCCTGATCTCCAAGGAGTTCCAGGAGGACATGCCGCTCAACATGTTCGTCGACCCGGTGACCAAGAACGCCACCGCGCCCGCCGACTACACCAAGTACGCCGTCAAGGTCGACGCCCCCGAGACCATGAGCCCCCGCAAGATCGCGGACAACCGCGACGACTGGGTGAAGTCGTGGACGTCGCTCGTACTGAAGTAGTCGCCCGCCCGTCCAAGACCAGGGCCAGGACCGGGAACGCGGCGCGGCTCGGGCTCATGGTCGTGCCCGTCGTGTTCTTCGGGGTCTTCTTCGCCTACCCCGTCGCCGCGATCGTCGAGCGCGGGCTGCACGTCGACGGTGCCTGGGAGTTCGGGCGGATCCTGGACGTCCTGGGTCAGTCGGACATCCGGCACGTGCTGTGGTTCACGGTGTGGCAGGCGGTGGCGTCCACCGCTCTCACGCTGCTGATCGCGCTGCCGGGGGCGTATGTCTTCGCCCGGTTCGAGTTCCCCGGCAAGCAGGTGCTGCGGGCCGTCGTGACGGTGCCGTTCGTGCTGCCGACCGTGGTCGTCGGCACCGCGTTTCTCGCGCTGCTCGGCAACGGCGGGCTGCTCGACGAGCTGTGGGGCGTGCGGCTCGACACCACGGTGTGGGCGATTCTCCTGGCACACGTCTTCTTCAATTACGCCGTGGTGGTGCGGACCGTGGGTGGGCTGTGGGCGCAGCTCGATCCGCGGCAGGAGGAGGCCGCGCGGATGCTCGGCGCCTCCCGGTTCGCGGCCTGGCGGACGGTGACGCTGCCGGCGCTCGGTCCGGCCGTCGCCGCCGCCGCGCTCATGGTGTTCCTGTTCACGTTCACGTCGTTCGGCGTCGTGCAGATTCTGGGCGGGCCCGGGTTCTCGACCCTCGAAGTCGAGATTTATCGACAGACCGCGCAGATCTTCGATCTGTCGACCGCCGCCGTGCTGACGATCGTGCAGTTCGTGGCGGTGGGGATGATTCTCGCCGTGCACGCGTGGACCGTGCGGCGGCGGGAGAGCGCGCTGCGGCTCGTCGACGCCGCGCACACCGCCCGACGGCCGCGCGGCGCCGGTCAATGGGCGCTGCTGTGCGGCGTGTTGGTGAGCGTCGCACTGCTGATCGTGCTGCCGCTCGGCGTGCTCGTGGAGCGCTCCCTCGACGCGCCGGGCGGGTACGGGTTCGCGTACTACCGGGCGCTGACCTCGGCCGACGGCGGCACCTTCCTCGTACCGCCGATCAACGCGATCGGGAACTCCCTGGAGTACGCGCTCGCCGCCACCGCCATCGCGCTGCTCATCGGGGGGCTCGCCGCCGCTGCCCTCACCCGGCGCGCGGGGCGGCTCGTGCGCGGGTTCGACGCGCTCCTGATGCTGCCGCTCGGGGTGTCCGCGGTGACCGTCGGCTTCGGGTTCCTGATCACGCTCGACGAGCCGCCGCTGGACCTGCGGGCCTCCTGGATCCTGGTGCCGCTCGCGCAGGCGCTCGTGGGGGTGCCCTTCGTCGTACGGACGATGCTGCCCGTGCTGAGGGCCGTCGACGGGCGGCTGCGGGAGGCCGCCGCCGTGCTCGGCGCGTCGCCGCTGCGGGCCTGGCGGGAGGTCGATCTGCCCATGGTGCGCCGGGCGTTGCTGATCGCGGCGGGGTTCGCGTTCGCCGTGTCGCTGGGTGAGTTCGGGGCGACCGTGTTCATCGCGCGGCCCGACAACCCGACCCTGCCGGTCGCCGTGGCACGTCTGCTCGGGCGGGCCGGTGACCTCAACTACGGGCAGGCGATGGCCCTTTCGACCGTGCTGATGGTCGTCTGCGCCGTCTCCCTGCTGCTGCTCGAACGTATGCGGCCCGCCAAGGCCGCGACCGGGGAGTTCTGATGGCGCTGCTGGAGTTGGCCGACGCGACCGTACGGTTCGGTGGGCGTCCCGTGCTCGACGACGTGGACCTGGAGGTCGCCGAGCACGAGATCGTGTGTGTCCTCGGGCCCAGCGGCAGCGGCAAGTCCACGCTGCTGCGGGCCGTCGCGGGGCTCCAGGGGCTCGACGGCGGGCGGGTGCTCCTCGACGGGCGCGACCAGGCGCGGGTGCCCGCGCACCAGCGGGGCGTCGGCCTGATGTTCCAGGACCATCAGCTGTTCCCGCAGCGGGACGTGGGCGGGAACGTCGCGTTCGGGCTGCGGATGCACGGTGTGCCCAAGAGCGAACAGGGCCACCGGGTGCGGGAGTTGCTCGCCCTCGTCGGGCTGCCGGGTGCCGAGCGGCGGGCCGTCGCCGCGCTGTCCGGCGGTGAGCAGCAGCGCGTCGCGCTCGCCAGGGCGCTCGCGCCGCGGCCCCGGCTGCTGATGCTGGACGAGCCGCTCGGGCAGCTCGACCGGTCGCTGCGCGAGCGACTCGTCGTAGAACTGCGGGAACTGTTCGGGGAGTTGGGGACCACCGTCCTCGCCGTCACGCACGACCAGGGCGAGGCGTTCGCGCTCGCCGACCGGGTCGTCGTCATGCGCGACGGGCGGATCGCCCAGTCCGGCACGCCACTTGAGGTGTGGCAGCATCCGGCGGACGCGTTCGTGGCCCGCTTCCTCGGCTTCGACAACGTCGTGGCGGCGACCGTCACCGGGGCCGTGGCCGACACGCCCTGGGGCAAGGTGCCGGTGCCCGCCGGGTCCGCGCAGGGGCCCGGCGAGATCCTCGTACGGCCGGCCGGCGTACGGCTCGTCGAGGCCGCCGACGCCCAGGTGACCTGCACCGTCGCCGCCCGTACGTTCCGCGGTACGCACGTGGCGCTCCAGTTGCAGCCGCACGGCGCGCCCCGCATCGAGGCGGCGTGCGCCCTGCGTGACGCGCCGGAGCCCGGCGCCGAGGTCGGTGTCGCCTTCGACGCGGCGGAGATCGTGGTGCTGCGCGAGAACGGGCCGCACCCCTCGGTGCGACCCGTTCTCAAGACAGCCGGTTAGCGCTGGGCAGCGCCCCGCTTGCGCAGGGCGAAGACCACGCCGCCGCCCGCGGCGACCAGGGCCACGGCGATACCGGCGAACAGGCCGGTGTTGGAGCTCGCACCCGTCTCGGCGAGGTCCGAACCGCCCGCCGGGGAGGCCGAGTTGGACGGGGCCGGGGCCGGGGCCGCGGCGGAGGTGGACGCGGAGGCCGACGGGGTCGGCTTCGCCGACTCGGACGGGGCCGAGGTGCTGGGCGCCGGGGTCGACGGCGACGGGGTCGCGGTCGTCGTGGCGCAGCCCTTGTCGGGCGCGGTCAGGTTCGGCTTGATGTCGTCGTCGACCTGGCCGCCGTTGGCCTTCACGTGCACGCGGTACGTGGCCTTCGGCTGCCAGTTCTCCTCGAACGTGACGGTGACGCCCTCGCGGGTGCCCTCCACGTCCTTCGTGCCGATGAGCTTCTCCGAGCCGCCGGCCTTGAGGTAGAGCTCCACGGTCGCCTTGGCGCCCGAGGGGTCCTTGTCGGTGACGGTGATGACGCCCTGCTCACCGGTGCAGGTGGCGGCGGCGGTGAACTCGCTGATGTTGCACGCCGACGCGGAACCGGCGACACCGAGGGTGAGCGCCGTCGCGGCGGCCGCCACACCGGCGAAGCGTGCGGCGCGTGCGGATATACGGGGGGTTACGGACACGGTTGTCCTTCACGGGATCAAGTGCAGATGATGGGGGGTGTGGTGAGGGAGCGCATGGCTCCTGCCTCAGCACCCTCACGGTCCCCTCACGTTTACAAGCGCCCGTGACGCAGCGTCAATACACAGACGGGGATGAGCGTTCAGTCTTGACTCGCGCTTGACCCGATCCGGGCCAGTGCGGCCGGCGCCTCCTCCACCGTGTCGACGAGCGCGATCCGTGACTCCATCGCACGGCCCCGCGCGAGGGATTCGAGGAGCGGCCACGTCGGCAGGCGCTCCGTCCAGTGGGCGCGGTCGACGAGGACCATCGGGGTCGGCTCGCCGCGCGACTCGTAGTAGTTGGGCGTCGCGTTGTCGAAGATCTCCTGCACCGTGCCCGCCGCGCCCGGCAGGAAGATCACGCCGGCGTCGGAGCGGGCCAGCAGGCCGTCCTCGCGGGTGGCGTTCGCGAAGTACTTCGCGAGGTGCGAGGCGAAGGCGTTCGGCGGCTCGTGGCCGTAGAACCAGGTGGGGATGCCGACCGAGGCGCCGCCGGCCGGCCAGCGGGTGCGGACCTCGAAGGCGGCGCCCGCCCAGTCCGTGATCGACGGCGTGAACGACGGTGACTTCGCGAGGAGTCGGAGCGCCTCGGTGAGCATCGCGTCGGCGAACGGCGCCGCGTACGCTCCCAGGTTCGCGGCCTCCATCGCACCCGGGCCGCCGCCCGTCGCGACGGTGAGACCGGAGCGCGCCAGCGTCCGGCCGAGCCGCGCCGCACCGGCGTACGCGTCCGTGCCGCGGGCCATCGCGTGCCCGCCCATGACACCCACCACCCGCTCACCGACGAGGAGTTCGTCGAGCGCGTCGGAGATCGAGTCGTCGTGGACGGCGCGCAGCATCGACGCGAACACGTCCCCGTCCGCCTTCGTGCGCTGGAACCAGGCGTAGGCGCGGGAGTCCGGCGTCGCCGCGTAGCCGTCCGGGGTGGTCAGGCCCTCGAAGAGTTCGTCGGGGGTGTACAGGCGCCCCCGGTACGGGTCGAAGGGGAGGCCGGGGACCGGCGGGAAGACCAGCGCGCCGCGGGCCCTGACCTGTGCCGCCGCCTCCTCGTGCATGGGGCAGCCGAGGAATATGGCGCCCGCGACGTCGGCGGCGAGCAGCCGGCCCGTACGGTCCGTCAGGTCGACGGCCTGGACCCGGTGGCCTGCGAGGGTGCCGTCCGCGGCGAGGACGGCGTCGAATTCGTCGAGCGTCTCGATCTCACGGTCGGAGGCGGTACCGGGCGCGGGGGGTTCAGTGGGTGGCTGCACGCCGCCATGCTAATCACCCACTGAAGCCCGCGAGTTGACCAGCCCACGGCCGGCCCTTGCCCAGCCCACGGCCGGCCCTTGCCCAGCCCACGGCCCACCCTTGGTCAGCCTACGGCCGGCCTTCGTCAGCCCTCCACGACCGACGGGTCCATCCACATGACCTCGAAGGTGTGGCCGTCCAGGTCGTCGAAGGCGCGGCCGTACATGAACCCGTGGTCCTGCTTCTCGCCGGTCTCGGTGCCGCCGGCGGCGATCGCGCGGTCGACGAGCTCGTCGACCTTCTCGCGGCTCTCGGCGCTCAGACACAGCAGCACCTCGCTGCTCGTCGTCGAGTCGACGATCGCCTTCTTCGTGAACCCGGCGTACTTCTCCTTCGTGAGCAGCATGATCACGATCTGCTCGCTGATCACGATGGAGCTGCAGGTGTCGTCCGAGAACTGGGCGTTGCGCTCGTAGCCCAGCTCGGTGAAGAACTTGGTGGCGGCAGCCAGGTCGTTCACGGCCAGGTTCGGGAAGATCATCTGCTGGTACATGGGGTCCGTCGCCTTCTTCTGACGCTGCTGTCGTCAGCGTGGGTGGGTCACTGTCGTGCCGTACGCAGAGATAGACGGCGGCCGGCCGCGAAACTCATCGGCCGGCCAGCGGAATCGCCGAAAGTTCTGCGACGGCCCAGGTCAGCGGCCCGAACACGGCGAGCAGCGCGCCCGCGCGCAGCGCCGCGGCGCCGCGCAGCATGGACGCGGGAGCGCCGAGCCGCAGCAGCGCGGACGTCGTGTGCCTGCGCGCCTGGCGGGCCTCGATGACGGCGGTCACCAGGGTGGCGACGGCGCAGCCGACCACGAGGATCGCGCCGAGCGTGGACAGCGGCCCGAGGTCCGGCGCCGCCTTGCCGCCCCGCTCGTACAGGACGCTCGCCGCGTACGCGCCCGACGCCACCGCGCAGACCACGCCGAGGGGGCGGCCGATGCGCCGCGCCTCCTCCTGGAGCACGCGCCCGGCGAGCAGCCGTACCGCTCCCGGACGGACGGCCTGCAACGCGCGCCCGCACTGATACGTGAGCCCCGGCCCGGCGAGCGCCAGGCCGAACGCGGTCAGCGCCCACCCGGCGAGCACCCCGCTCGGGCTGCCGCCGAGGCCGCCCGGCATGGGCAGGCCCGAGGGGCCGGGGGCGTGCGAGGCGTACGTCTCCACGGCGAGCCCGGCGGCGAGCAGCGCGACGCCCCACGGAAGGCCGGTCGGCGCGGCGGCCGGCTGGTCCTCCTGCGCCGGATCCTGCGCGGCGGCGTCACTCTGACGGGCGCCCTGACGGGCGGTGCGCGGGCGCAGCGTGAGGGCGCTGGCGGCGGACGCCGTGAGCGGGACGAGGGTGAGCAGCGTCAGCGCGGCGGCGAGCGGCAGCGGCTCGTCGGCGGCGAGGAGTTCGCGCGCCGCCCCGTCGAACGGGAGCCCCGACAGATCGCCCCGCAGATGCAGGAAGAACAGCAGCGCCAGCATCGAGCCGAGCGTGCAGGCGACGGCCGTGGAGATCGCGGCGAGCAGCGTGAGCCGGGCCGGGCCGAGGCCCACCGCGGACAGGCCCGGGCGCGGTTTCGTCCCCGGGTCGGACCGGGCCACGGCGACCGCGAAGTACACGGTGGCGGCGAGCGGCACCAGGCACCAGACGAGGCGGAGCACGGCGTCGGCCGCGGCTTCGGGGTGGCCCATCGCGTAGCCCAGCGTGCACAGCAGCAGGAACCCGGTGCCCGCCGACGCGGCGGCCACCAGGAGTCTGCGGAGCTGGACGAGCGGGTGGGCGCCGCGGGCTAGACGGAGAGCGAGCACGCGGCCCGGCCTTCCGTGCCGCCCACGTCGGTGAGCCCGGCGGGCAGGTGCACGGTGTTCACGCGGCGGCCGTCGAGCAGCGACACCGAGCGGTCGGCGAGGGCGCTGACCTCGGAGTCGTGCGTGGCGAGCACGACGGTGATGGCGTGCGAGCGGGCCGCCGCGGTCAGGGTGCGCAGCACGTGGACGCGGTCGGCGCGGTGCAGGGTCGCGGTCGGCTCGTCGGCGAACACCACGTTCGGGGCGTGCACCAGGGCGCGGGCGATGGCGACGCGCTGCCGCTCGGCCATCACGAGGGCGTGCGGGCGCTTGCGGGCGAGGTGGCCCACGTCGAGCCGGTCGAGCCACTCGTGGGCGGCGGTCTTCGCGGGGCGCCGGCCGCTGCCCCGCAGCATCAGCGGCAGGGCCGTGTTCTCCCACACGTTCAGCTCGGGGACGAGGGCCGGCTCGGGGTCGATCCAGCCGAACCGGTCGCGGCGCAGCCGCTCGCGGACGATCGGGCCCATGGTGTGCACGGGCGTGCTGTTGAACCACACCTCGCCCTGCTGCGCGAGGAGCTGTCCCGACAGGCACTTCAGGAGCGTCGTCTTACCGGCGCCGCGCGGGCCCGTGACGGCGAGGATCTCGCCCTCGCGGACACCGAGCGAGACGCCGGTGAGCGCGGGCGAGCCGCTGTGGGAGAAGTGCAGGGCGCGTGCCCAGAGCACGTCGTTGTCCGGCGGGGCCACCATGGCGTACACCTCGGTTCAGATCAGAATGCCGGGAAGTTCCCGTCCCCCTTCCGGGGGAACGAAGGCAGGGCCGATCGGTCACTGGGCACGGTAGGTACGTCCAAGGGGCGCCAGGGAAAAGGACGCGGCCCGGTCGCACCCATCTCACTCGGATGGGGCAACCGGGCCGTCGTTCACCGCAGTGGGGCTCAGATCTTGGTCCAGGCCTCCGTGAGGACCTGGCGGATGATGCCCTCGATCTCGTCGAACGTGGACTGGTCCGAGATCAGCGGCGGGGAGAGCTGGATGACCGGGTCGCCACGGTCGTCGGCGCGGCAGTACAGGCCGTACTCGAAGAGCTTCTTGGAGACGAAGCCGTAGAGCACGCGCTCCGACTCCTCGTCCGTGAAGGACTCCTTGGTGGCCTTGTCCTTGACGAGCTCGATGCCGTAGAAGAAGCCGTTGCCGCGGACGTCGCCGACGATGGGCAGGTCGTGCAGCTTCTGCAGCGTCTGCAGGAAGTTGGCCTCGTTGTCGAGGACGTGCTGGTTGAGGCCCTCGCGCTCGAACAGGTCGAGGTTGGCGATACCGACGGCGGCCGACACCGGGTGGCCACCGAAGGTGTAGCCGTGCAGGAAGGTGTTGTCGCCCTTGTAGAAGGGCTCCGCGATGCGGTCGGACACGATGGCCGCGCCGATCGGGGAGTAGCCGGACGTCATGCCCTTGGCGCAGGTGATGATGTCCGGGATGTAGCCGAACTTGTCACAGGCGAACATCGTGCCGAGGCGGCCGAAGGCGCAGATGACCTCGTCGGAGACGAGCAGCACGTCGTACTTGTCGCAGATCTCGCGCACGCGCTGGAAGTAGCCGGGCGGCGGCGGGAAGCAGCCGCCGGCGTTCTGCACCGGCTCCAGGAAGACGGCCGCGACCGTCTCCGGGCCCTCGAAGAGGATCTCCTGCTCGATCTGGTCGGCGGCCCAGCGCCCGAAGGCCTCCGGGTCGTCGCCGTGGATCGGGGCACGGTAGATGTTCGTGTTCGGCACCTTGTGCGCGCCTGGGACGAGCGGCTCGAAGGGGGCCTTGAGGGCCGGCAGACCGGTGATGGACAGGGCGCCCTGCGGGGTGCCGTGGTAGGCGACCGCGCGGGAGATGACCTTGTACTTCGTGTGGTTGCCGGTGAGCTTGTGGTACTGCTTCGCCAGCTTCCACGCGGTCTCGACGGCCTCGCCGCCACCGGTGGTGAAGAAGACCTTGTTGAGGTCGCCCGGGGCGTAGTGGGCCAGGCGCTCGGCCAGCTCCACCGCCTTCGGGTGGGCGTACGACCACACGGGGAAGAAGGCCAGCTCGGCGGCCTGCTTGGCGGCGACCTCGGCGAGTTCCTGGCGGCCGTGTCCGGCCTGGACCACGAACAGGCCGGAGAGGCCGTCGAGGTACTTCTGGCCCTTGTCGTCGTAGATGTAGGTGCCCTCGCCACGCACGATGGTGGGAACGGGCGCGTTCTCGTACGACGACATGCGGGTGAAGTGCATCCACAGGTGGTCGTACGCGGTTCGGCTGAGGTCCTTGCTCACGGCTATCGGGTTCCCCACATGTAGGTCTGCTTCTTGAGCTTGAGGTAGACGAAGCTCTCGGTGGAGCGCACTCCGGGAAGGGCCCGGATGCGTTTGTTGATGACGTCCAGAAGGTGGTCGTCGTCCTCGCAGACGACCTCCACCATCAGGTCGAACGAGCCCGCGGTCATCACCACGTACTCGCACTCCGGCATGGCCGTCAGCGCATCCGCCACGGGATCCAGGTCGCCCTCGACGTTGATGCCGACCATCGCCTGCCTGCGGAAGCCCACGGTGAGCGGGTCCGTGACGGCGACGATCTGCATGACGCCCTGGTCGAGCAGCTTCTGGACGCGCTGGCGCACGGCTGCCTCGGACAGGCCGACGGCCTTTCCGATGGCGGCGTACGGGCGCCTGCCGTCTTCTTGAAGCTGCTCGATGATGGCGAGGGAGACGGCGTCCAGCGACGGGGTGCCCCCGCCGTTCCTCGAACTGGGTCCCTTGGGGTCTGCGCTGCGACTGGCCACGACCTCACTGTGCACGAGAGGTCATCCGTTTCGCAACCCCGGACCGATGAAATTCGTTGTTTACGTTGTCGATACTCACGGATTTCGTAGGTCCGAGGCGGCAGGGGGTGTCGAAAACGTCGGTACGGGGATTAGGGTGGGTGTCTCAAGCAGTGGACATCCGTCAAACCCATCCGCAAGGAGGCCGGTCAGTGACCAGCGAGCTGCGTCGTCTGCGCAACTACATCGATGGCGAGTTCCGGGACGCCGCCGACGGGCGGACCACCGACGTGGTCAACCCGGCGACGGGCGAGGCGTACGCGACGGCGCCGCTGTCCGGGCAGGCCGACATCGACGCCGCCATGGCCGCCGCCGAGGCCGCGTTCCCGGCCTGGCGCGACCTGACGCCCGCCGAGCGCCAGAAGGCCCTCCTCAAGATCGCGGACGCGTTCGAGGAGCGGGCCGAGGAGCTCATCGCGGCCGAGGTCGAGAACACGGGCAAGCCGATCGGTCTGACGCGGAGCGAAGAGATTCCGCCGATGGTCGACCAGATCCGCTTCTTCGCGGGCGCCGCGCGCATGCTCGAAGGCCGCTCCGCCGGCGAGTACATGGAGGGTCTGACCTCCATCGTCCGCCGCGAGCCGATCGGCGTCTGCGCGCAGGTCGCGCCGTGGAACTACCCGATGATGATGGCCGTGTGGAAGTTCGCCCCGGCGCTCGCCGCGGGCAACACGGTCGTCCTCAAGCCCTCGGACACCACCCCCGCCTCGACCGTGCTGATCGCCGAGATCATCGGCTCGATCGTGCCCAAGGGCGTCTTCAACGTCGTGTGCGGTGACCGCGACACGGGCCGCATGATGGTCGAGCACCCGACCCCGGCGATGGCCTCCATCACCGGTTCCGTGCGCGCCGGCATGTCGGTCGCCGAGTCCGCGTCCAAGGACCTCAAGCGGGTCCACCTGGAGCTCGGCGGCAAGGCGCCGGTCGTCGTCTTCGAGGACACCGACATCGCCAAGGCCGTCGAGGACATCTCGATGGCGGGCTTCTTCAACGCCGGGCAGGACTGCACCGCCGCCACGCGCGTCCTCGTACAGGAGTCGATCCACGACGAGTTCGTGACGGCGCTCGTCAAGGCCGCCGCCGACACGAAGACCGGGCAGCCGGACGACGAGGACGTGCTGTACGGCCCGCTCAACAACCCGAACCAGCTCAAGCAGGTCTCCGGGTTCATCGAGCGCCTGCCGGCCCACGCCAAGGTCGAGGCCGGTGGCCACCGCGTCGGCGAGAAGGGCTACTTCTACGCCCCGACCGTCGTCTCCGGCCTCAAGCAGGACGACGAGATCATCCAGAACGAGGTCTTCGGCCCCGTCATCACCGTCCAGTCCTTCACGGACGAGGCGCAGGCCGTCGAGTGGGCCAACGGCGTCGACTACGCGCTCGCGTCGTCGGTGTGGACCAAGGACCACTCGCGTGCGATGCGCATGTCCAAGGTCCTCGACTTCGGCTGTGTGTGGATCAACACCCACATCCCGCTCGTCGCCGAGATGCCGCACGGCGGCTTCAAGAAGTCCGGCTACGGCAAGGACCTGTCGGGCTACGGCTTCGACGACTACACGCGCATCAAGCACGTGATGACGTCGCTGGACGCGTGAGTCTCACCTATACGGAGACCGGCGCGACCCTGACGGACGGTCGACTGCCGTCGGGGTACGCCCACATGGACCGCCGTGTCCGTCTCGGCTCGGGGCAGGAGTGCTTCGAGCGGGCGGGCGCGGCGGTTCTCTCGTGGGGTGCGCAGCGCGGCGCCGGTCTCTCCGTGACGCCGCCCGGCCCGGTCACCGAGGGCACGGACGTGGAGCTGCGCTTCTTCGGCCTGCGGATTCCCTGCCGGGTCGTACGGGTCGTGCGCACCGCCGAGCGGACCGGGTTCGCGTACGGGACGCTGCGCGGGCATCCGGAGTGCGGCGAGGAGGCCTTCCTCGTCGAGCGGGAGGCCGACGGCTCGGTGTGGTTCCGGATACGGGCCTTCTCGCGGCCGGGGCGGTGGTACGCGCGGGCCGCCGGGCCTCTCGCCCGGGCTGTTCAACTCCTCGTCACGCGACGGTACTTGAAGGCCATCGCGGGGTGACGTGTGCGGGGGTGCGGGCCCCTCTCCGTGGCCCGCACCCCCGCACGTTCCCCCCTCGGGTGCCCCGTCGGCCGGTCAGGCGCGGATGAATCCGGACAGGGACGGAGTCCCGTCGTCCTCGCCCGGGGCGACGCCCTGGTGACCGTGCTCGTCGGGGAGCTTGGGGTGGACGTGCCGGCGGCCGTCGCCGGGGTGCTTGGGCAGGTCGCCGGGGGCGGGGAACAGCGCCTCGTCGTCCGAGAACGTCACGCCCGCGTCCTCCAGCGGGCCCTTGCACGCGTTGAACGCGTCGAGGAACTCGTCGGAGGTCAGGTCCGGAATCGTCTTGCCCTCGGCCACGCCGACCCGCACCGTGAACGAGATGCCGCCGTCGGAATCCCTGGCCGCCCGGAACGTCGGGTACGTGTCCTGCCCGTGGTCCCGCATGCAGGCGGCGAAGTCGTCGTCGGCGGCGTTGAGATCGTCCGGCGCGTCATCGGTCGGCTGGTAGCCGATCGGCGCGCTTTTCGGGTCCTTCGGCGGGTTCGGGTCGGCGGTGCCCGAGGCCCGGGACGTCGTGACGGTGGCGAGCGTGATGGCGGAGATCATCGCCGCGGTCGCGAGGATGCGGCGCCTGGGCGCGGTGCGCGGAGCCATGAGGGTCAGTCCTTCCACTGGACGGGCGGGGCGTCGGACGTGTCCGGCAGGGGCCGTGGCCGCTCGGGCACGGTGATCCGGCCGTCCTGGAGATGGCGGCCGCACGCGCGGATGCCGCGGGCGTAGTGGCGCCGCTCGGCGCGGGTGCCGGGGACGGCGCGCAGTTCGAGGTGGCGGGTGCCCGCGGAGTCCGTGACGCGGTAGATCCCGAACTCCGGGAACTGCCGCTCCCCGTGCCGGGTCAGACAGCGCTCGAAGCGGTGCGAGGCGGACGCGACCGCCTCGCCGCCCCGGCGGGGCGGGCCGTCCGAGGCGAGCGCGGGGGTCGCGCCCACCGCGGTGACGGCCAGGGTGGTCAGTGCGGCGCCGGTCAGGGCCAGGCGCCTTCGACGTACGGGACGCATGTGCGGATACCTCCGGTGACGGGCCGCGGCGGGCTGCCGCGGCGCTGAACTCACTTCACCGGTACGGCGGTTACGGCACGGGAACGCCCGCGCTTATCCGTACGTAACCGCCGCGCCGCCACACTGACGGCATGCGTGTGCTGGTGGTCGAGGACCACGAAGAGCTCGCCGAGACCGTCGCCGCGGGGCTGCGCCGCCAGGGCATGGCCGTGGACGTGGTGTTCGACGGGGAAGCCGCCCTGGAGCGGGTCACGGTCCACAAGTACGACGTCGTCGTCCTCGACCGCGACCTGCCCGGCGTCCACGGCGACCAGGTGTGCCGCGCCCTGGTCGAGGGGGAGGGGCACGAGCGCGTCCTCATGCTCACCGCTTCCGGCGCCGTCGCCGACCGGGTGGCAGGGCTCGGCATGGGCGCCGACGACTATCTGCCCAAGCCGTTCGCGTTCACCGAACTGACCGCCCGTGTACGGGCGTTGGGGCGCAGGGCACAGCCCGCGCTGCCGCCGGTGCTGGTGTCCGGCGGCCTCCGGCTCGACCCGGCGCGCCGCGAGGCGGTCCGCGACGGGCGTCAACTCTCCCTCAGCCCCAAGGAGTTCGCCGTGCTGGAACTGCTGCTCGCCGCCCGCGGCACCGTCGTCTCCGCCGAACAGCTCCTGGAGCGCGCCTGGGACGAGGCCGCAGACCCGTTCACCCAGACCGTGAAGGTGACGGTGAGCCGGCTGCGCCGCAAGCTCGGCGAGCCGCCGCTCATCGAGACGGTCGACCGTGCCGGGTACCGGTTGTGAACCGCATCCGCCGCCTGCTGAGGTGCCTGCGGCCCCCCGGCAGTGTCCGGTGGCGGCTCACCCTCCTCTACAGCGGCCTGTTCGTGCTGGCCGCCGGGGTCCTGCTCGCCTTCGTCTACGCCATGGTCGCCCAGAAGTCCGGCAGCTCTGTCGCCCCGCCGTCCACGACCACGGGCCGCACCTTCGAGCAGAAGGGCTCCGTCAAGGCCGTCGTCGAGCACAGCCTCGAAGCGCAGCGCGACGGGCAGCTGCACCGCCTCCTCGTCGAGTCCGGCGTCGCCCTCGGCCTGATGGCCCTCGCCTCGCTCCTGCTGGGCTGGCTCGTCGCCGGTCACGTCCTCGCTCCGCTGCGCACCATGGCCCTCAAAGCCCGCCGGATCTCCGCCGACGACCTCCACGAACGGCTCGCGATGAGCGGCCGCCACGGTGAACTGGGCGATCTGGCCGACACGTTCGACGCCCTGCTCGCCCGCCTGGAAGGCGCCTTCGAGGCGCAGAAGCGGTTCGTGGCGAACGCCTCGCACGAACTGCGCACCCCGGTCACCCTCCAGCAGGCCGTCGTCGACGTGGCGCTCGACGACCCCGACGCGAGCGCCGAGACGCTGCGCGCCGCCTGCCGCCGGGTCCGGGCCGCCGCCGAGGAGCAGGAGCGCACCATCGAGGCCCTGCTCATGCTCGCGCGCAGCCAACGGGGCCTGGAGCAGCGGGAGTACGTGGATCTCGCCGACGTCGTACGGGACGTGCTGCCGGGCAGTATCGGGCCCGTGCGGGTCACCGCGGACCTTGCCCCGGCCCCGCTGCTCGGCGACCGGCACCTGGTCGAGCGGCTCGTCGGCAACCTCGTCGACAACGCCGTACGCCACAACAGGCCCGACCAGGAGGGGAGTTGGGTCGCCGTGTGGACCGGGCGGCACGACGGACGGCCCACGCTGCGCGTCGGCAACAGCGGTCCGCCCGTCCCCGCCGACCAGGTCGCCTCGCTCTTCGAACCGTTCCGCAGGCTCGGCGCCGAGCGGACCCGGCGCCGCGACGGTCTCGGGCTCGGCCTGTCCATCGTCGCCGCCGTGGCCGCGGCGCACGGCGGACGCGTGCGGGCCTGGCCGGGCGGGGACGCGGGCGGCCTCCTCGTCGAGGCCGCCTTCCCCGCCGTGTGACGCAGATCAGGCCAAGTGGGCCAGGTCCTGCGCGGTCAGTTCGAGCCGCGCCGCCTGCGCCCAGTCCGCCATCTGCTCGGGGCCGCGCGCGCCCGCGATCACGCCCGTGACGCCGCGCCGGGCGAGCGCCCAGGCGAGGGCGGCCGAGCCGACCGTGGCGTCGTGCCGCTCCGCGACCGTGCGCAGCCGTTCCACGATCTCCAGGTTGCGGTCCAGGTCCCGGGTGAAGTCCGGGTGGGTGCGCCGCCAGTCGCCGGCGTCGAGCGCCGCCGCCCGCTCCCTGGTGAACGTGCCGGACAGCAGCCCCGAGTGCAGCGGCTGGTACGCGATCACGCCCGTGCCGTGGTCAGCGGCCCAGTCGATCTCCGGCTCCGCCGCACGGTTGATCAGCGACAGGGGCGGCTGGATCGCGTCGACCGGGGCGACGGCCGCCGCCGCGGCGAGCTGCGCCGGGTCGTGGTTGGACAGCCCGATCGCTCGGACCTTGCCCTCCTTCTTCAGGTCGGCCATCGTCTGCCAGTACTCCTCAAGGGGCGTGACCTGCGGGGCGGCCGCGCCGTCCGCGCCGTTCGCGTCCCAGTCCAGGGCGGCGCCGGTGTCCGGCCAGTGCACCTGGTAGAGGTCGATCGCCTCGACGCCGAGGCGGCGCAGCGAGTCCTCCAGTTCGCGGCGGACACTGTCGGGCCGCATGATCCGGCGCGGCGCCGCCGTCGGGTTCCGCGGGTCCCACACCAGACCGACCTTGGTGAACACGAACGGCCTGCGGTTCTGCGGGAGTTGGGCGATCGCCTTGCCGACGACCTCCTCCGAGTGGCCGAGCCCGTACACGGCGGCCGTGTCGATCCAGTTGACGCCGAGATCCACCGCGGCGTGCACCACGGAGATCGAGCGGGCGTCGTCCTGGCCGCCCCACGAGAAGCGCCATCCCTCGCCCCCGAAGGCCCAGCTGCCGAGGCCGATCGTGGACAACTCCATGCCGGTGGTGCCGAGTTCGCGGCGGGGCAGTCCGGTGCTGCTGACGGTCGTCATCGTCGTACGTCCTTGCTCTCGATGTCGTTGGCGAGCTCGTCGTGCTTGCCGTGTGTCCTGCTGACGGAGACGACTGTGCGCCCCGGGCGCCACCCCCTGACAGGCACAGCCGAGAGGGGGGAAAGACTTGGCCACCCAGGGGCGCACGGCGCGGGCGATACTCGGGGCATGGACGCCTCCGTGGACCGCCGCGCCGAACTCAGCCAGTTCCTCCGCTCGCGCCGTGCCCGCCTCCAGCCCGCCGACGTCGGCCTCGTCCCGTACGGGCCACGCCGCGTGCCCGGCCTGCGCCGCGAGGAGCTGGCGCAGCTCGCAGGGGTCAGCGTCGAGTACTACGTACGCCTGGAGCAGGGGCGCAACCCGCACGTGTCCGACGCCGTCCTCGCCTCGGTCGGCCGGGCGCTGCGCCTCGACGACGCCGAGCAGAGTCATCTGCGCAACCTGGCGCGGCCCGACCGGGCCCGCCCGGCGGCCCGCGACCGCGCGCTGCCGCGGCCCGAGCCGGTGCGGCCCGCGCTGCAACGCCTGATCGACGCACAGCCGGGTCCCGCCTATCTCACCGGACCGCTCACCGAGGTCGTCGCCTGGAACCGGCAGGCCGCGGCGGTCTTCGGCGACTTCGGCCAACTCCCGGAGCGGCAACGCACGTTCGCGCATCTGGTCTTCCTCGACGACGCCTACCGCGCGCTGTTCGCCGACAGCCGGCAGGCGAAGGCCGAGTCGACGGTCGCCTTCCTGCGGGTGGGCGTCGGCCGGCACCCCGACGACCCCGCCCTCGCCTCGCTCATCGGCACGCTCGCGATGAAGAGCGAGGAGTTCGGCGCGCTGTGGGCCCGCCAGGACGTCCGCGACAAGGAGGCCGGACGGTACGCGCTCAGGCACCCGGTCGTCGGCGCCCTCGACCTCGACTTCGAGATCCTGCACCTGCCGGACGCCGGACAGGTCCTGGTCAGCTACCTTCCCGCGCCCGGCACGGACGCCGCCGAGAACCTCGCTCTGCTCGCCAGCTGGACCGGCTGACCGCCCGCCGGCCGGACGATCGACAGGGTGTCGCCCGGCGGGCGGCGCGCTCGACGAGGCGTCCATTGCCCGGCCGAGCTGCCCGGCGGCATCCTGCGCAGGTGCGAGCCAACATCACCACCCCCCATGTCACCCGTCGTTCCCTGCTGCGCGCCCTGGGCGGTGGTGCCACGGCCGCGGCGGTCGGCGCCCTCGCCACGGGGTGCGGGGTGCCCGCCGCGTATGTCGCGCCCGGTGACCGCGCGGCCCAGGACCTGTCCACCGACGACCGGCGGCTGACCTGGGCGAACTGGCCCCTCTACATCGACGTCGACGACGACGATCCGGGGCGGCGGCCGACGCTGGACGCGTTCGAGAAGCGGACCGGCATCCAGGTCAAGTACACCGAGGAGATCAACGACAACGACGAGTTCTTCGGGAAGATCAGCCCCTCCCTGATGAACCACCAGAAGACCGGCCGCGACCTGATCGTCATCTCCGACTGGATGTGCTCGCGCTTCGTACGGCTCGGCTGGGTGCAGGAGATGGACCGCGCCCACCAGCCGCACGTCACCCGGTACCTCGACCCGCTGCTGCGCTCTCCCGCCTTCGACCCGGGCCGCAAGTACACGGTGCCGTGGCAGTCAGGGATCACCGGCATCGCGTACAACAAGCGGAAGCTGGGCCGCGAGATCCGGCACGTCTCCGATCTGTGGGCGGCCGACCTGAAGGGGCGCGTCACGCTCCTGTCCGGGCTCGACGAGTCGTTCGCGCTCCTCATGCAGGGCAACGGCGTCGACATCACGAAGTGGCAGGCCGACGACTTCCACCGGGTCTGCGACCAGGTCGAGAAGCTCGTGAAGTCCCAGCACATCCGCCGCTTCACCGGCAACGACTACATCAAGGACCTCTCCAGCGGCGACGTCCTCGCCTGCCAGGCCTACAGCGGCGACATCATCCAGCTCCAGGCCGACGACCCGGACATCGAGTTCGTGGTCCCTGAGGAGGGCGCCGAACTCTGGGCCGAATCCCTGATGATCCCCAACCTCGCCGACCACAAGGCCAACGCCGAGAAGCTGATCGACCACTACTACCAGCCCGAGATCGCCGCCGAACTGGCCGCATGGGTCAACTACGTCTGCCCGGTCCCGGCCGCCCGGGACATCCTCGCCTCCGCCAAGGACGAGGAGACGGCCGCCCTCGCCGAGGACCCGCTGATCTTCCCCGACGACGCGATGCGTTCCCGCCTCGCGATCGCCCGGGACATCCGCTCGTCGGAGCGCACGGAGTTCGCGAAGCGGTGGAACGCGATCGCGGGGTTGTAGGGGAGCGCATCGCGGGGCCGTGGAGCGCGGCTCGCTCGGTCTCAGCCGTGCTCCTCCACCGCGTGCGAGTTCGTCAGCGTGAAGGCGCCGCCCGCCGCGACCAGGCCGACGATCACCGCCAGGACGGCGTACGTGATGCGCTCGCCGTGGAAGAAGGACTGCACCAGGTCGCTGCTCCACACGCCCGCGGGCAGCTGGGTGGTGACCAGGCCGGCGATCATCGTGCCGACCACGGCGGTGCCGACGCTGGAGCCGACCTCCTGGGCGGTGTCGTTGAGCGCGGTGCCGATCGAGGTGCGGTTCTCCGGCATGGCCTCGACCAGGGCGATGGCGCAGATCGTCATGACGGTGCGCAGCCCGATGGTCATGACCACCATGCAGACGGCGATGGCGGCGTACCCGTGGTCGACGCCCCAGGCGAGTCCGGCCAGCGCACCGGCCAGGCAGGCGGCGCCGACGAGGCAGGCGACGCGGTGGCCGAACCGCTTGGCGAGCCATTCCGACAGCGGAGTGGCGGCGATCATCGTCATGATGATCGGCAGGTTCGCCAGGCCGGCCTTCATCGGGCTCCACCCGTAGGCGTACTGGAAGTGGAGGATCAGCCCGAACATCACGCCGGCCATCGCGATGGACGTGCCGATCTGGGCGATGGCCGCGCCGCGGACCGTGCCGCTGGAGAAGATCTTCAGGTCCAGCATGGGCGCCTTGCTGGTGCGCTCGTGCCAGACGAAGGCGATGCCCGAGGCCACCGCGCCGAGGATCGAGGCGAGGGTCGCCGCGGAGAGCCAGCCGTGCTCGACGCCGCTGGTCAGCGAGTAGCAGGCCAGGCCGATGGCGAGGACGCTCAGGGCCGCGCCGGGCAGGTCGAGCTTGTCCTTGGTGAGATCCTCGGGCCGGTCGGCCGCGACGCCGAACCGTACGCCGATGCCCGCGATCAGCGCGATCGGCGCGTTGATCACGAGCAGCCACTGCCAGCTCACGTGGGCCAGCGCGGTGCCGCCGAGCAGCGGGCCGAGGACGAACCCGGACATGCCGACGACGATCATCAGGGTCATGGCGCGCAGGCGCAGCGCCTGGTCGTCGAAGAGCCGGAAGACGAGCGAGTTGGTGATGGGCGCCATGGCCGCGGCGGCGACGCCGAGCCCCGCCCGCAGGGCGATCAGCTGCCCGGCCGAGTCGACGGCGACCACACACAGGCTGAGCAGGCCGAACGCGCCGAGGCCGACGAGAAGTACGCGCCGGCGTCCGAGCCGGTCGGCCATCGAGCCGGCCGTCAGGAGCAGGCCGCCGAACGTCAGTGAGTAGGCGCCGGTGACCCATTGCAGGGCGGTGGTGCCGCTGCCGAGGTCGCGGCCGATCGTGGGCAGCGCGATCGACAGCAGCGTGTTGTCGACCATTTCGACGAAGAAGGCCAGGCAGAGCGCGGCCAGGGGGATCCACGCCGCGCGCAGCGACGTATAGGTGCCGGATCGGGGCACGGCGGGTTCGGTGGTCGTGCTCATGGCCGACCTCCTCTCTGAACGTCGCCGAGCGGAAGGCAAGGAACGACGCTCTACGTGGAACGGGATTCGATGAACGAACATCGTTCGATAATGGAACGTGGTTCTACAGTAGAACGTCGTTCGATGTTGACGCAAGCTGTGATTGGATGAGAGTCATGACGCCCCCGCGCACCCGCACCGCCGAAGGACCCGCCCGCGGGCGCAAGCGCGCCTCGCACTCCATGGAGGCCGTCCTCGCCGCGGCCGTGGCCCTGCTCGACGAGGCCGGCGGCCAGGCCCTGACCTTCCGCGCCCTGGCCGCACGGCTCGGCACCGGCGTCGGGACCCTCTACTGGTACGTCTCGAACAAGGACGAGCTGCTCGACCGCGCCACCGACCACGCGATCGGGGGAGTCCTCGCCGTCATCGAGGCGCAGCCCGAGAGCGACGACCCGATCGCCGACCTGCGCGCGATGGCGGTGGCGCTGTTCGACGCGATCGTGGACCGGCCGTGGCTCGCGGCGTACTTCATGCGCAACACCGAGGTGCAGACCAACACGCTGCGGCTCTACGAGAAGCTCGGTCAGCAGACGCTCCGGCTCGACCTCACCCCGCGTCAGCGGTTCCACGCGGTGTCGGCGATCGCCGGCGTCGTCGTCGGCACCGCCGCCGACCTGGGCATGGAGATCCCGCAGGAGCTGCTCGACGGCGACCCGGACCGCGACGCGTACCTCGGCCGCTTCGCCGACGCGTGGCGCACGCTCGACTCCGAGGACTTCCCGTTCGTGCACGAGATCGTCGACGAGTTCGCCGGGCACGACGACCGGGACCAGTTCCTCGCCGCCCTGGACCTGACCCTGGCGGGCCTGCGTCTTCAGGCAGGAGCCGGGCCCGTCAAGTAGCGTGCGGGCATGGGGAATTCAGCGGCCGATGAAAGAGCGGCCGACGGGAATGTGGCCGATGAAGAAGCGACCGACGGGAAAGCGGCCGAGGGGAAAGTGGCCGCCGCCGTCACGCTCGGCCTCTTCGCGGCCTGGGCGCTGCACGACACCGAAGAGCTGCTCGCCGCCCCGCGCTGGATCCGGGACCGCGTACCGGAGTTGCGCGAGCGGTGGCCCGAACTGCCCGAGCGGCTCTGGCAGGTGATGGAGGGCGTCGACGAGCGCGAGTTCCGGGCCGCCGTCGGTGTCATGGCCGGCATCGTCGGCGCCGGGGCGGTCGCGGGGTGGGCCAGCGGCGGGCGCAGCGCGGTGTATCAGGCGATGCTGAACGCGTTCGGACTGCACGGGCTCGTCCACCTCGGCCAGGCCCTCGCCGTACGGGGATACACCCCCGGCGTCGCGACCTCACCGACGCTCGTCGTGCCGTTCACCCTGTGGGCGCGGCGCCGGCTCGCGCGCGCCGGGGTGCTGCGGCCCGCGCGCGGCCGGGACGTCGCCGCCGGGATCGCCTGGGCGGGGGCGGCGACGGCCGTCTCGCACGGGGTGGCACGGCGCCTGGTCAGGCGGCGTTCCTGATCGCCGCCATGACGATCCGCTGGGCGACGGGGTTCATCCCCTCGCCCTTCGCGTCCGTGGCGTTGACCGAGTAGACGGCCGTACGGGACAGGTCGCGGGTCGCCGCGATCGCCGTCGCGTACCCGTAGCGGGCACCGGACTTGCCCCAGTACACGGTGCCGTTCAGCTCCATCCGTTGCAGGCCCGCGCTCATCGTCGCGCCCTCGATGCCGGACGGCACGGTGAACATCTCCCGCAACTGCGGCCTCGGCACGATCCGGCCCCGGAACAGCTGCGTCAGGAGCCGCTCCAGGTCGGCCGTCGTGGAGATCATGTCGCCGGCCGCCAGACGGTCCGCCTGCACCCACTGCGTCACGTCGACGAACGCGCCGTCCACGAGCTGGTATCCGCGGTTGTGCGGACCGCGGAGGGAAGGGTCGCTGCCCGGGAAGTACGTGTGCCGCATCCCGGCCGGACGCAGCACGAGCCGCGTCGCCACCTCGTCGTACGGGCGTCCCGTCACCCGCTCGATCAGCAGGCCGAGCAGCGTGTAGTTGATGTTGAGGTAGTCCTGCCGGGTGCCCGGGTCGAACGCCGGGCCCTTGGCGAGCGCTGACGTGACGACCTGCTCCGGGGTGAGGACGTCGAAGCGGTGCGCGTACTGGTCGGCGAACGCGTCGCCCCACCCGTCACCCGCCTGGATACCGCTGGTGTGGTTGAGCAACTGCCGTACGGAGATGGGCCGGTGGAAGTCCGTGCCCTTGAACAGTGCGGGCAGATAGCGCTGCACCGGCGCGTCCAGGTCGACTCTGCCGTCGGCCGCGAGACGCAGCACCGTGGCGGCCGTGACCACCTTCGTCGTCGACCCGGCCCGGAACTCGGCGTTCTCCAGGGCCTTCGCGCCGGTCCGCAGATCCCGTACGCCCGCGCTGCCGTGCCACGAGCCACCGGTGCCGCCGACCCGGACGAGGGCCGCGGTCGCGTCGTCGTCCGGCAGCCCCGCGAGGGCCGCCGCCAGGGCCTGCCCGTCCGGCGCGCCGGGCGCGGGGGCGACCGCCGCCGGGCGCGCCCCGGCCGCTGAGGCGAGCGGGGCCGACAGGACGCCGAGCGCGAGGGCGGTGGACACGGCGAGGGCGACGCGACGCTTCAAGGGAGCCTCCTGGGAAGGGAGTCGGCCCGTGCGGGCCGACACGGACCATCCTCGGCGCCGCCCCGCGGCCGCAGCTCGTCGCCGGGGATGATCCGCACCCTGGTCCGCTGCCGCGCTATCCCTTAAGGGACGTCAGGACGTCGATGCGGTTCGTCGTGATCGAGTCCACGCCGACGTCGAGGAGCCGGCGCATCGCGCTCTTCGTGTCCGGGGTCCAGGCCGAGACGAGGTATCCGTCGCGGTGGACGCGCGCCGCGAGGTCCCGACTCACCAGCGGGAAGCGGTAGTTGAGCCAGCGCGGGCGGACCGCGTCGAGCAGCGCGGGGCGCGGCGGGGCCAGCGTCGTCCAGGTCAGGGCGATCTCGGCGGCCGGGTCGGCGGCGCGGACCCGGAGCATCGTCTCGGCGCCGGCGCAGTAGTAGACCCGCTCCTCGGCGCCGCAGTCCCGGATCACGCCGACGACCCTGCGCACCGCCTTCGCGCTCGCGCCGGGCAGGTCGACCATGAGCTGGGTATCCCCGGCCGCGGCCAGCGCGTCGACGAGGGTCGGCACGCCGCCCGCCGTCAGGCCGCGCACCTCGTCGGCCGAGAGCGCGGACAGCGGGCGGTCGTGCTTCCACAGCCGCTCCAGCGTCGCGTCGTGCAGCAGCACGGGCACGCCGTCGCGGGTCAGTCGTACGTCGATCTCCACCGCGTCCGCGCCCCGCTCCAGCGCGGAGCGCAGGGAGGGGAGGGTGTTCTCGCGGACGCGGTAGGGGTCGCCTCGGTGGGCCACGGCAGTCACGGTGCGCATGGCCACCATTGTGCGGGGCGCGGGCGCCCCGGCCTGGTCAGGGCACTCAGGCGGTCAGCCAGTTGTCCGTGTACGTGTCGATCTCCGCGGCGATCCGCTCCTGCCCGGCCTTGTCGAGGAACGAGGCGCGCACCGCGTTCTTGGCCAGGTCGGCGAGGCCCCGCTCGTCGAGGCCGAGGAGGCGGGCCGCGACGCCGTACTCAGTGTTGAGGTCCGTGGAGAACATCGGCGGGTCGTCCGAGTTGATCGTGACCGTCACGCCCGCGTCGACGAACTGCTTCAGCGGGTGCTCCTCCAGGGTGCGCACCGCGCGCGTCGCGATGTTCGACGTCGGGCACACCTCCAGCGGGATGCCGTGCTCGGCCAGGTGCGCGAGGAGCTTCGGGTCCTGCGCCGACGACGTGCCGTGCCCGATGCGCTCGGCGCGCAGATACGTCAGCGCGTCCCACACCGTCTCCGGGCCCGTCGTCTCACCCGCGTGCGGGACCGAGCGCAGGCCCGCCGCGATGGCGCGGTCGAAGTACGGCTTGAACTGCGGGCGCGGGACGCCGATCTCGGGGCCGCCGAGCCCGAACGAGACCAGGCCCTCCGGGCGCAGCGCGTCGTCCGTCGCCAGCCGCGTCGTCTCCTCGGCCGCCTCCAGACCCGCCTCGCCGGGGATGTCGAAGCACCAGCGCAGGACCGTGCCGAACTCCGACTCGGCCGCCTTGCGGGCGTCCTCGATCGCGTCCATGAACGCGCGGGCGTCGATACCGCGCCGCGTCGACGAGAACGGGGTGAGGGTCAGCTCCGCGTACCGCACGTTCTGCCGGGCCAGGTCGCGGGCCACCTCGTACGTCAGGAGGCGGACGTCCTCCGGCGTACGGATCAGGTCGACGACCGACAGGTACACGTCGATGAAGTGCGCGAAGTCCGTGAACGTGAAGAAGTCCGCGAGCGCCTCGGGGTCCGTCGGCACCTTGGAGTCGGGGTGCCGGGCGGCCAGCGTCGAGACGATCCTGGGGGAGGCGGAGCCCACGTGGTGGACGTGGAGTTCGGCTTTGGGCAGTCCGGCGATGAAGGTCTGCAGGCTCTGGCTCACGGGTTCCTCCCCAGGAACTTGTCTGATCGGCTGATCGGGGTCCCGGTCATCGTATGCGGGGCCTGAACCGGCTCCCCGCGCGCCCGGGGCCCGCCTAGCATGGCCGGATGAGCGAGCACGACCCGTACGGGACCGGGTACGGGAACGCGTACGGCTACGCCAACCCGTACGCCCCGCCCGGCGAGCCCGTGCCCCCGCCGCCCATCGGCCCGGAGGGTCCCGGCGTCTTCCCCTATCCCGCGTACGGATACGGACAGGGATACGGGTACGGCAACGGCTGGCCCGGGGCGCCGGCCGGGCCGCGCAACGGGTTCGGCGTCGCCGCGCTCGTCCTCGGGATCGCCACCGCCGTCGGGTTCGTGCTCTGGCCGCTCGCGATCGTCACCGGCGTGCTCGCCGTCGTCCTCGGCGTGCTCGGGCGGCGCCGGGCCGGGCGCGGCGCAGCGACCAACGGCGGGCAGGCCCTGGCCGGGTTCATCTGCGGCCTCGGCGGTCTGCTGCTCGCGCTGCTGCTGGCCGTGGTGTTCGTGGCGCGGCACTGACGCGGCCCCCTGCCGGAAGCCTTACGCCGCCAGCCTCGCCCGCGCCTCCATCAGCGCGAACCCCAGCAGATTCGGCCCGCGCCACTTCCGCGGGTCCTCCGCCGCCGCGTCGTCCGCGGCCAGGCCTATGCCCCACACCCGGTCCACGGGGCTGGCCTCCACCAGGACCCGGTCGCCCGTGTTCAGGAGGTATTCGCGCAGCGCCGGGTCCGAGGCGAACTTGTGGACGCTGCCCTCGACCACGACGGCGAACCGCTCCCGCTCCCACACCGCGTCGTCGAAGCCGCGCACCATCCGCCCCGCCTTCTTGGCCTGCGAAGGGTGCCCCGCCGCTATCGCCCGGCGCTCGGCCTCGGCGTCACCGAACAGCCGGGCCTTGCCCGCCATCATCCAGTGCTCCGCCGTCGCGTACTCCACGCCGTCCACCGTGAACGGCGACGGCCACCACTGACTCAGACAGCTCGGCCCGAGCGCCCCGTCCTTGCGCGGCGCGTGCCCCCAAAAGCGCAGGTACTTGACCCGCGCCCCCGCCTCCAGAGCCGCCACCAGCGACTCCCTGTCGTTGATCGTCCCCATGCACGCGAGTCTGGCACGCACCACTGACAGTCCGTCCTGGGTTTTCCAGGCCCACTCGACAGTCAGTCGACAGATTCCGTCGCGTAACCAAAAGGCAACAACGGAATCACTTGTTGGAGTACTGCTCCTCTGTCAGGATCGGCACTCAAATCGAGCTGGAGCCACGTCGGGGCCCGTGGAACGGGACGCCGGCGGAGGAGAGCGAGAGCGAGAACCTCATGCACAACCCCTTCCCCGCGCAGGAACGCTTCGCCGACGGTGCCAACTTCATCGCGGGCCGGCTGACCCCGGGCACCTCGGGCCGTACCCACGCCGTCGTCGACCCGGCCACCGGCAAGGACGTCTACACGTACGAGCTCGCGGGCACGGCCGACGTGGACGCCGCCGTCGCGGCCGCCGCCGACGCCTTCCCGGGCTGGGCCGGCGCGACGCCGGGCGAGCGCTCCGACGCGCTGCACGCCTTCGCCGGGGTGCTCGCCGAGCGGGCCGAGGAGTTCGCGCAGGCCGAGTCGCTCCAGTGCGGCAAGCCGATCAAGCTGAGCCGCGAGTTCGACGTGCCGGGCACCATCGACAACACGGCGTTCTTCGCGGGCGCCGCCCGTCACCTCCAGGGCCAGTCCGCGGGGGAGTACAGCGGCGACCACACCTCGTACGTACGCCGGGAGGCGATCGGTGTCGTCGGCTCCATCGCGCCCTGGAACTACCCGCTCCAGATGGCCGCGTGGAAGGTCCTGCCGGCCATCGCCGCGGGCAACACCATCGTGCTCAAGCCCGCCGAACTCACCCCGCTGACCTCGCTCCTGTTCGCCGAGGCGGCCACCGCGGCGGGCATCCCGGACGGCGTCGTCAACGTCGTCACCGGCGCGGGCAGGGACGCGGGCGAGCACCTCGTCGGGCACCCCGGCGTCGCCATGACCTCCTTCACCGGTTCCACCGGCGTCGGCAAGCGCGTCGCCGAGGTCGCCACCGCCACGGTGAAGCGGCTCCACCTCGAACTCGGCGGCAAGGCCCCGTTCGTGGTCTTCGACGACGCCGACCTCGACGCCGCCGTGCACGGCGCCGTCGCGGGCTCCCTCATCAACACCGGGCAGGACTGCACCGCCGCGACCCGCGCGTACGTGCAGCGCCCCCTCTACGACGCGTTCGTCGAGAAGACGGCCGCGCTCATGGAGACCGTGCGGCTCGGCGACCCGTTCGCCGCCGACACCGACCTCGGCCCGCTCATCTCGCACGCCCAGCGCGACCGCGTCGCCGGGTTCGTCGACCGCGCCCGCGGCTACGCCCGCGTCGTCACCGGCGGCGAGGCCCTCGACCACCCGGGCGCCTACTACAAGCCCACCCTCATCGCCGACGCGGCGCAGGACAGCGAGATCGTGCAGTCCGAGATCTTCGGCCCGGTCCTCGTCGTGCTGCCCTTCGACACCGACGACGAGGGCATCCGGCTGGCGAACGACACCCCCTACGGTCTCGCCGCCTCCGCCTGGTCGACCGACGTCTACCGGGCCAACCGCGCCACCCGCGACATCAAGGCGGGCTGCGTCTGGATCAACGACCACATCCCGATCCTCAGCGAGATGCCGCACGGCGGCTACAAGGCATCCGGCTACGGCAAGGACATGTCTGCCTACTCCTTCGAGGAGTACACGCAGATCAAGCACGTCATGTTCGACAACACGGCGGTGGTCCGCAAGGACTGGCACCGCACGATCTTCGGGGACCGATAGTCGTCAGGCCGCACCGACCAGCGGCCGTCCAACTCCCGAAAGGGCAACCACGCGCATGGAGCAGTACGAGCCCGACCGCCTGTCCCCGGCCCAACTGGCCGCCATGCAGCGCAGCTTGAGGAACGGCAAGGCTAGAGCCTCGATGTCCCGCCGGTCCCTGCTGCGCGCATCGACCGGCGGCGCGCTCGCCATCGGCGGGCTCGGCACCCTGAGTGCCTGCGGCATCCCGGCCGCGAGCAAGTCCCAGGGCGGCATATCGTCCGAGGACCACTCGGCCAAGGAGAAGACGATCAACTTCTCCAACTGGACCGAGTACATCGACCTGAGCGACGACGAGAAGCACCGGCCGTCCCTGGAGGCGTTCACCAAACGCACCGGGATCAAGGTCAAGTACACCGAGGACATCAACGACAACGTCGAGTTCTTCGGCAAGATCAAGCCCCAGCTGGCCGCCGGCCAGGACACCGGGCGCGACATCGTCGTCCTCACCGACTGGCTCGCCGCGCGCCTCATCCGCTACGGCTGGGTGCAGAAGCTCGACGCGGCGAACCTGCCGAACGCGTACACCAACCTGTCCTCCCAGTTCCGCAACCCCGACTGGGACCCGGGCCGCGCCTACTCCTACCCCTGGCAGGGCATCGCGACGGTCATCGCGTACAACACCAAGGCGACCGGCGGCAAAGAGGTCACCTCGGTCTCGCAGCTGCTCGACGACCCGAAGCTCAAGGGCAAGGTCGGCCTGCTCTCCGAGATGCGCGACACCATCGGCATGACGCTCCTCGACATGGGCAAGGACCCGCGCGACTTCAAGGCCGACGACTTCGACGCGGCCGTCGCCCGCGTGCAGAAGGCCGTCGACAGCAAGCAGGTCCGCCGCTTCACCGGCAACGACTACATCGCCGACCTCTCCAAGGGCGACCTCGCGGCCTGCCTCGCGTGGGCCGGTGACGTCGTCCAGCTCCAGGCGGACAACCCGCACGTCAAGTTCGCGATCCCGGACGCCGGTTACATCTCGTCGACCGACAACATGCTGGTCCCGAACAAGGCACGTCACAAGACGAACGCCGAGAAGCTCATGGACTACTACTACGAGCCGGCCGTCGGCGCCGAGCTCGCCGCGTGGATCAACTACGTCACGCCGCTCGAGGGCAGCATCGTCAAGCCCGAACTCGCCAAGATCGACAAGGACGTCGCGAACGACCCGCTGATCGTCCCCGACAAGGCCATGGCGGCCAAGGCGCACGGCTTCCGCTCGCTCACCGCCAAGGAAGAGACGGCGTTCGAGGAGAAGTTCGCCCAGCTCACCGGCGGCTGAGCCGACGCACGTCCTCGCGCCCCTGCCCGACCGACACTCCTTGACTCCTTGGACTCACCATGACGACTCCTCCCCAGAGCGACAACGGCGGCGACGTCCGTCTCACCGGGATCAGCAAGACGTACGACAACGGCTTCACCGCCGTACGGCCGCTCGACCTCACCGTGCCCCAGGGCTCCTTCTTCGCCCTGCTCGGCGCCTCCGGCTGCGGCAAGACCACGACCCTGCGCATGATCGCCGGCCTGGAGGACCCGACCACGGGAACGGTCCACCTCGGCGACCAGGACGTCACCAACCTGCCGCCCTACAAGCGGCCGGTGAACACCGTCTTCCAGTCGTACGCGCTCTTCCCGCACCTCGACATCTTCGAGAACGTCGCCTTCGGCCTGCGCCGCCGCGGCATCAAGTCCGTGAAGAAGCAGGTCGAGGAGATGCTCGACCTCGTCCAGCTCGGCGAGCACAAGCGCAAGAAGCCGCACCAGCTCTCCGGCGGCCAGCAGCAGCGCGTCGCCGTCGCCCGCGCCCTCATCAACCACCCGAAGGTGCTCCTGCTCGACGAGCCGCTCGGCGCCCTCGACCTCAAGCTGCGCCGCCAGATGCAGCTGGAGCTCAAGCGCATCCAGACCGAGGTCGGCATCACCTTCGTCCACGTCACGCACGACCAGGAGGAGGCCATGACCATGGCCGACACCGTCGCCGTGATGAACGCCGGCCGCGTCGAGCAACTCGGCGCCCCCACCGACCTGTACGAGAACCCGGGCTCCACCTTCGTCGCCAACTTCCTCGGCACCTCGAACTTCATCGAGGCCGAGATCACCGGCACCGCCGGCGACGACCTGACGCTGCGCCCCGCGGGCGCCGACGGCAAGCTCACGCTGCCCAGCGCCCGATGTTCCGCGCCCACCGGCGCCGGCAGCCGCGTGCTGCTCGGCGTGCGCCCGGAGAAGATCTCGCTCGCGCACGCCGACGACGCGACCGCGATCCCCGACGGCCGCAACCGCCTCACCGGCACGATCGCCGACTCCAGCTTCATCGGCGTCTCCACGCAGTACGTCGTCGAGGGCCCGGCCGGCGACACGTTCGAGGTCTACGCCCAGAACATCGAGCGCGACAGCCGCCTCGCGCCCGGCGCCGAGGTCGTCCTGCACTGGAACCCGGCCCACACCTTCGGTCTCGACGCGGCCCAGGACGCCGCGGCCGGCGTGGAGAAGGTCTCGGAGGACGCGTCCGCATGAGTACGGTCACCGACGCGCCCCCGCTGGCGCCCACCCCGAAGAAGACCCCGCCCAAGAAGACCCGCAAGCGCGGCCGCCTCGTCCCGTACTGGCTGCTGCTGCCCGGCATCCTGTGGCTCGTCGTCTTCTTCGCGCTGCCGATGGTCTACCAGGCCTCGACCTCCGTCCAGACGGGCTCGCTGGAGGACGGCTACCAGGTCACCTGGCACTTCGCCACGTACTGGGACGCCCTGTCCGACTACTACCCGCAGTTCCTGCGCTCGGTCCTGTACGCGGGCTGCGCCACGATCCTGTGCCTGGTGCTCGGCTACCCGCTGGCCTACCTCATCGCGTTCCGCGCGGGCCGCTGGCGCAACGTCGTCCTGATCCTCGTCATCGCGCCGTTCTTCACCAGCTTCCTCATCCGCACCCTTGCGTGGAAGACGATCCTCGCCGACGGCGGACCGGTCGTCGGCGCCCTCAACTCGCTGCACGTCCTGGACGTGACGAGCTGGATCGGCATGACCGAGGGCGACCGCGTCCTCGCGACACCGCTCGCCGTGGTCTGCGGACTCACGTACAACTTCCTGCCGTTCATGATCCTGCCGCTCTACACCTCACTGGAGCGGATCGACGGCCGGCTGCACGAGGCCGCGGGCGACCTGTACGCCTCCCCGGCCACCACGTTCCGCAAGGTGACCTTCCCGCTGTCGATGCCCGGCGTCGTCTCCGGAACGCTGCTCACCTTCATCCCCGCCGCCGGTGACTACGTCAATGCCGACCTGCTCGGATCGACCGACACCCGCATGGTCGGAAACGTCATCCAGACGCAGTTCCTGCGCATCCTCGACTATCCGACAGCGGCCGCACTCTCCTTCATCCTCATGGCGGCCATTCTCGTCATGGTCACCGTCTACATTCGCCGTGCCGGAACGGAGGACCTCGTCTGATGCGCTGGCTGCGGAAAAACCTCGTGGTGATAGCGGGCCTGATCACGCTCGGCTATCTCCTGCTGCCGAACGTCGTCGTCACGGTCTTCTCGTTCAACAAGCCCAAGGGCCGGTTCAATTACGAGTGGACGGCGTTCTCGCTCGACGCCTGGAAGAACCCCTGCGGCGTCGCCGACATGTGCGGCTCGCTCTCGCTGAGCCTCCAGATCGCCTTCTGGGCGACCATCGGCGCGACCGCGCTCGGCACGATGATCGCCTTCGCCCTGGTGCGTTACCGGTTCAAGGCGCGCGGCGCGGTCAACTCGCTGATCTTCCTGCCGATGGCCATGCCGGAGGTCGTGATGGCGGCCTCGCTGCTCACGCTCTTCCTCAACATGGGCGCCCAGCTGGGCTTCTGGACGATCCTCATCGCCCACATCATGTTCTGCCTCAGCTTCGTGGTGACGGCCGTCAAGGCGCGCGTGATGTCGATGGACCCGCGCCTTGAGCAGGCCGCGCAGGACCTGTACGCGGGCCCGGTGCAGACGTTCGTCCGCGTGACCCTGCCCATCGCGGCGCCGGGCATCGCGGCGGGCGCACTGCTCGCCTTCGCGCTCTCCTTCGACGACTTCATCATCACGAATTTCAACGCGGGCTCGACCGTGACGTTCCCCATGTTCGTCTGGGGATCGGCGCAGCGCGGTACGCCCGTTCAGATCAATGTCATCGGTACGGCCATGTTCCTCGTCGCCGTACTGTGCGTCCTTGCCGGAATGATGCTCGGCAAGCGCAAGAACAAGGTTTCCTGAATTACAGGGAACTGCTGAATTTCTGAGGGAGTTGGAATCATGGCCGCTGGCGCCATGAATCGTAAGGCCGCGTCGTTGAAGTCGCTCGCGGACGCCAAGCCCGTCTCGTACTGGCTCGACGACCCCGGCCGCCCCGAGCCGCGCCCCGCCCTCACCGGCGACGAGCGCTGCGATCTGCTCGTCGTCGGCGGCGGCTACAGCGGCCTGTGGACCGCGCTCATCGCCAAGGAACGCGACCCCGCGCGGGACGTCGTCCTCGTCGAGGGCAAGGAGATCGGCTGGGCCGCCTCCGGGCGCAACGGCGGGTTCTGCGCCGCCTCCCTCACGCACGGCACCGCCAACGGGCTCGCCCGCTGGCCGAAAGAGATCAAGAAACTGGAGGAGCTGGGCGCCGCCAACCTCGACGCCATCGAGGCGGCGGTCGCCCGCTACTCCATCGACTGCGACTTCGAGCGCAGCGGCGAACTGGACGTGGCGACGCAGCCGCACCAGGTCAGCGAACTGCGCGAGTTCTACGAGGAGTTGGAGGCGGCCGGTCTTGCCGACGGCCTGGAGCTCCTCGACGGGGAAGCGACCCGAGAACAGGTCGGATCCCCCACCTTCCTCGGCGCCCTGTACGACCGGCGCGGCGTCGCGATGCTCCACCCCGCGAAGCTCGCCTGGGGCCTCAAGCAGGCCTGCCTCGACCTCGGCGTCCGCATCTACGAGCACACCCCGGCGACCGCCCTGGCCTCCAACAGCACCGGGCTCGCCGTCCGCACCCCGTACGGCCGGATCTTCGCGCAGTACGCGGCGCTCGGTACGAACGTCTTCCCGTCCCTCGTCAAGCGGGTCCGCTCCTACACCGTCCCGGTGTACGACTACGCGCTGATGACGGAACCGCTGAGCGCGGCCCAGCTGGAGTCGGTCGGCTGGAAGAACCGCCAGGGCCTGGGCGACTCGGCCAACCAGTTCCACTACTTCCGCCTGTCCGCCGACAACCGCATCCTGTGGGGCGGCTACGACGCGATCTATCCGTACGGGGGACGGGTGCGGGCCGAGCACGACGACCGCCCGGAGACGTACGCGAAGCTCGCCGACCACTTCTTCACGTGCTTCCCGCAGCTGGAGGGGCTGCGCTTCACGCACGCGTGGGGCGGGGCCATCGACACGTGTTCGCGGTTCTCGGCGTTCTTCGGCACGGCGCACGCGGGCCGGGTCGCGTACGCGGCCGGATACACGGGCCTCGGCGTGGGCGCGACCCGTTTCGGCGCGGACGTGATGCTGGACCTGCTCTCGGGTGAGCGCACGGAGCGTACGGAACTGGAGATGGTCCGCTCCAAGCCCCTCCCGTTCCCGCCGGAGCCGTTCGCCTCGATCGGCATCGGCCTGACGAAGTGGTCCCTGGCCCGGGCCGACGCGAACGGCGGCCGCCGGAACCTGTGGCTGAAGGCGATGGACGCGGCAGGCTTGGGCTTCGACAGCTGAGCCCGGCGGGGGTGCGGTGCGGGTGGCTGCGGTGCGGCGGGGTTGCGGTGCGGGTGGCTGAGCCCGGCGGGGCTGCGGTGCGGGTGGCTGAGCCCGGCGGGGCTGCGGTGCGGGTGGCTGGGGTGGTGCTGAGCTGCGGTGCGGGGCGCGGGAGTCTCGCGTCCCGCCGTCTCCGCCGCCGGGCGCCGTTTCCCCACCCACCCGCCCCCACCTTGTCGCAGGGGGCTCCGCCCCCTCCGACCCCGGCGGGCGGCATGCAGGGGCTCCGCCCTCGAACCCCGGTGGGAGGGGTGTATGGGCTCGGCCCTCGGGCCTCGGCGGGAGGGGCTCCGTCCTCCGATCCCGGCGGGAGGGATGCCGGGGCTCCGTCCTTCGGCCTCGGCGGGAGGGATGCCGGGGCTCTGCCCTCGGGCTTCGGCGGGAGGGCTGGTGGGGCTCGGTGGAAGGGCTGGAGGGGCTTGGCCCTTCGGCCTCAGCGGGGGGTATGCCGGGGCTCCGTCTTCCGACCCCGGCGGGAGGGCTGGAGGGGCTCGGCCCTCCGATCCCGGCGGGAGGGATGCCGGCGCTCCGCCCTCGCGCCTCGGCCGGCCGGGCCGTAAGGGGTTCGTCCCTGGCCCCGCCCGATCCCAGTGGTTTCGCCGCCTCCGACTCCGCGGGAGCGGCCGCAAAGGGCTCCGCTCCTTCCCGCCGCGAGGGACAGTCGCTGGGGCCCAGCCCCTGCCCCGTCTGATCGCAGGGGCCCGCCCCTCCGGCCCCGGCTCGCCCCCCGCCTGGGGCGGCACCCCGGTGCCGGCAAGCGCTTCGACCGGGCGGGTGTGCAGCGCGGGGCGGAGCGGAATCGTGACTCGCCGGCCCGGCCGCCGTGCCGGTCAGCTGGCGGTCGGCGTCCCCTGATGGAAGTACATCCGCCACCCCGCCCCCGGATCGTGCCGCCACAGTGAACTCCGGCGCACCCGGCGCCCGTTGTGGTCGGCGTGGTACGTCAGATGGACGACGCCCGGCGCGAGCACCGCACCCGCCATCTCCGTCACCTCGACCGGCCGGTCGTCCGCCGCGGGCGCCGCCCCCGTCACCTCCAGGACCGACGCCCGGTCCCAACGCCGCCCTGACGCCCCGAACTCGAAGAACTCCGGGTCGAGCAGGGCCGTCACCCGCGCGTCATCGGCCCGCACGGCCGGATCGAGGAGCCGCAGTTCCCCCTCGATGGCGGCCTCGATCTGCGCCTGCGCCTCCCGCGTGGTCATCCGCGCTCCGTCCTTGATCAACCGGCGTACGCCCTGATGGGCCCCTGTGACCCGGTTCACTACCTGAAAGTAACCGGAACTCGCGTAATGCTCGGGCCCCCGCCCCCCTCTCGTTCGTGACCAACAGCGTCGAGACGAACAGGGAGGTCCCGAGATGAGTGGCTCCGGGGCGAAGTCGGCGGTCGAGTGGCTGGTGTCGGTGGCGCCGGATCCGGAGGCGTGCCGCTGGGAGTGGGAGCGAAATCCGCTCGGGGTGGCCCTGCTGCCCGCGGGCAAGGAGTGGGACGTGCTGATCCTGCCGGGGGAGTTGGGCTATCCGACCCTCGATGTCCTGACCCGGGTGATCGACCGCCCGGGTCCGGTCCTCGCGGACTTCGGCGACGCGCGCATGGGCTTCTTCGTCCCGGCGGGCACGGTGGCCCGCTGGCTCGGCACCGGGGTGCGGGGTGCGGGCAGCGGCACCTGGATCGTGGTGCCGTACCCGGGCCGGACGACCGGCGGCGTCCGCTGGCTGGTGCCGCCGGACGGCTCCGGCACGCTGACGGACCCCGCGCTCCTCGAACTCGCGATGCACGAGGCGGCGGCCCAACTGGCCAGGGATGTGGGGGAGTAGGGGTGGAGCGTGAGCCGAGGGGAGGCGTCCTGAGGTCTTGACAACTCAATTGGTCTGGACCAAGTTGGGCGCGCTCCACCGCGCCCGTTCCCCCGCCACGCCCGGAGGCAGCCATGCCCACCCCCAGACGCACGCGCATACACCACAGACTTCTGACCGCGCTCACGGCCGGCGCGCTCGCCGTGACCGGCCTCACCGCCCTCGGCCCGGCCGCCGCCCACGCGGCCGACACCGACCTCGCCCGCAACGGCGGCTTCGAGTCGGGCCTGGACGGCTGGACCTGCACGGCGAACACCGGAACGGCCGTCAACTCGCCGGTCCACAGCGGCACTTCATCGCTGCGCGCGACCCCGACCGCCGCCGACAACGCCCAGTGCGCCCAGACGGTCACGGTGCGGCCGGACTCGACGTACACGCTCTCCGGCTACGTACGCGGCAGCTACGTCTACCTCGGCGCGAGCGGCACCGGCACCACGGACGTGTCGACGTGGACGCAATCGGCCCCGGACTGGCAGCGGTTGACGACGACGTTCCGCACGGGCCCGGCCACCACGAAGGTCACCATCTACACGCACGGCTGGTACGGCACCCCGGCCTACAACGCCGACGACCTCACGCTCCTCGGCCCCGGCGGGCAGGTCCCCGTCCCGCCGGCGGCGCCCACGGGCCTCGCGACGGGCACCGTCACGTCCACGAGCGTCGCCCTCTCCTGGACCGCGGTCCCCGGTGCGACGAGCTACGCGATCTACGCCAACGGTGCCAAGTCCCGTACCGTGACCGGCGCTTCGGCGACCGTCACCGGCCTCACCGCCTCGACGGCGTACAGCTTCCAGGTCACGGCCCTGAACGACGCGGGCGAGTCCGCGAAGTCGACGGCCGTCACCGCCACGACGACCGAGGGTTCGACGGGCGGCGGCTCGGCGGATCTGCCGGCCCACGCCCTGGTCGGCTACCTCCACGCGAGCTTCGCCAACGGCGCCGGCTATACCCGCCTCGCCGACGTCCCCGACAGCTGGGACGTCATCGACCTCGCCTTCGGCGAGCCCACCTCCACGACGTCGGGTGACATCCGCTTCAACCGCTGCCCGGTCACCGAGTGCCCGAACGTCGAGTCCGACGCCGACTTCAAGGCGGCGATCAAGGCCAAGCAGGCGGCGGGAAAGAAGGTGCTCATCTCCATCGGCGGGCAGAACGGCCAGGTCCAGCTGACCACGACGGCGGCCCGCGACACCTTCGTGTCGTCCGTCTCGAAGATCATCGACGAGTACGGTCTCGACGGCCTGGACATCGACTTCGAAGGCCACTCGCTCTCCCTCAATGCCGACGACACGGACTTCAGGAACCCGAAGACCCCCGTCATCGTGAACCTGATCGCGGCGCTGAAGACCCTGAAGGCGAAGTACGGCGCGAAGTTCACGCTCACCATGGCCCCGGAGACCTTCTTCGTCCAGAACGGCTACCAGTTCTACGGCACCGGCAAGTGGGGCGGCCAGGACCCGCGCTGCGGCGCCTACCTCCCGGTCATCCACGCCCTGCGCGACGACCTCACCCTGCTCCACGTCCAGGACTACAACTCGGGCCCGATCATGGGCCTCGACAACCAGTACCACTCCATGGGCGGCGCCGACTTCCACATCGCGATGACCGACATGCTCCTGACGGGCTTCCCGGTGGCCGGCGACGCGAACAACGTCTTCCCGCCGCTGCGCCCCGACCAGGTGGCGATCGGCATGCCCGCCTCGACGAACGCGGGCAACGGCTACGTCACCCCGACGGAGACGAACAAGGCCCTGGACTGCCTCACCAAGAAGACCAACTGCGGCACCTACCCGACCCACGGCACCTGGCCGGCGCTGCGCGGCCTGATGACGTGGTCGGTGAACTGGGACCGCTTCAACAACGGGGAGTTCCAGAAGAACTTCGACGCGTACTTCGGCTGAGGACGAGGGCGGCGACGTAGAGCAGCACCGCCGCCAGACACCAGCTCCCCACCACGTCCACCGGCCAGTGATACCCCTGCCGCACGAGCCCCAGGCCCACGGCCGCGTTCACCGCGACGCAGCCGTGGGCCGGGCCGCGTCGTCGCAGGGCCAGCACGCACAGGCCGTACGCGACGGCCGCCGTCGCCGCGTGGCCCGACGGGTAGAAGCCCGTCTCCGGGGACATGGGCGGCGGGCCGGGGCGGGCGAGGAGGGATTGGAGGGGGGCCACCAGGGCCGGGACCAGGGCCATGGTGACGGCGGCAGTTGTCGGGGTGCGCCAGTCGCGGGTGTGCCAGGTGACGTACGCGAGGGTCGCCGCCAGGATCGGGAGGGCCACCGTCAGGTTGCCGAGGTCGGCGAAGAACTCGGCGGGGGGTGAGGGGATCGCGCTCGTGCGGAGCGCGTTGCCCACGCGTTCGTCGAGGGCGAGGAGCGGGCCGTCGGCCGCCACCTGCCAGGTGAGGAGCGCGAACAGGAGGGCCGCGAAAGCCGTGAGGAAAATGGCCGGGCGCCCCGGAGCAGGGGGGGTAGCTCCGAGGCGCCCGATCTGATCGGCGTGCCGCGCGCCCCGGGGGGTTTGGGGCGGGCGACCGTCCGATCGGTGAGGAGTTCCGGAGCCGGAAGCTCCGGGTGTGTGCGCGAGGGCACGACCAGGGCGGGGCTGGGGAGGCTCCGACCCGGCGTCGCCCACAGTCCCCTGTGGGCGAGGTGTTTCTCTCATCTGCAGAAACCGTACGTCAGGGGTTGGGGGCGCGACAGCCGGTTGGCCAACAACCCATCGTGCCCCCACACCTTCTTCACACGGCCCGACCGTTACCGCAGGTCACGGAATGGTTACCGGTTCAACCGTCGCGGGGACGGGCGTGTGACGGGAGGGATCAGAGGGCCGCGAAGGCGCTCTCGATGATGTCGAGGCCCTCGTTGAGGAGGTCCTGACCGATCACCAGCGGGGGCAGGAAACGCAGCACGTTGCCGTAGGTGCCACAGGTGAGGACGAGCAGGCCCTCGGCGTGACAGGCCTTGGCGAGGGCGCCGGCCGCCTCCGGGTTCGGCTCCTTGGTCGCCGGGTCCTTGACCAGCTCGATGGCGATCATCGCGCCGCGGCCACGGATCTCACCGATCTCCGGGAACTTCTCCTGCATGGCGGAGAGACGGGTCTTCATCGTCGACTCGATCTCCTTCGCCTTGGCGTTGAGGTCGAGCTCCTTCATCGTCTCGATGGCGCCGAGCGCACCGGCGCAGGCCACCGGGTTGCCGCCGTACGTGCCGCCGAGGCCGCCCGCGTGCGCGGCGTCCATGATCTCGGCCTTGCCGGTCACGGCGGCGAGCGGCAGACCGCCCGCGATGCCCTTGGCCGTCGTGATCAGGTCGGGGACGATGCCCTCGTCCTCGCACGCGAACCACTGGCCGGTGCGGCAGAAGCCGGACTGGATCTCGTCCGCCACGAAGACGATGCCGTTGGCGGAGGCGAATTCGCGGATCGCCGGGAGGAAGCCCTTGGCCGGCTCGATGAAGCCGCCCTCGCCGAGCACCGGCTCGATGATGATCGCGGCGACGTTGTCCGCGCCGACCTGCTTGGTGATCTGGTCGATCGCCTGGGCGGCGGCCTCGGGGCCCGCGTTCTCGGGGCCGGTCGGCCAGCGGTAGCCGTAGGCCACCGGTACCCGGTAGACCTCGGGGGCGAACGGGCCGAAGCCGTTCTTGTACGGCATGTTCTTCGACGTCAGGGCCATCGTCAGGTTCGTACGGCCGTGGTAGCCGTGGTCGAAGACGATGACGGCCTGGCGCTTGGTGTACGCGCGGGCGATCTTGACGGCGTTCTCGACGGCCTCGGCGCCCGAGTTGAACAGCGCGCTCTTCTTGGCGTGGTCGCCCGGGGTCAGCTCCGCGAGGGCCTCGGCGACCTCCACGTAACCCTCGTACGGCGTGACCATGAAGCAGGTGTGGGTGAACTCCTGGAGCTGGGCGGAGGCCCGGCGGACGACCGCTTCGGCCGACGCGCCGACGCTCGTCACCGCGATGCCGGAGCCGAAGTCGATCAGGCGGTTGCCGTCGACGTCCTCGATGATGCCGCGGTCCACGCGGGCGGTGAAGACCGGCAGCGTGGAGCCCACGCCCGCGGCGACGGCGGCGACGCGGCGCTTCTGCAGCTCCTGCGACTTCGGGCCGGGGATGGCGGTGACGAGGCGGCGCTCCTGCGGGATGTCGCTCATGCGGGGCTCCTGGTTCATGAGGCGGCGTGGCACGGGGCGGGCGCGAGTCCGTGGCTCGGTTCCGGTTCCGGTTCCGCCGGGTTGTACGGGGGGTTTCCTCGCAGGTTAGGGGCGCGGCAGGGGGGCGGTCATGCTCCATGTGGGTGGGGTTGTGCGACGGCGTTGTCCGAGTTGGATACATGCATCCGCCGTCACGTACCGGCCGACGGGGCGCGTACACGGTGAACTCCCTTGGCGCGGGCACTAGATTGAGGCCGGATCGACGCGGACGGACCGGCAGGTCAGGGGGCAGGAGCCATGGACACCGAGGGCACGCACGGGACGCAGGACCCGTCAGGCAGGGAGCAGGCCGCCCCGGTGCCGCGCCCCGCGCAGCCGCCCCGCCCGGCCGGCCCGCCGATGCCCCGGCAGGCCCCGGACGCCGCCCGGTCGTCGGTCGGGCAGTGGCTGTCGGTACGCCGGCCGAGGACGGAACCCGGCGTGTGGCGCTTCGGGTACGTGCCCCGGCCGCCCCGGCAGGACGACGCCGCCGTCGGCCGCAAGCTGCTCGCGTGGATGGCCGGCTCGTTCCTGGTCGGCATGTTCCTGTGGAGCCTGTGGCGGCGCGGCACGCTCCCGTACCAGTGGACGCCGCTGAAGGTGTTCACGCCGGACGCCTGGTGGTGGCCGGGGACCACGAGCGCCCGCGACCCCAAGGCCTACGACGCGCTCGTCGTCTACGAGGGTGTCTCCTTCGGTGTCCTCGTCTTCCTGGTCGCCCGGTTCGGGGCCTGGGCGGAGGGCATCAAGCACTTCGTGATCCGGCGCCCGCAGCCCGCCCGCGCCGTCATCGCGTCGGTCGCCGCGGTCGGCGTCCTGATCTTCGTGTGGCCGGACGCGCTCGGGCTCGACTGGCGGCCCCTCCCGGTCGCCGACCCCGTCCTCTCGCTCGTCGTCCTGATCACCGGCGGCTACGGCTTCTTCAAGGTGCCGGTCCTCGCCTACACCCTGTACGCGCTGATCACGCTGGGCGTGCTGTGGCCGTTCGCCCGGATCGGCGGCTGGCTGGAGGTCTGGGCGGGGCGGTCAGGGCGATCCCGCCGGCAGGCCCCGGCGCGGCCCGCCGCCCCGCCGTCCGCCCGCGCCCAGTGGGCCGAACTGCGCGCCGCCGGCCAGGACAAGGCCGCCGACGTGCTCACCTCCGAGGTCGCGGCCGGCCGGATGAACGACGTCGACTGCGTCCGTGTCACCCACGCCTGGCGCACCCGCTCCGGCGACCCGGACGGCTTCGCCGACACCGTCGTACGCCAGGGCGCCGCCGCCTGGACCCACCCCTCCGGCCAGCGCGACCTGCCCGCCCGCGCCGCCACGCACGACCTGCTCGTCGGCCAGGTGCGGATCGGCCGCTACGCGCACGACGAGCGCAACCCGTACGCCCTGCGCGGCATCGGCGCCGCCCTCGACCCGTCCGTCCTCGGCACCTCGCTGCTCGCCGTCGGGCCCTCCGGCGCGGGCAAGACCGCCGGGGTGGTCAAGCCGGTCGTCGAGTCGCTCGCGCTCCAGGCGCTGACCGGGCAGTGCGCCGTCCTCGTCGTCGGCGCGGCCGGTGCGGGGCTCGGCCCCGAGGACGCGTACGACGTCGTCGTGAAGCCGGGCGACGCCACGTCCGCCTACGACCTCGACCTGTACGCGGGCGCCGCCGACCCCGACGAGGCCGCCGGGTTCCTCGCGGAGGGCCTGGTCGGAGACCTGGAGGGCGTCGACACGCGGCGCGCCGCCACCGCCCTCGCCCAGCTGATCGGCCCGTACCGCGCGGCCCACGACCGCTTCCCCTCCGTACCGGTCCTGCGGGAACTCCTCGAAGGGGACCCCGGCGCCCTCGACGACCTCCGGGCGAGGCTCACCGACCCCGCGCTGCGGCGCGAACTCGACGCCCGCGCACGGCAGTCGGGCACCGCCGCCGACCCCGGGCCGATGCTCGCCGACCGGCTCGCGCTGCTCGACCGCCCGGTGTTCGCCCGGTTCTTCGACGCGGGCGGCGAGGGCAGGCCGTTCTCCGTACGGGCGCTCACGCACCACCCGGTGCGGGTCCGCGTCGACCTGCCGGAGCAGGGGCACGAGGAGGCGTCGCGGCTCCTCGCCCGGCTGCTGCTCGCCCAGTTCACGACCGTCGTACAGGGCGCGGGAAAGCGCTCGCACTTCGCCTGCCTGGTCCTCGACGACGCGGCGCGCACCGTCACCGCCGAGACCGTACGGGCGATCCAGCGGCTGCGGTCGCTGAACGCCGGTGTCGTGCTCGGCCTGCGCACCATCGGCGAGGTCCCCGAGGCGCTCCAAGGTCCCCTGTACGCGGCGGTCGGCTGCCGGATGGCGTTCTCCGGCGTCACCACCTGGGACGGGCGGCGGTTCGCCGAGGCCTGGGGCACCGAGTGGGTGGAGACCGAGGAGGTCGCCCAGCACACGGTCTTCGCCAACCAGCCGTTGACCAGGGCGTTGCACAAGATGCGCAAGATGGTCACCGGGAAGGCCGTGACGACGGACGCCGTGACCGTGCGCAAGGTCGAGCGCGAACGCTGGTCCGCCTCCGACCTCGCGCACGCCGTGCCGCCCGGCCACGCTGTGCTCTCGCTCACCACGGTGCGCGGCGAGCACGCTCCGCCGCTGCTCGTGGACCTGCGGGGCTGAGGCGGCACCTGAAGGTTGGCTGAGGATCGTGGGGGCGCGCCCCCGGAGTACGTACGGTGAGGCAGAATCGGCACAGGGCGTTCATACGGACCGGCCAAAAGCTTCACATCCGGTTCCGGTCTGGGCGTCCCGCTCCCTCCCCGATCCCTGACCCGCCTGCACCCCCAGCTCACCTGAAGGCCCCATGCCGCCCACGCTCGCCTCGCTCGTCCACCACTCGGCGCTCAAGCTCACCGTGCGCGCGGGCGAGGAGCACCTGGACACCCCCGTCCGCTGGGCCCACGTCAGCGAGCTCGCCGACCCCGTCCCCTACATGGAGGGCGGCGAACTCCTCCTCGTCACCGCCCTCAAGCTGGACGCCGAGGACCCCGAGGCGATGCGGCGGTACGTGAAGCGGCTCGCCGGCGCGGGCGTCGTCGGGCTCGGCTTCGCGGTCGGCGTCAACTACGACGCCGTACCGGACGCCCTCGTCGAAGCCGCCCGCCACGAACGGCTCCCGCTGCTCGAAGTGCCGCCGCGCACCCCCTTCATCGCGATCAGCAAGGCCGTCTCCGCGGCCATCGCCGCCGACCAGTACCGGGCCGTGACCTCCGGCTTCGCCGCGCAGCGCGAACTGACCAAGCAAGCCCTGAACGAAGGCCCCGAGGGGCTGCTCGCCGTCCTCGCCGGACAGGTCGACGGATGGGCCGCGCTGTACGACGCCTCGGGCGCCGTCGTCGCCACCGCGCCGGAGTGGGCGGGACGCAGGGCCGCCCGCCTCACCGCCGACGTCGAGCGGCTGCGGGAGCGGCCCGCGCCCGCCAGCGCCGTCGTCGCCGGAGGCGCGGACGACCGGGTCGAACTCCACTCCATCGGTACGGGACGGCGGGCGCGGGCCGCCCTCGCCGTGGGCACGGCGTCGGCCCTCGGCACGGCGGAGCGCTACGCACTGCACTCGGCGATCGCCCTGCTCACCCTGACCACCGAACGCTCGCGCGCCCTGCACGCCGCCGAACAGCGGATCGGGGCGGCGGTGCTGCGGATGCTGCTCGCCGGAGAGCCGGATCATGCGCGGGCCGTCGCCGGAGACCTGTACGGGGCGCTGCTCGACGCGCCGTTCCGGATGGTGCTCGCCGAGACGGTCGCACCGCCGCCGAGCGGGGTCGCGGGGCCCACGGTCCCGGCGTCCGGCACGGCGTCCCTGCTCGCCGAAGCCGTGACGGGGGCGGGCGGCGACCCGCTGCCCGTCCTCGCCGACGTCGTCGAGTCCGCCGCCGCACGCGCCGGCGAGGCCGTCCTCGTCGTACCGGACGGAGAGCGGCTCGTCCTGCTCGTCGTCGACGGGGGCGCGGCCGCGGAGGCCTGCGGGCATTACGCCGAGGCCTTGGAGGCGACCCGTACGGGGGGCTCCGCCGAGAGCGGGGACGAGCTCGTCGTCGGTCTGTCCGCGCCGGCCGGGCCGATCGCCGCGGCGACCGCCTTCAAGCAGGCCGAACAGGCGCTGTCCGTCGCGCGGCGGCGCGGGCGGGTCCTGGTCGAGCACGAGGACGTCGTGGCCGGGTCGGTGCTGCCGCTGCTCGGGGACGACGCGGTGCGGGCGTTCGCGGACGGGTTGCTGCGGGCGCTGCGCGATCATGACGCGACGGGCCGGGGTGACCTGGTCGAGTCGCTCCGGGCGTGGCTGTCGCGGCACGGGCAGTGGGACGCCGCCGCCGCGGATCTGGGGGTGCACCGGCACACGTTGCGGTACCGGATGCGGCGGGTCGAGGAGATTCTGGGGCGGTCGCTCGACGACCCGGACGTGCGGATGGAACTGTGGCTGGCCCTCAAGGCGACCGGGGCCTGATCGACGCCGGTTCGCCGTGGGTGTCCGGGGTACGTTCGCGGGTGCCGCTTTCGCCGTGGCTGGTCGCGCAGTTCCCCGCGCCCCTGGGGAGCTGCGCGCATACCACAAGTGGTGGGACGGGAGTTCCTGGGGACCCAG
>NZ_JBFAVD010000018.1:0-171869 GCF_040679615.1 Streptomyces sp. NPDC052225 | reverse complement strand
CACCCTCTCGGGCTTTCCTCCGGGCGCTTCCCTTCGGTCTTGCGTTTCCGACTCTATCAGATCTTTCCGATCCGATTTCCTCGGTGCTTTCCGGCCTTTCGGCCTTCCGGCGGTGTTGACTCTATCAGATCCTTTCGGGCCTGATTCCCAGTCAACCGGGTTTGTCTTTGCGGCTGTTGGGCCGTTCCGACGAGTGAGACTTTAGCGGATTCCTGGCCCCCGAGCTAATCGGGGTCCCGCTCTTTCGAACGTGGATTCCTCATTCCGAAAAAGCGTGCGCAAACAGCACGACGACGGGTCGTCGAGCGTTTGTGAGGGGCCTTGCGGAATGGCTGTCCGGGGACCGACCGGAGTCGGTGCTCACGTCGGACAACTCGGAGAACACTACGTATCGGCCCGGGGCGTGTCAACTGCGGGCCCCGGGCCTGGGGCGCAGGTCAGCTGTTGTTGCCGGAGGCCAGTTCGCGGCTGCGGTCGCGGGCCGCTTCGAGGGCGGCGATGAGGGCGGCGCGTACGCCGTGGTTCTCGAGTTCGCGGATCGCGTTGATGGTAGTGCCGGCGGGGGACGTGACGTTCTCGCGGAGCTTGACCGGGTGTTCGCCGCTGTCGCGGAGCATCGTGGCCGCGCCGATGGCGGACTGGACGATGAGGTCGTGGGCCTTGTCGCGCGGGAGGCCCAGGAGGATTCCTGCGTCCGTCATCGCTTCGACGAGGTAGAAGAAGTACGCCGGGCCCGAGCCGGACAGGGCCGTGCAGGCGTCCTGCTGGGACTCCGGGACGCGCAGGGTCTTGCCGACCGAGCCGAAGATCTCCTCGGCGTGGGTGAGGTGGGCCGCCGTGGCGTGGGTGCCTGCCGAGATGACGGACATCGCCTCGTCCACCAGGGCCGGGGTGTTCGTCATGACGCGGACGACCGGGGTGCCGGGCGGGAGCTTCTCCTCGAAGAAGGTGGTGGGGATGCCCGCCGCGCCGCTGATGATCAGGCGGTCGCCCGGGACGTGCGGGGCGAGCTCGGCGAGGAGTGTGCCCATGTCCTGCGGCTTCACCGTGAGGATCAGGGTGTCGGCCTGCTTGGCGGCCTCCTGGTTGGTGACCGGGGTGACGCCGTAACGGGTGCGGAGTTCTTCGGCGCGCTCCGGGCGGCGGGCCGTGACCAGGAGGTCGGCCGGGGCCCAGCCGCCGCGGATCATTCCGCTGAGCAGGGCTTCACCGATCTTGCCTGTGCCGAGTACGGCGACCTTGTGGCGCGTGTGCGGGCTCATGGGGCTGGCCTTCCCTCTGCTTGCTCGTCGTCCGCTCGCATCCTCGCATCGGGGCGGCCCCGGTTCATGGGGGTGTCCGGTGGGCGGACGGGCGTACGGAGGTCAGGGGGTGCGGCGGCGCAGGGTTGCCGCGCCCAGGGCCAGGACGAGGACGGCGCAGCCCGCGACGATCAGGGCGTCGCGGACATAGGTGGCGGTGAGGTCCGTGTGGCGTAGGACCTCGTTCATGCCGTCGACGGCGTACGACATGGGGAGGACGTTCGAGATCGCTTCGAGGACGGGCTGCATCGTGTCGCGCGGGGCGAACAGGCCGCAGAGGAGGAGCTGGGGGAAGATCACCGCCGGCATGAACTGGACCGCCTGGAACTCCGAGGACGCGAAGGCCGAGACGAAGAGGCCGAGGGCCGTGCCGAGGAGGGCGTCGAGGAGGGCGACCAGGAGCAGGAGCCAGGCGGAGCCGGTGACGTTCAGGTCGAGGAACCACAGGGCGAGGCCGGTGGCGAGGGCCGACTGGATGACGGCGAGGGTGCCGAAGGCGAGGGCGTACCCCGCGATCAGGTCGGCCTTGGCGAGGGGCATGGCGAGGAGGCGTTCCAGGGTGCCGCTGGTGCGTTCGCGGAGGGTGGCGATGGAGGTCACCAGGAACATCGTGATCAGCGGGAAGATGCCGAGGAGTGAGGCACCGATGGAGTTGAAGGTGCCGGGGCTGCCGTCGAAGACGTAGCGGAGCAGGAACAGCATCACGCAGGGGACGAGCAGCATGAGGGCGATGCTGCGCGGGTCGTGGCGGAGCTGGCGCAGGACTCGGGTGGCGGTGGCGGTGGTGCGGTACGCGTTCATGGCGGGTCCGTCCGGAGTGACGTCAGTGGGCGGCGTTCGCCGCGTCGACCAGGTGGAGGAAGGCCTCTTCGACGGTGGCCGTGCCGGTACGGGTGCGCAGGGCGTCCGGGGTGTCGTCGGCGAGGATCTCGCCCTCGCGCATGAGGAGGAGGCGGTGACAGCGCTCGGCCTCGTCCATGACGTGGGAGGAGACGAGGAGAGTGGTGCCGCGTTCGGCGGCGAGGGAGTGGAAGAGGTTCCACAGGTCGCGGCGGAGGACCGGGTCGAGGCCGACCGTCGGCTCGTCGAGGACGAGGAGTTCGGGGGTGCCGAGGAGGGCCACGGCGAGGGAGACGCGGCCGAGCTGGCCGCCGGAGAGGTTTCCGGCGAGGGCGTCGGCGTGCGAGGTGAGGTCCACGGAGGTGAGGGCCTGTTCGACCTCGGCGTGGCGGCGGTCGGCGGCGGCGCGGCCGGGGAGCAGGATCGCCGCGAAGTAGTCGAGGTTCTGGCGGACGGTGAGGTCCAGGTAGACGGACGCGGCCTGGGTGACGTAGCCGACGAGGGAGCGCAGGGGCGGGGCGCCGGCCGGGTGGCCGAGGACGGTGAGGTCGCCGGTGACGTTGGCCTGGGTGCCGACCAGGGCGCGCAGCAGGGTCGACTTGCCGCAGCCGGAGGGGCCGAGGAGGCCGGTGATCCGGCCGCGCGGGACGGTGAAGTCCAGGCCGTGCAGGACGGTGCGGGCGCCGCGGACGACGGTGAGGCCGATGGCCTCCACTGCGGGCGGCGACGGTTTATTCATCACATGGTGAATATCCTCCCGTGCGGAAGGCTCGTCAAGGCCCGGCGGGGCGGCGTGCCGATCGCCGGGCTCGATGGGGGCGCGGGAGGAAGGTGCGGGTCAGGGGCGTCGGACGACCGTGAGATCCAGGGCGTACGCGTCCTCGACGATGCCGTCGGGGAAGCGGCGCAGCAGGTGGGCCCGTTCGTCCTCCAGGACCGGGCGGGAGCGCTCCGGGCCCATCACCACGAAATAGGAGCGGCTGGCGAGGTGGGCCAGGTGCAGGTCGACCGGGATGCGGCGGGTCCAGTGCAGGCGCCGGTAGACGGAGGCGGGGGCCGGGGCCAGGCCCAGGTCCGCGATGATGCGGGTCGCGTCGGAGCTGACGCCGTGGCGGTGGTAGCCGGGCAGGCGTTCCTGGAGGCGTGCCTCCTGGGCGGCGGTCCACTCGACGTCCGGGTCGGGCACGTTCCACCACAGGGCGAGGGCGCCGCCGGGGCGCAGGACGCGCAGCGCCTCGGGGACGGAGCGGGCCGGGTCGGTCCAGTGCCAGGACTGGGCGTACGTGACGAGGTCGGCGCTCGCGTCGGCGAACGGCAGGGCGTCGCCCAGGGCGCGGACGAGGGGGACGTCGGGGAGGGCGCGGCGCAGTTCGGCGCCCATGCCGGGGCCTGGTTCGACGGCGATGGCGCGGGCGCCGCGGTCGCGCAGGAGGCGGGTGGCTATGCCGGTGCCCGCGCCCACGTCCAGGACGGTGGCGCCGCGCAGGCCGCCGGGGCCCAGGCCCGCCGTGCGCTCGACGGTGTCGAGGAGTTCGGGCGGGTAGCTCGGGCGGGCCGTGGCGTACTGGGCGGCGACCGCGTCGAAGGAGAGCGCGAACTCGGCGTGGCCGGTGGCCGGGGCGTCGTGCGTCATGGCGTCATCGTGCCGGGGCCTGGCGGGGTTGTCAGGAGGCCGATCGGCCCTCGGGCCGGATGCGCTCAGGCCTTGCGCTTCTTCTTCGCGGAGGACTTGCGGCTCGGGTTGCCGGTGCGGCGGGTGGCGCGGCGTTCGTACTGCTCGCTTGCCTCCTCGTACTCCTTCCTGCGGAGCTTCTCGCCCGGGGCCTCGGTCAGGCAGCGCAGGGCGTACGCGAGCAGGACGCCGACGAAGCCGATCGCCATGAAGCCGCGCAGGGACGCCTGCTTGTCGGGGTCGGGGCGCTCGGAGAAGCCGCTCAGGGTGCGGGTGAAGGCGAGGGCGCTGCACACCGCGAACATGACGACGACCAGGACGTTCACGAAGGAGCCGACGTCCGCGACGGACAGGCCCTCGTAGGCGAACCGCAGCACGAAGCAGCCGGCCGCGGCGGCGACCAGCGCGCCGGCGCAGACCGCGGCGCGGCGCAGGCCGTAGTGGCCGGTGTGGTCGACCCAGGTCGTCCCGAAGAAACGGATCTCCTCGGGGCGGGGGCCGGGCGTGACCGTGCCCGGGCTGGGGCCGGGGCCGTCCGGGCCGGGGGTCTTCGTGCTGCCGGTTTCTTCGCTCACGGGTCGATTATCGCCGGGCCGGACCGCGCGGGGCGCAGGCCGGTCCGGGCGGGGTGGGCGGGGTGTCAGGCGCAGCGCGGGGCCACGTAGCCGTCGCTGCCCGTCTTCACGTACGCGTCGGAGACGTACTCGCCGACGCCGATGCTGTCCCAGATCTTGGTGGTGCCGTACGGGCCGGTGATCGTCTCGCCGGGCCGCTGGCAGCCGATGGTGACGTACGCGCCCGCCGGCAGCACGCGCACGATGCGGTACTGGGTGCCGGGGCCGCTGCGCACGTTCACGCTGTAGCCCGGTGCCACCGCGTAGGTGTGCGCGGCCAGCGTCTGCGCGCCCTCGGCCGTGCCCTCTATGCCCTCGACTGCCATGCCGGTCTCTCCCCCGTCGTCGAACGGGCCCTCGTTCAGCGTTCGTTGAGGACCCGTTGAAATCACCGTGGTCAGCTGTGTCCCGTACGAGTCACGTACGGATCGCCGTCGCACTTCTTCGAACGCGGAGGCTAGCAAGCCTCCTCTGCCTCGTACGAACCATCGACTAGGCTCCGTGCGTCGCGCGACATCCACGGGGGTGGACATGCCGTCACGGCCCAGTACCGGGTCCGGCCCGGAAGCGGAACTTCCGGAATATGCGGGGCACTACCGCCTTGAAGAGCGCCTGGGCGCCGGCGGGATGGGTGTCGTCCATCTGGCGCGCTCGGCGGCGGGACTGCCGCTCGCGATCAAGGTCATTCATGCCGAGTTCGCCAAGGACCCTGAGTTCAGGGGGCGCTTCCGGCAGGAGGTGGCGGCTGCCCGGCGGGTCAGCGGGGCCTTCACTGCGTCGGTGGTGGACGCGGACCCGGACGCCGGACGGCCCTGGATGGCGACGCTGTTCATCCCCGGCCCCACGCTCTCCGAGCACGTCAAGCGGAACGGGCCACTGACGCCCGCGCAGGTGCGGCACGTGACGTTCGGCCTGGCCGAGGCGCTCCGCGACATCCACCGGGCCGGTGTCGTGCACCGCGACCTCAAGCCCAGCAACGTCCTGCTGGCCGCGGACAGCCCCAAGGTCATCGACTTCGGGATCTCGCGGCCCAAGGACAGCGAACTGCGCACCGAGACGGGCAAGTTGATCGGCACGCCGCCCTTCATGGCGCCCGAGCAGTTCAGCCGGCCCCGCGAAGTCGGCCCGGCCGCCGATGTGTTCGCGCTCGGCTCGGTCCTGGTGCACGCGGCGACGGGGCGCGGCCCCTTCGACTCCGACAGCCCGTATCTCGTCGCGTACCAGGTGGTGCACGACGAGCCGGACGTGACCGGTGTGCCCGAGGATCTGGCGCCGCTGGTGCTGCGCTGCCTCGCGAAGGCGCCGGAGGACCGGCCCACGCCCGACGAGATCCTGGCCGAGCTGCGCCGGCTGGCGGCGCGCCACGACACACAAGCGTTCGTGCCGGCGCAGGCGTTCATGCCGGCGCAGGCGTTCATACCGGCCCAGCGGATGCCGTCGGAGCCGGCGGCCAAGGCTCCCAAGTCCCCTGAGCCGGTGGCGACTTCGCGCACTCCGGGCCGCAAGGGCCGGCGCCTCGGCGCCGGGATCGCGGGGGCCGTCGCCCTCGGCGGCGTGCTCGCCCTGACGCTGACCCTGGTCCCGCGCTCCGCCGACGATCCGGGGTCGCGCACCGCGCCCGCGGGTTCGCCCGCCACGTTCCACCCGTGGAACCGGCAGCTCGGCTCGGGCTCCGCTCCGGCCTGTACGTACGGGGACGGCGCACTGCGCTGTTCCGCGCCCGGCGTGCTCGCCGCCTCCGTGGATCCGCGCGACGGCGAACAGGTGTGGCTGCGCAAGGCGTCCGCGAGCGGCGCGGCCGGGACGGCGCCGGCCCCCGTGATGTCGGGCGGGCTGCTGCACACCGTCGCGCCGGACGGCAGCCGCCTGTACGCCCTTGATCCGGACACCGGGAAGACCCGCTGGTCGATGGGGATCGCGCGGTACCAGGGGCAGGTGCGGCAGGCCGGTGGGGTGGTGCTCCTCGCCACCACCGACGGCACCGTGACCGGGGTCGACGGGGCGACGGGCCGGCAGGTGTGGCAGCGCCGCCTCCCGGGCGGGCAGCCGGTGCTCTCGTACGCCGGGGCCGGTCTCGCCTCCGTGACGACGCAGGCCGCGAACCGGATCGACACGGTGGTGAGCGCGGTGGATCCGGCGACGGGCGCCGTGCGCTGGCGGCATCGCTCGCCGGACACGGCGACGCCGGTCGGAGTGGCCGACGGCGTGCTCTGGTGCACGCAGCGCGACGCGTCGGGCGAGACGGTGGCGCTGGTGGGGCACCGGCTGACGGACGGTTCCGTCGCGCGCCGCGTGCCGCTCGCGCTGCCGCTGCCCCCGGCGACGGCGGCGCTGCACGGCGACACGGCGTACCTGCTCGCCGCGGGCGGCGCCCTGGTCGCCCAGAACCTGACGACGGGCAAGCAGCTGTGGCGTTCGGAGACCTCGGTGAGCAGAGGTTCGGCCCCTGCCGTCGACGGCAAGGGCCGGGTCTACGTCACGGCTCCCGACGGCCGCGTCCTGGCCCTCTCGCCGACCGGCGCCCCGCTGGGCCAGACCCGCCCCCGCCCCTCCCCGCACTCCGACCGCGTCGTGGCCGAGCTGCCCCCGCCCGTCGTGATCGACGGGCGGGTCTACGCGAGCGCCCCGGACGGCACCCTGTTCGGAGTCGACGGGCGCAGGGCCGGGGCGTGGTGAGGCTCGGGCGTCAGCCGAGCTTCGAGACGTCGCGGACCGCGCCCTTGTCGGCGCTGGTGGCCATCGCCGCGTACGCGCGCAGCGCCGCGGAGACCTTGCGCTCGCGGTTCGCCGGGGCGTAGACGCCGTTCAGGGCCTCGCGGCGGGCCGCCAACTCCTCGTCGGAGACCAGGAGTTCGATGCCGCGGTTCGGGATGTCGATGCGGATGCGGTCGCCGTCCTTGACGAGGGCGATCGTGCCGCCGGCCGCCGCCTCGGGCGAGGCGTGGCCGATGGACAGGCCCGAGGTGCCGCCGGAGAAGCGGCCGTCCGTGACGAGCGCGCAGGCCTTGCCGAGGCCGCGGCCCTTCAGGTACGAGGTCGGGTAGAGCATCTCCTGCATGCCGGGGCCGCCCTTGGGGCCCTCGTAGCGGATGACGACGACGTCGCCCTCCTTGACCTGCTTGAGGAGGATCTTCTCGACCGCCTCCTCCTGCGATTCGCAGACGACGGCCGGGCCCTCGAACGTCCAGATCGACTCGTCGACGCCGGCCGTCTTCACGACGCAGCCGTCCTCGGCGAGGTTGCCCTTGAGGACGGCGAGGCCGCCGTCCTTGGAGTAAGCGTGGGCGACGTCGCGGATGCAGCCGTTCGCCGCGTCCGTGTCGAGGGTGTCCCACCGCTCGGACGTGGAGAACGCCTCGGCGGAGCGGACGCAGCCGGGCGCCGCGTGCCACAGCTCCTCGGCCTCGGGCGAGGCGCTGCCGCCGCGGATGTCCCAGGCGTCCAGCCACTCCTTGATCGAGGGGCTGTGGACGGTGTGGACGTCCTCGTTGAGCAGGCCGCCGCGGTAGAGCTCGCCGAGGAGGGCCGGGATGCCGCCGGCGCGGTGCACGTCCTCCATGTAGTACGTGGTCGTGGGCGCCGCGTTCGGGGCGACCTTGGCCAGGCAGGGGACGCGGCGCGAGACCGCGTTGATGTGGTCGAGGTTGTAGTCGACCTCGGCCTCACGGGCGGCGGCCAGCAGGTGCAGGATCGTGTTCGTGGAGCCGCCCATGGCGATGTCGAGCGCCATGGCGTTCTCGAAGGCGGCGTGCGTCGCGATGTTGCGCGGCAGGACCGAGTCGTCGTCCTCGCCGTAGTAGCGCTTCGTCAGCTCGACGACCGTCGCGCCCGCGCGCTCGTACAGCGCCTTGCGGGCGGTGTGCGTGGCGAGGACCGAGCCGTTGCCGGGCAGCGAGAGGCCGATGGCCTCGGTCAGGCAGTTCATCGAGTTGGCGGTGAACATGCCGGAACAGGAGCCGCACGTCGGGCAGGCGTTCTCCTCGATGCGGAGGATGTCCTCGTCCGAGACGTTCTCGTTCACGGCGTCGCTGATCGCGTTGACCAGGTCGAGCTTGCGGACCGTGCCGTCGACGAGGGTGGCCTTGCCGGCCTCCATCGGGCCGCCGGAGACGAAGACCGTCGGGATGTTGAGGCGCAGCGCGGCCATCAGCATGCCGGGCGTGATCTTGTCGCAGTTCGAGATGCAGATCAGCGCGTCCGCGCAGTGCGCCTCGACCATGTACTCGACCGAGTCGGCGATCAGGTCGCGCGACGGCAGGGAGTACAGCATGCCGCCGTGGCCCATCGCGATGCCGTCGTCGACCGCGATCGTGTTGAACTCGCGCGGGATGCCGCCGGCGGCCGAGATGGCCTCGGAGACGATGCGGCCGACCGGGGCCAGGTGCGTGTGGCCGGGCACGAACTCCGTGAAGGAGTTGGCCACCGCGATGATCGGCTTCCGGCCGATGTCCGCACCGGGTACACCGGAGGCGCGCATAAGGGCGCGTGCGCCCGCCATGTTGCGGCCGTGGGTGACTGTGCGGGACCTCAGCTCGGGCATCGTCGCTCGCTCCTGCCTGAAGGAAGAGAAAAAAGAGTGTCTACGAGCCTACGCCGCGGCTCCAAGATCTGGACAGGGTGTCCGTATACCGAAACACCCGTCTCAGCCGCGCCCCTTTATCTGCCGGTCAGATGCCCCTGCACGACCGGTGCGATCCGCGCGACGAGGTCCTCCACGTCGGCCGACGCCAGCGGCTCCACCTTGATCACGTAGCGCAGCATCGCGGTCCCCACCAGCTGGGCCGCGGCGAGCGACGCGCGCAGCTCGGCCTCGCCGTCCGGCAGGTCGAGGCGCTGCGCGATCCGGGCGAGGACCTGCGCGGCGACGAGCCTGCGGAAGACGCCGGCCGCCACGTCGTTGTTCACGGCCGAGCGGACGATGGCCAGGAGCGGGGCCCGGGTCGCCGGGTTCTCCCACACCCCGAAGATGAACCGCGTCAGCCGCTCCCCGACCCCGTCGAGCGGCCCCTCCTCCACGGCGGTCGGCGCCTCGAAGGCCGGGGCGAACGCGACCTCGACCGAGGCGGCGAACACCTGCTCCTTGGTCCCGAAGTAGTGGTGCACGAGCGCCGAGTCGACCCCGGCGGCCTTGGCGATGGCGCGCACGGACGCCTTGTCGTAGCCCCGCGCGGCGAACTCCTCGCGGGCCGCGTCCAGGATCCGCTCCCGCGTCCCCGGCCCGTCCCCGCCCTGCGTACGGGAAGGGCGCCCCCGACGCCGTACGGGACCGGTCGCGTCGGTCATGAACGCGGTACCCGCACCGCGGAGGCGAGGTGGAGCCGGGTGAAGGCGAGGGCCTCGGCGAGGTCGGCCTCGCGTTCGGCGCTGGACATGGCACGGCGGGTGTTGACCTCGATGACGACGTGCCCGTCGAAGGAGCTCGTCGCGAGCCGCTCCAGGAGTTCGGCGCAGGGCTGCGTGCCGCGGCCGGGGACGAGGTGCTCGTCCTTGTTGGAGCCGCCGCCGTCCGCCAGGTGCACGTGGCCGAGGCGGTCGCCCATGCGGTCGATCATCTGCATCGCGTCGGTGCGGGCGGTCGCGGTGTGGCTGAGGTCGACGGTGAAGTGCCGGTAGTCGTCCTTCGTGACGTCCCAGTCGGGGGCGTACGCGAGCATCTCGCGGTCCCGGTAGCGCCACGGGTACATGTTCTCCACGGCGAACCGCACATCCGTCTCGTCGGCCATGCGCCACACGCCGGTGACGAAGTCCCTGGCGTACTGGCGCTGCCAGCGGAACGGCGGGTGGACGACCACGGTCGACGCCCCGAGCTTCTCGGCGGCGGCGCGGGCCCGCTGGAGCTTCACCCAGGGGTCGGTGGACCAGACCCGCTGCGTGATCAGCAGACACGGCGCGTGGACCGCGAGGATCGGCATGTGGTGATAGTCGCTGAGGCGGCGCAGGGCCTCGATGTCCTGGCTGACGGGGTCGGTCCAGACCATGACCTCGACACCGTCGTAGCCCAGGCGCGCGGCGATCTCGAAGGCCGTCGCCGTCGACTCCGGATAGACCGAGGCCGTCGACAGGGCGACCTTCGCATCCGGGATGCGCACCACTGGTTCTGCCACGGAGACAGAGTACGGGCCCACGCGAGACGACGGGGAGCGGGCCCGGAAGCGTAGGCCGGAACCCGCCTCCTCGCCTTCAGGCCCCGGGCAGGTGGTCCAGGCGGCGCAGGATCACGCCCTCGCGCAGCGCCCACGGGCAGACCTCCAGGGTCTCCACTCCGAACAGGTCCATCGCGCCCTCGGCCACAAGGGCGCCGGCGAGCAGCTGGCGGGCCCGGCCCTCGGAGACGCCGGGCAGCTCCGCCCGCTCCGCCTCGGTCATCCCGGCGAGCCGCGGCACCCAGTCCTCCAGGGACTTACGCTTCAACTCCCTTTGTACGTAAAGGCCCTCGGTGGAGCGGGCCGCTCCCGCAAGACGGGCGAGCTGCTTGAACGTCTTGGACGTGGCGACCACGTGGTCGGGCGCCCCGAACCGGCTGAACTCCCCCACCGTGCGCGCGATCTGCGCCCGCACATGCCGGCGCAGCGCCTTCACGTCGGCCGGGTCCGCCGGGTCGCCGGGCAGCCACGCCGCGGAGAGCCGGCCCGCGCCGAGCGGCAGCGACACCGCGGCGTCCGGCTCCTCGTCGATGCCGTACGCGATCTCCAGGGAGCCGCCGCCGATGTCGAGGACGAGCAGCTTGCCCGCGGACCAGCCGAACCAGCGCCGGACCGCGAGGAACGTGAGGCGGGCCTCCTCCTCACCGCTGAGCACCCGCAGCGCGACGCCGGTCTCGTCCTTGACGCGGGCGAGGACCTCGTCGGCGTTGCTCGCCTCGCGCACCGCGGAGGTGGCGAACGGGAGCAGGTCCTCGACACCCTTGTCCTCGGCCGCCACCAGGGCTTCTCTGACCGTGTCGACCAGGCGCTCCACGCCATCGGGGCCGATCGCCCCGCGCTCGTCGAGGAGTTGGGCGAGCCGCAGCTCCGCCTTGTGCGAGTGCGCGGGCAGCGGGCGGGCGCCCGGGTGCGCGTCCACCACGAGCAGATGAACCGTATTCGAACCCACGTCGAGGACACCGAGTCTCATGTACGGAACGCTACTGCGCTGACGGGGCGGCCCGTCCGGCAAGGTCCGGGCAAGGGCCTCGGCGCCTTTACCCTGGAGGCGTGCCAAAGACGAAAAAGGCCAAGGCCGACAAGAGCGACAAGAAGACGAAGTCGGCAAAGCAGAAGACGCCGAAGTCTGCGCAGATCCTGAACCCGGCGGGGCAGCCCGACGAGAAGCCGATCGACTTCCCGCGCGCCTGGGTCGAGTTCCCGGATCCCGCGGACGACGAGCAGATCTTCCGCTGCGATCTGACATGGCTGACCTCTCGTTGGAGCTGCATCTTCGGCAGCGGCTGCCAGGGCATCCAGGCGGGCCGCGCCGACGACGGCTGCTGCACGCTGGGCGCGCACTTCTCGGACGAGGACGACGAGAAGCGGGTGGCCGGGTTCGTGGCCCGTCTGACGCCCGACATCTGGCAGCACCACGACGTCGGTACTCAGACGGGCTGGGTGTCGAAGGACGAGGACGGGGAGCGCCAGACCCGCCCGTACAACGGCTCGTGCATCTTCCAGAACCGCCCCGGCTTCAAGGGCGGCGCCGGCTGTTCGCTGCACATCCTGGCGATCAAGGAGGGGCGTGAGCCCCTGGAGACGAAGCCGGACGTCTGCTGGCAGCTGCCGATCCGGCGGACCTACGAGTGGATCGACCGGCCCGACGACACCCGGGTGCTCCAGGTCTCGATCGGCGAGTACGACCGCCGCGGCTGGGGTCCCGGCGGCCACGACCTGCACTGGTGGTGCACGTCGGCGACGTCGGCACACGGCGCGGGCGACCCGGTCTACGTCTCGTACCGCCCGGAGCTGACCGAGCTGATGGGCCAGGCCGGCTACGACAAGCTGGTCGAGCTGTGCGAGGAGCGCCTCGCGGCGCTGCCCAAGGGCCTGCCGCTGGTCGCCCCGCATCCCGCGGACCCCGCGTAACGCCGCGTCGGCTCACGGGGACTGCGTCGGAGACGTCGAGTCCCCGGGGTCCGTCGTGCCGGGGTCGCTCGGCGCGGGGTCCGTGGGCGTCGGGTCGGGGTCCGTCGTCCCCGGGTCGCTGGGGGTCGGATCGGGGTCCGTCGTGCCGGGGTCGCTCGGCGTCGGATCGGGGTCCGTGGTCCCCGGGTCGCTGGGCACCGGGCCCGGATCGTCCGTGCCGGGGTCGCTCGGCTCATGGCCGTGGCCCCCGCCCGAACTGCCGTATCCCTCAAGGGAGATGACGGCCCCCGACGGGTCGATGCCGATGCGGGCGTACCAGTGCCCGGCCGGCTCCCTGTCGTGATCGACGTACACCTGGATCGTGATCGACTCCCCCGGCCGCAGCGTGCCCGACGACCGGCTCAGATACAGCCAGGACGCCCCGGTGTACGCGGACCAGTCGACCGGTGAACTCCCTGACGCGGTCAGCGTGATGAGCGTCGCGTCGCCGCTGGGCTGGGCCTCGACGGTGAGCCTGCCGGGACCCGTGCCCGCGCGCGTGGGCGGCGAAATGACCTCTACGGAGACGTCCGGTGAGCGGCTGCCCGCGGTGAAGCGGGGGTCGGGGGTGGTGCTCGCGTTCCCCGCGTTCTCGTACGCGTCGCCCGGCCGCTCCTCGCCCGCGAGCCCGCCGGGGCCGCCCGCCTCGCTGGCGCTGATGGAGCGCCCGTCGGAGCCCTCACCGGTCTGCGGAGCGCCCCGGTAGGCGGCCCACAGGGCGAGCACGGGGGCGGCGACCACGGTGGCGACGACCGTCGTGGTGACGGCACGCGCGCGCAGCCGGTCCCTGCGGGCGGCCCGGTCCTTGGGGTCCATCGGGAAACCGCGCCGGTCGAAGCGCGGGGCCGTGGAGTGCGAGGTGTGCATCGCGTGGTGCAGCGCCGCGCGCGGAGCCTCGGCGAGGGGCAGCGCGGCGGGGGTGACGGTCGTGCCGGGCCAGGCTCCGGGGGTGGCGCGCTCGGCGGTGCGGCGGCAGCGCGGGCAGTCGTCGACGTGCCGGACCAGTTCGCGGCGCAGAGCGGCGGAGAGCAGCAGCTGATGGTCGCCGGTGAGGCGGGCGACGCTGGGGCAGGTGCCGGTCTCGACGACGGCGAGGGCTGCGCGGGTCCGCTCGACCTCGCAGGCGGCGGCGGAGAGCAGCTCGCGGGTGGCCCCGGGATCGCTGCCGAGGACGGCGGCGACCTCGCGTGGTGACAGCTGGTGGCGCACCGCCAGTTCGAGCGCCTCGCGCTGCTCGGGGGTGGTGCCGGCGGCCTCCGGCCAGGCCAGGAGGGCGAGTTGGCGCCGACGCTCCTCCTGGAGGGGCCCGTCCTGCTGCGCGTCGTCCGCTTCCCGTTCGCCGGAGGCCCCGGCGGCGTGCGCCCCCTGCCGCTTGCGCTTGGCCTCGGCGAGGCGGCGCAGACAGGACCAGCGGGCCAGCGCGTACAGCCAGGCGCGCTGGTCGGCCGGCGCCTCCGGGCCGCGGGAGCCGCGCCGCTCGGCGAGCGCGAGGGCGTCACCGAGGGCGGCGATCGCCTCGTCGTGGTCGCACAGGACGGAGAGGCAGTAGGTGAACAGGCCGTCCAGACAGGGCTCGTAGCGAGCGGGCGGGCGCTGCGCGACGGCGCGCGGCGCCGGACGCCTCGCCCCGGCGCGATGCGCCCGGTGTGCGCCGGTGGTGTGCGTGGGGGGTTCCGGCCTGCTGCTCATCACCCGAGCGACCGTAGGCGGCGGGCAGAGCCCCTTCCGCCCCCTTGAACACATTTAATCCTTACGGGTGAAACGATCCCTCAAAAGAGGACAGGAACCTCATATTCCGTGGCCAGTGCGGCTACGCGGGGCGACGGCCGGTGAGCGCGGGGCCGGGATTGTCAGTGGCGCCCGTTACGGTTCGGTCCATGGCTGCCCGTACCAAATCCGCGAAGGACCGACCGTCGTACCGCTGCACCGAGTGCGGCTGGCAGACGGCCAAGTGGCTGGGCCGCTGCGGCGAGTGCCAGGCGTGGGGGACGGTCGAGGAGTACGGCGCCCCCGCGGTGCGCACCACCGCGCCCGGCCGCGTCACCACGTCCGCCGTGCCCATCGGCCAGGTGGACGGCAAGCAGGCCACGGCCCGCTCCACCGGCGTGCCCGAGTTGGACCGCGTCCTCGGCGGCGGTCTCGTACCCGGCGCGGTGGTGCTGCTCGCGGGCGAGCCCGGCGTCGGCAAGTCCACGCTGCTCCTGGACGTCGCGGCGAAATCGGCGAGCGAGGAGCACAAGACCCTCTATGTGACGGGCGAGGAGTCGGCGTCCCAGGTGCGCATGCGCGCCGACCGCATCAAGGCCATCGACGACCACCTGTACCTGGCGGCCGAGACCGATCTCTCCGCCGTCCTCGGCCACTTGGACGCGGTGAAGCCGTCGCTGCTGATCATGGACTCGGTGCAGACCGTGGCATCGCCGGAGATCGACGGGGCACCCGGCGGCATGGCGCAGGTCCGCGAGGTGGCGGGCGCGCTGATCCGCGCCTCCAAGGAGCGCGGCATGTCCACGCTCCTCGTGGGCCACGTCACCAAGGAGGGCACGATCGCGGGCCCGCGCCTTCTGGAGCACCTGGTCGACGTCGTCCTGAACTTCGAGGGCGACCGGCACGCCCGCCTGCGCCTGGTCCGCGGCGTCAAGAACCGGTACGGGACGACGGACGAAGTCGGCTGCTTCGAGCTGCACGACGAGGGCATCACGGGCCTCGCCGACCCCAGCGGCCTGTTCCTCACCCGGCGCGACGAGCCGGTGCCCGGCACCTGCCTGACCGTCACCCTGGAGGGCCGCCGCCCCCTGGTCGCCGAGGTCCAGGCGCTCACGGTCGACTCGCAGATCCCGTCCCCGCGGCGCACGACATCCGGCCTGGAGACGTCCCGCGTCTCGATGATGCTGGCGGTGCTCGAACAGCGGGGCAAGATCAGCGCCTTGGGCAAAAGGGACATCTACTCCGCGACGGTCGGCGGCGTGAAGCTCTCCGAACCCGCCGCCGACCTCGCCATCGCGCTCGCCCTCGCGTCCGCCGCGAGCGACACCCCGCTGCCGAAGAACCTGGTGGCGATCGGAGAAGTAGGCCTCGCGGGCGAGGTCAGACGGGTCACGGGCGTGCAGCGCCGGCTCGCCGAGGCGCACCGGCTCGGGTTCACGCACGCCCTGGTCCCCAGCGATCCGGGCAAGGTTCCGGCCGGTATGAAGGTCCTGGAAGTCGCCGATATAGGGGACGCGCTGCGGGTGCTGCCCAAGGGCCGTCGCCGAGAGGCCCCACGGGAGACGGAGGAGCGCCGGTAGACTTTGCCCTGGTCTCGCCCGTGCGTACGAACGCGACGAACTCCTGGGCACGAAGAGTCCGCGACCAGAGCCTGCGATCCGGAGGAGTCCAGTGGCAGCCAACGACCGGGCGGCAGCTCCCGGAAAGTCCGCCGGTTCCAGTACCGACGGTCTGATGCGCGCCGCGCTGAGCGCGGTGGCGCCGGGCACGGCCCTGCGGGACGGTCTGGAGCGCATCCTCCGTGGCAACACGGGCGGGCTCATCGTCCTCGGCTCCGACAAGACGGTCGAGTCGATGTGCACCGGCGGCTTCGTCCTCGACGTGGAGTTCACGGCCACGCGCCTGCGCGAGCTGTGCAAGCTCGACGGCGGCATCGTCGTCTCCTCGAACCTGGACAAGATCCTGCGGGCCGGCGTCCAGCTGGTCCCGGACCCGACGATCCCCACCGAGGAGACCGGCACCCGGCACCGCACGGCGGACCGCGTCAGCAAGCAGGTCAACTACCCGGTCGTCTCGGTCTCCCAGTCGATGCGCCTGATCGCGCTCTACGTGGACGGTCAGCGCCGCGTCCTGGAGGACTCGGCGGCGATCCTCTCCCGCGCCAACCAGGCCCTCGCGACCCTGGAGCGCTACAAGCTCCGCCTGGACGAGGTCGCGGGCACGCTCTCCGCCCTGGAGATCGAGGACCTGGTCACCGTCCGGGACGTCACGGCGGTCGCGCAGCGCCTGGAGATGGTGCGCCGCATCGCCACCGAGATCGCCGAGTACGTCGTCGAGCTGGGCACGGACGGGCGCCTTCTCGCGCTCCAGCTGGACGAGTTGATCGCGGGCGTCGAGCCCGAGCGCGAGCTCGTCGTACGGGACTATGTGCCCGAGCCGACGGCGAAGCGCTCGCGCACGGTCGACGAGGCGCTGTCCGAGCTGGACTCCCTCACCCACGCCGAGCTGCTCGAACTGCCCATCGTGGCCAGGGCGTTGGGCTACACGGGCTCGCCGGAGGCGCTGGACTCGGCGGTGTCGCCGCGCGGCTTCCGCCTCCTGGCGAAGGTGCCGCGCCTGCCGGGCGCCATCATCGACCGCCTCGTGGAGCACTTCGGCGGCCTCCAGAAGCTGCTCGCCGCGAGCGTCGATGACCTCCAGACGGTGGACGGCGTCGGCGAGGCGCGGGCCCGCAGCGTCCGGGAGGGCCTGTCGAGGCTGGCGGAGTCGTCGATCCTGGAGCGATACGTCTGACGCAACGCTCCGTTCAAGCCCGTCCGGAGCCGATCAAGCCCGTCCGGGGCGATCAAGCCCCTCCGGCGCCACTCAAGCCCCTCCGGCGATTGAGGAGCGGGGCCCGGGGCGGAGCCCCGAGACCCGAACTACAGCGCCCGAAGCCGCCTAGTCGGCCTTCAGCACGAACGACGTCTGCGTCCCGGCGAGTTGAGCCGCCTTCACCTCGACGAGATACGTCCCCGCACCCGCCGCCCCCGCAGAGGGCGTCGCACACTGCGGAGCACTCGGCTGCCGGTCCCACGTGATCGTGTGGGTGACCTTGCCGCCCGCGGGGACCCGCAGGAGCAGGCTCCCGGACCCGGCCGGGCAGTCCTCGGACGACCAGTACCGCTTGTCGCCGTCCGCCTTCGTGATCGTCACGACCGCCGTCTTCGGCCCGAGATCGACCTTGCAGGACTTGTCCGTGGAGTTCTTCGCGATCAGCTCGATCTTCGGCTTCTCGCCCGGGGTGTACGAGTTGTGGACGCTGCGCACGGTCAGCGAGACGCCGCCCGCCGTGCAGTCCGGCAGGCTCGACCCGGCCGGGACCTGGTCGCCGGAGGACGTGCCGGAACCGCTGCCGTCGCCGCCCGCCGAGTCGTCCGAACCGCCGGAGCCACCGGAACCGGAACCCTCGCCGGACCCGTCGCCCGAGCCGTCACCGGACCCGTCGCCGGAGTCACCGCCCGAACCGGAACCCGATCCGCCCGACGTGTCGCGCCCGCCCGGGTGTTCGCTGATCGCGGGCCCCGACCCCGAGGGGCCGGGGGTGATGGACTCCGTCGGGTGCTTGCCGTTGGACCCGTCGGCGCCGTTGTTCCCGTCGCCGCCACCCATGTTGACGATCCATACGATCAGCAGCGCGAGGAGCGCGAGCATGGACGCCAGCACCACCCTCCGTCGCCAATAGATGGAGGAGGGAAGCGGCCCGATCGGATTGCGCAGAGATCCCACGGCTCAAACCTTACGAGAGATCGGGCCGTTGTCCGGTGCCCACCCGCCGCCTCGTGCGGCGAGTTTTCCGGATCATCATCACGCGCGCGCTTTTTGACGCCGTTTCGGCACCCCTGTCTTTCGTCAGGTGCCGCGCCCGACCCTCGCGGGATGTGACGAGGGCCGGGTATTACGTACTGTCCGTGACCATGGGAACCTTCGACTCCGATCTCTACCGCCACATCACCGATTTCGCCCACGACACTCCTTCGTGGTTCCAGCACCTCATGGAGGTGTGGACGGAACTCGGTCTGCTGCTGTTCGCCGTGCTCTTCGTCGTCGCCTGGTGGCGGGCGCGGCGCGGCGACCCGCGGGCCCTCGCCGTGGCGGTGCTCGCTCCGCTGGCGACGGCGGCGGCGTACGTGGCCAGCGAGTTGATCAAGTCGGGGATCGACGAAGAGCGGCCGTGCCGGGCCGTGTCGGGGGCGCTGCGGCCGCTGGTCGACTGTCCCGCCCACGGGGACTGGTCGTTCCCGTCCAACCACGCGACGATCGCCGCCGCCGCGGCCGTGGGGCTCGCGCTCGCCTGGCCGGCGATCGGCTGGCTGACCGTGCCGATGGCGATCCTCATGGCGTTCTCGCGGGTGTTCGTGGGCGTGCACTACCCGCACGACGTCGCGGCGGGCCTGCTGCTCGGCACCCTGATGGCGTTCCTCGTCGTACGGCTGCTGGCGCGGCCGGGGGCGCGGATGGCCGAGGCGATGCGCGGGTCGGGGAACGGGCTCGCGCGCTGGTTCGCGGGGCCGGGTCCCGCGGGCGCCGGATACGGCCCGTCGCACACCGGCGGACCGCGGCACGGCTCGCACCGCCGCTGAATTCCCGTACGCACTGCGGGTCCTGACGGCGGCTCACACGGGCCTACGTCAGCAGACCCGCCTCGTACGCCACGATCGCCGCCTGCACGCGGTTCTTGACCTCCAGTCGGTCGAGGACCGCGCTGACGTACGCCTTCACGGTGCCCTCGACGAGATGCAGGCGCGCGGCGATCTCCGGGTTGGACAGGCCCGCGCCGACCAGGCCGAGCACCTCGCGCTCGCGCGGGGTGAGCGCGGCGACGCGCTCGCGGGCGGACGCCTCCCGGGAGAGCCGGCCGCCGCCGAGCCCGTCGATGACATGGCGGGCCACCTTCGGCGACAGGAACGCGGCGCCGTCGGCCACCGCCCGTACGCCCGCCATCAGTTCGTGCGGGTCGCCGGACTTGAGCAGGAAGCCGGTGGCGCCGCCGCCGAGCGCCCGCGCCACGTACGCGTCCTCGGAGAACGTCGTCAGCATCGCGACCGCCGTGCCCGGCACGGTGCCGGTGATCTCCTCGGCCGCCGCCAGACCGTCCAGGCGCGGCATGCGGATGTCGAGCAGCGCCACGTCCGGGCGGTGGGCCCGGGCGAGGGTGACCGCCTCGCGGCCGTCCGCGGCCTCGGCGACGATCTCGAAGTCGCCGCCCGCGGCGAGGATCGCGCCGACGCCGGCCCTGACCATCGCCTCGTCGTCGGCGAGCAGGACCCTGATCCGCCGGCCCGCGCCGGCCCCGCTCAGCGTGCCCATTCGCGCTCCTCTTCCTGTATCTGGTCGGCGGTGCCCGCCTTGGGGATCACCACGCGGTCGACGAGTGCGTGGGCCGCGCCCGCGGTGTCGAAGCAGAGCCTGAAGTGCTCGACGGGCACGAAGAGTTCGCCGCTGGCGCGGTAGTAGCGGCAGTCCGCGTGCGCGGGCGGCGGGGTGGGCGCGCGCTCGACGGGCGGGTCGCTGATCGTGCGCTCGGGCAGCCGGGGCTCCGCGTCGGCCAGGGGCGTGCCGATGCGCAGCTGCGCGTACGCCTGCGGGGTGAGGACGGCGTGCGTCTTCGTGTAGGCGTACCAGGTGAACGACCCGCCGATCAGGACGGTTCCCGCGACGGCCGCCGCGCCGAACGCGAGGCCCACGCGGCGTCTCGCGGTGCGCCGCGCGTGCGCGAATCCGGCCGGCCCCTGCCGGGGTGTGCCGGGTGCGGGCAGGTGTGCCACCACGCGGAACCCGTCGCCGTGCGGGCCCGCGTCGAACGTGCCGCCGAGCGCCGTGATCCGGGCGCGCAGCCCGAGGAGCCCGGTGCCGCTGCCGTGCGGGGCGGCGGGCGCGCGGGGCGGGCGCTCGTTGCTGACGGTGACCGTGACGGCACCGCCGTCCTGCCGCGTCGCCACGGTGACAGGGGCGCCCGGAGCGTGCTTGGCGGCGTTCGTGAGGGCTTCCTGGACGACGCGGTAGAGGGTGCGGTCGTCGGTGGCGGGCGCGCTCAACAGGCGTACGGGAAGCCCGGATTCGGCGGCCCGCTCCACGAGCTGGGCGACGGTCTCGCCGGCCGGGGCGAGCGGCGCGGGCTCGTCGTCCTCCTCGCGCAGCAGGCCGATGATGCCGTGCAGCCGGTCGGTGGCGTCGGAGGCGGCGGCGCGCAGTTCGGCGGCGGCCTTCCGGTGCGCGTCGGCGAGGCCGGGCGTGACCTGGAGGGCGCCCGCGCGCAGGGCGATGAGGCTCAGCTCGTGGCCGAGGGAGTCGTGCATGTCCTGCGCGATGCGGGCGCGTTCGCGCAGCCGCGCGCGGTCGGCGACGATGCGGTGCTCGCGCTCCAGTTGCTCGGCCCTGGCCCACCCCGCGGCGGTCAGCTCGCGGCTCTGCCGCCAGTACCGGCCGATCAGCCACGGGAAGACCGCGCCGAACAGCAGCGTGCCCATGAGGACGAGCCACTCGGCGGCCGGGTCGACCTGCCGGACCGCGATCTTGACGGTGCCGGTGGCGGCGAGCGCGGCGAAAGCGAGCAAGGAGGGGCGCAGGGCGCGGGACCTCAGCCCCATCAAGTAGGCGAACGCGGCGAGCGCGCACCCGTACGAGAGCGTGAACAGGGACGACGCCACGGCGAGGCCCGGCGCGGCCGCGAGCAGGAAGGCGACGGCGGGCCCGCGGCGGTGCAGGGCGGTGGCCGCGCCGAGCGCGGCGATCCCGGCGACCTGCTGCCAGATGCCGGCGGGCTCGTGCAGATGCAGCCCTTCGACGGCGAGCACCGGGACGGTGAGCGCGGCCCAGAGCGACAGGTCCGACAGGCGGGTCGGTGGAGGTAGGGGTGCGTTCCCGCGTCGTTCGGTGCGTGCGATCGGCGTGCCGGGCGAAGGTCCTAGTAGCGGAGCTACTCGGGCGTTTGACCGGTGCGGCGAGCGTGCGTGCCGGGCGGCGTGGGGATGTGCCCCTACCTCCACCGACCCGCCTAGGGCGGTTCGGCGTCGGAGTTCCACTCCATCGACGGTACAAGCGCGGTCCCCGCTTCCACCTCTGCCGATCGTCAGGGGTGGGACGCCCCCGAGCCTGTCAGGGGGTCCCGCGCGCGGGGCTCCGTCCGTGGCAGGATCGGGAGTGCCATGACTGCGCCCACGAAGACCCCCACGCATCCCGATCTTCACGCACCCGTCATCGACTGGTTCGCCGAGCACGCCCGCGACCTGCCCTGGCGCCGCCCCGAGGCGGGCCCGTGGGGCGTGATGGTCAGCGAGTTCATGTTGCAGCAGACGCCGGTGAACCGGGTGCTGCCCGTCTACGAGCAGTGGCTCGCGCGCTGGCCGCGCCCTGCCGACCTCGCCAAGGAGGCGCCCGGTGAGGCCGTGCGCGCCTGGGGGCGGCTCGGGTATCCGCGGCGCGCGCTGCGGCTGCACGGCGCGGCCGTCGCCATAACGGAACGGCACGGCGGCGACGTGCCCACCGGACACGCGCAGCTGCTCGCCCTGCCGGGGATCGGCGAGTACACGGCCGCCGCCGTCGCCTCGTTCGCGTACGGGCAACGGCACGCGGTGCTCGACACGAACGTACGGCGGGTCTTCGCCCGGGCCGTCGCGGGCGTGCAGTACCCGCCGAACGCGACGACCGCCGCCGAGCGGAAGCTGGCGCGGGCCCTGCTGCCGGAGGAGGACGAGACCGCCGCCAAGTGGGCCGCCGCCTCGATGGAGTTGGGCGCGCTCGTGTGCACCGCGAAGAACGAGGACTGCCACCGCTGTCCGATCGCGGCGATGTGCGCGTGGCGGCTCGCGGGCAAGCCCGCGCACGAGGGTCCGGCGCGCCGCGGGCAGACGTACGCGGGGACCGACCGTCAGGTGCGCGGGAAGCTCCTCGCCGTACTGCGCGAAGCGGCCGATCCGGTGCCGCAGGCGGTGCTCGACCGGGTCTGGGACGAGCCGGTGCAGCGGGCCAGGGCCCTGGACGGGCTGGTCAGCGACGGTCTGGTGGAGCCGCTGCCGGGTGGTCTCTACCGGCTGCCGACGAGCTGAACCGGCCGATCCCTTGACGGGCCGTCCCGGTCCGTTACACAACCGACGGACAGCCGTGCGTTCGTCGCAGGCTGGAACGGACAACGCCGTGACACGGCCTCCGTAGCTTCTTTCTCGTACCGCACACGACCAGTGCGGCACACGGGGAACAGGCAAGGATCGGGAGGCGGTTGATCATGGCGCACGGCGGTGAGGTGCTCGAGTTCGAGGAGTACGTCAGGACGCGGCAGGACGCTCTGCTGCGCAGCGCCCGGCGCCTGGTGCCGGACCCGGTCGACGCGCAGGACCTGTTGCAGACCGCGCTCGTGCGCACGTACGGGCGCTGGGACGGCATAGCGGACAAGCGCCTCGCCGACGCCTACCTGCGCCGCGTCATGATCAACACGCGGACGGAGTGGTGGCGCGCCCGCAAGCTGGAAGAGGTCCCCACCGAGCAGCTCCCCGAGTCGCTCGTGGACGACTCGACCGAGCAGCACGCGGACCGTGCGCTTCTGATGGACGTCATGAAGGTCCTGGCACCGAAGCAGCGCAGCGTCGTGGTGCTGCGACACTGGGAGCAGATGTCCACAGAGGAGACGGCCGCCGCGCTCGGAATGTCGGCCGGAACCGTGAAGAGCACGCTGCACCGGGCGCTCGCCCGGCTCCGCGAGGAGCTGGAGAGCCGAGACCGCGAAGAGCTGGTGTCCCGCGCGCTCGAACGTGAGGAGCGGGAGCGTTGCGCGGCCTAGGCCTACGTGCCTCTGGGACCTTGAGGATCCGCGCCGGGGTCCGCAGGGTCCTGGGTGTGGTGAAGGCGGGGAGTTCGGTGATCGCCGGGCTCGCCGCCCTCGGGCTTTTCGTCGGCGCTCTCGCCGCCTGCTCGGCGGGCGGCACCGGGGCCCGTGACGAGGGCCCGGCCCGCACCGACCCGGTCGGCTCGACCGCGCCGGCCGCCACCGCGAGCCCCGCCCCCTCCACGTCCCCCTCCCCGTCGCCCTCGGCGGTGAACGCCGTGCGTCTGGTGAAGGCCGACCCGAAGGTCAGCACCGACATCAAGCGTGACCTGAAGCCCTGCGTGGCCGACGAGTACCCGGTCGACGTGAGCTACGGCAACCTGACTGGCGCCGCCGCAACCGACGTCGTGGTCAACGTGATGACCTGCGGTGACGCCGTGGGCATCGGGACGTACGTGTATCGCGACGAGGGCGGTACGTACCAGAATGTCTTCCAGGCCGAGGAACCCCCGGTCTACGCGGAGATAGACCGGGGTGATCTGGTGGTCACCAAGCAGGTGTACGACAAGGGCGACTCGGTCGCCTCTCCGTCGGGCGAGGAGATCCTCACGTACCGGTGGAGCGGGGACCACTTCGTCCAGGAGAGCCGGACGCACAACGACTACAGCCACGCGGTGGACGGGGCCTCACCGGTCCCGTCGGACGACGGCTGAGAGCGCGAAGAGCACGCAGAGCGGATGGGAGACCACATGAGCGCCATGGGCGGTGAGCGCAAGGGCGAGCAGACGCACGTCCTGTTCGTCGAGGACGACGACGTCATCCGCGAGGCCACCCAGCTCGCCCTGGAGCGCGACGGCTTCGTGGTGACCGCGATGCCCGACGGTCTCAAGGGCCTGGAGGCGTTCCGGGCGGACCGGCCGGACATCGCCCTGCTCGACGTGATGGTGCCGGGCCTCGACGGGGTGTCGCTGTGCCGCCGCATCCGCGACGAGTCGACGGTGCCGGTGATCATGCTGTCCGCGCGCGCCGACTCCATCGACGTCGTGCTCGGCCTGGAGGCCGGCGCCGACGACTACGTGACGAAGCCGTTCGACGGGGCGGTGCTCGTGGCCCGTATCCGCGCCGTGCTGCGCCGCTTCGGACACGCGGGCGGACCGTCGGCGGCCGGTGCCGGCGCGACCGGCGAGGCCGCGGGGGCCGGCGGCGCGGTGCTGCACTTCGGCGACCTGGAGATCGACACCGAGGGCATGGAGGTGCGCAAGGACGGCACCCCGGTGGCGCTCACGCCCACCGAGATGCGGCTGCTCCTGGAGTTCTCCTCGGCGCCCGGCACTGTCCTGTCCCGCGACAAGCTCCTGGAGCGCGTCTGGGACTACGGCTGGGGTGGCGACACCCGCGTCGTCGACGTCCACGTGCAGCGCCTGCGCACCAAGATCGGCCAGGACCGCATCGAGACCGTCCGTGGCTTCGGCTACAAACTGAAGGCCTGACCAGGCTGATGGGGAAGCGGATATGAGGGGGACGGGGACGGAAGGCACCGGGGGGACCGCGGGCCCGCGCGGCGGGGCGCTGCGGCGGATGCTGCCCCGGCGGCTGCGGCGCTCCCTGCGCACCGGGGTGCGCTGGAAGATCAGCGTCGCCATCGCACTGGTCGGCGCGCTCGTCGCCCTCGCGCTCAGCCTCGTCGTGCACAACGCGGCACGCGTCTCGATGCTGGACAACGCACGGGACGTCCAGGACGAGCGCATCCAGTTCGTACAGCGCCAGTACGAGGCCCGCGGCGGGAACCTGCCGGTCGGCTTCAAGGTCAACGACCCGACGATGCCGCGCGACCTGCGGGCCAAGGCGCTCAGCGGACGCCGCGCCACGTTCGTCTCCGAGCCGTCGAACGGGGTGCCGGACATCTGGGCCGCGGTCCCGCTCAGCAACGGCGACCTGCTCTCGGTCCACACCCGGTTCACCGACCGCAGCGCCACCGTCATGGACGACCTCGACCAGGCCCTGCTGATCGGCTCGATCGCCGTCGTCCTCGGCGGCAGCGCGCTCGGCGTGCTCATCGGCGGCCAGCTCTCCCGGCGGCTGCGCAAGGCGGCGAGCGCGGCCCGCGAGGTCGCGCAGGGCCGGACCGACGTACGGGTGCGGGAGGCGATCGGCGGTGTCGTGCGCGACGAGACCGACGATCTGGCCCAGGCCGTGGACGCCATGGCCGACGCCCTCAAGCAGCGCCTGGAGGCCGAGCGGCGGGTCACCGCCGACATCGCGCACGAGCTGCGCACCCCGGTCACCGGCCTGCTCACCGCCGCCGAGCTGCTGCCGCCGGGCCGCCCCAGCGAGCTGGTCAGGGACCGGGCGCAGGCGATGCGCACCCTCGTCGAGGACGTGCTCGAAGTGGCCCGTCTGGACAGCGCGGCCGAGCGGGCCGAGTTGCAGGACATCATGCTCGGCGAGTTCGTCGGCCGGCGGATCGCGGCCCGCGCCGCGGACGGTGTGCGGGTCGACGTGATCCACGAGTCGGAGGTGACCACCGACCCGCGCCGCCTGGAGCGCATCCTGTTCAACCTCCTGGCCAACGCCTCCAAGCACGCCCGCCCGCCGATCGAGGTCAGCGTCGAAGGCCGCGTCATACGCATCCGCGACCACGGCCCCGGCTTCCCCGAGGACCTCCTCGAAGAGGGCCCGAGCCGCTTCCGCACCGGCGCCGCCGACCGCGCGGGCCACGGCCACGGCCTGGGCCTGACGATCGCCGCCGGCCAGGCCAGAGTCCTCGGCGCCCGCCTCACGTTCCGCAACGTGAGACCGCCGGGCAGCGACCCGGACACCCCCGCGGAAGGCGCGGTGGCGGTCCTGTGGCTGCCCGAGCACGCCCCGACGAACACCGGGAGCTTCCCGATACTGCGGCTGCCCCAGGCCCGTAAGTGACGGCCGGGTGTCCCGCCGGGAAGAACCTCGCGACAGGCCCCTGAGCCGCGCGTTCCGGGGCTAACCTCGCGCCCATGACAGCAGCGCACCCCGCCGAACAACCTCCTCCCATACGTGAGTTGCCGCGCCGCGCCACCTGGTTCGAGCTCTTCGGCGACCTGGTGTTCGTCGCGGCGGTGGGCCAGGCCACGCACCGCCTGGGCCACCACCCGGACACCCTCTCGGTGGTCTCGGCCGCCGCGCTGTTCGTCCCGCTGTGGTGGACGTGGGTGCTGTACGCGGTCCGCGCCAACCGGGCCGACCGCGACGAGACCGCGCAGCGCCTGATCGCCACGGCGGGCCTCGCCACGGTCGCCGGCATGGCCGTCTGCCTGGGCGCCGTCGGACACAGCCACGGCGCCGACATCGGCTTCGTCGTCTCGTACGTGGGCGCGCGGGCCGGTGTCGGCGCGCTCTACGCCTGGGACCTTCGCCACGAGCCGCGTCTGCGCCGCATCATGCGGGCCTTCGTCACCGGCTCCGGGATCACGGGCGCGATCTGGCTGACGGCGACGTTCGCCCTCCACGGCCCCGCCCGCTACATCGCCTGGGGCGTCGCCATGACGGCGGAACTGGCCCTGCCGCTGCTCGCCGGGCGCCGCCTCGCCGACAGCCCGAGCGACGCGGAGCATCTGCGCGAACGGTTCGGCCTGTTCACGATCATCGTCCTCGGCGAGACCGTGCTCGGCTTCACCAACGGCATCGTCAAGGCCGACACCGACCCGGCGGCGGCGCTCACGGGGGCGGCCGCGTTCGCCCTCGCCGCCGCGCTCTGGTGGTCGTACTTCAGCGGCTCGGGCACCCGGCCCGGCGGCCACGAGGAGATCGCGGCCGGCGGACGCCTCATGCACATCTACGTCTTCGGGCATCTGCCGGTCCAGCTGGGCCTGGCCGTCACGGGCGGCGCGGTCGGCGCCGCGGTCGCCGCCCCGCACGACCATCTGAACGCCGCCCTCTCGGCCTGCGTCCTGGGCGGCACGGCCCTGTTCCTGACATCGACCGCCCTGGTCAGGGCATCCTTCACCGGCGTGAGGGAGCAGGTCGTGCTGGTGCGTCTGGTGACGGCGGCGGCCGTGCTGTGCGTGCTCGCGGCCGCCCCGCACCTGCCGGTGGCGGCGACCCTCGCGATCCCGGCCGCACTGCTCTCCGTATCCGTGGTGGCGGAAGTGCCCGGGCACCGGCGGCGGCTGGCCGTGGCGCCCGCGCCCGCTGCCTAGAAGGCCCGGCGCACGGCGACGGCCCCGGTGCCGGAGCACCGGGGCCGTTCGAGCCGGGGGAGGCCAGGAGTGGTCCGCTCAGACGGACTCGGACACCGTCTCACCGGCGTCCCGCGAAGCCGCGCCCTTGGAAGCCGCGTCCTTGGGAGCCGGCGCCGCACCCCGCAGCGCGACCTCCTTCACGAAGACCGAGGCGATCAGCGCACCGACGGCCACGATCGAGCCGAGGATGAACGCCGAGTGCGTACCGGACGAGACCGCGAACTGGTACGCCTCCTTGACCGGCACCGGCAGGCTCGCCATCGCGTCGGCCGTCAGCGTCGCCGACTGCTCGGTGGCCTTGCCGCCCATCTCGCCCGCCTTCTGGGCCATGACGTCCTGGACCTTGTTGTTGAACAGCGCGCCCATGATGGCGACACCGAACGACGAACCGAGCGTGCGGAACAGGGTCGTGGACGACGAGGCGACGCCCATGTCCTTCATCTCGACGCTGTTCTGCGCGACCAGCATCGTGATCTGCATCAGGCAGCCCATACCGGCGCCGAGCACCGCCATGTAGATGCCGGACGTGAACCGCGACGTCCCGGTGTCCATCTGCGCCAGCAGAAACAGGCCGCCCACCATCAGCACGCTGCCGACGACGGGGAAGACCTTGTACTTGCCGGTGTTGGTGGTGACCCGCCCGGCGACCAGCGAGACGACCATCATCGCGAGCAGCATCGGAAGCAGCAGCAGACCGGAGTTGGTGGCCGAGGCGCCCTGCACGGACTGCTGGTAGAGCGGCAGGAAGAGCACCGCGCCGAACATCACGAAGCCGGTGATGAAGCCGATGACCGACATCAGCGTGAAGTTGAGGCTGCGGAAGATGTGCAGCGGCATGATCGGCTCGGCCGCGCGGGTCTGCGAGAACACGAACCCGACGAGCGCGGCGACGCCGATCCCGATGAGCTCCATGATCACGGCGGAGCCCCAGGCGTACTCGGAGCCGCCCCACGTGGTGACGAGGACGATCGAGGTGATGCCGACGGTCAGCAGCGCGGCACCGAGGTAGTCGACCTTGCCCGTCGCGCGCTTCTTCGGCAGATGCAGCACCGCGGTGATCGCGACGAGGGCGACGACACCGATCGGCAGGTTGATGTAGAAGGCCCAGCGCCAGCCGAGGTGGTCGGTGATGGTGCCGCCGACGAGCGGTCCGCCGATCATCGCGAGCGCCATGACGCCGGCCATCATGCCCTGGTACTTGCCGCGCTCACGGGGCGGGATCAGGTCGCCGATGATCGCCATGACGCCGACCATCAGACCGCCGGCGCCGAGACCCTGGACGGCCCGGAAGCCGATCAGCTGGCTCATGTCCTGGGCCATGCCGCTGAGCGCGGAGCCGATCAGGAAGATCACGATGGAGGAGAGGAAGGCGCCCTTGCGCCCGTACATGTCGCCGACCTTGCCCCAGATCGGGGTGGAGGCGGCGGTCGCGAGCGTGTAGGCGGTGACCACCCATGACAGGTGCTCGAGCCCGCCGAGGTCGCCGACGATGGTCGGCATCGCGGTGCCCACGATCATGTTGTCGAGCATCGCGAGCAGCATGGCGATCATCAGCGCCAGCAGCACGACGCGCACGCTGCGAGGCTGTTTCGCCTCTTGTTCTTCTACGGGTATCGCGGTCTGCGCCATGGTCCCCACTCCCCCAGAGCCGGTCGAATCCGGGACTTACTTGCCGCCCGGCTAGTTGCTTACAATAGGGGAAGGTAGAGCTCTAACTAGCCGGGCGTCAAGTAAGTTTTCTCCCAAGGGGCGGTCGATGATCACGGGCAGCAGCAAGCCGCAGCAGCGCCGCGGGAACACCCGCCAGCGCATTCAGGACGTTGCCCTGGAACTCATCGCCGAGCAAGGCTACGAGAAGACGTCGCTCCGGGAGATCGCCGAGCGCCTCGACGTGACCAAGGCCGCGCTCTACTACCACTTCAAGACCAAGGAAGACATCGTCGTCAGCCTCTTCGACGACCTGATGACGCCGATCGACGCGCTGATCACCTGGGCGAAGGAGCAGCCGCCGACCCTGGAGACCAAGCGCGAGATCCTCACCCGCTACAGCCTCGCGCTCGCGGACGCGGCCCCCCTGTTCCGGTTCATGCAGGAGAACCAGGCGCAGATGCGCGAGCTGAGCATCGGCGAGAACTTCAAGGACCGCATGAAGGACCTGCTGAGCACGCTCGTCCCGGAGGACGTCGAACTCACCGACCGGGTCCGCTGCTTCAGCGCGCTGTTCTCCATGCACGCCGGGATGTTCGTCCTCAAGGACGTCGAAGGCGACCCCGAGGAGAAGCGGCTCGCCATCCTCGAGGTCGCCACGGACCTGGTCACCCAGGCCCACAAGCACTGAGCCGTACGCGCGTCGCTCAGACCCTGACGCCCTGCGCCTTCAGGAAGGCGACGGGGTTCACGGCCGAGCCGTAGTTCGCGGTCGTACGGATCTCGAAGTGCAGGTGCGGGCCGCTGGAGTTGCCGGTGTTGCCGGACAGCGCGATGTGCTGGCCCGTGCTCACCGTCTGGCCGACCCTGACGTCGATCCGCGACAGGTGCGCGTACTGCGAGTACGTGCCGTCGCCGTGCTTGATCACGACGGCGTTGCCGTACGCGGGTCCGTCACCGGCGCCGTTCGGGCCGGTCTTGACGACGGTGCCGCCATGCACGGCCATGACGTTGGTGCCGACCGGCACGGCGAAGTCCTGGCCGGAGTGCTTGCCGGTGGACCACATGCTGCCGCCCTGCGCGTAACCGGCGGAGAGCGTGTAGCGCGTGACCGGGTCGACCCACGAGGAGGCCTTCTTGGCGGCGGCCTGCTTCGCGGAGGAGGCGGCCTTGGCCTGCGCGGTGGCCTGGGCGTCGAGGGACGCGGCGGCGACACCCGGCAGAGCGCCGGCCTGAGCGGTGTCGGCGGCGAACGCGGCCCCGGTACCCAGGACGGCGGAGACTCCGAACCCTGCGGCCATGACGGCGGCACGCTTGCGGAGCTTCGACGTACCGGGGTTCTGGGGCGTGGTGCGCTTCGACATACGGGAGACCTCTTCGAGCTTCGGGGACATTCGGGCCCTGCCACCCGCCGGCGGACCGAGCGGACCGAGCGGACCGGACGAACCGGACGGGCATGAAGGAACCCGGCACACGTCCTCGTGCTGCCGGGTGGGCCATCCCTTGGTAACCCCCCGCCCCGCCCCGCCCCAAAAGCCCGATCTACTACGCCGCCTCGTACCGCCCCGACGGGACGCAAGTCGCTTGACACCCCGACCCGCCGCTCGCCGGTCTGCCGGATTTATCCCCCGATCCCGCGTTTAACCCCACTTCACGGACGCGCCCCCAGGCCGCACACGCCTCCCACCCCGCCCGATCCTTCGAATCGGACAAATCACCAGAACCCGTCAACCGCGTAACGACCGCCCGCCGCACCCCCGTGTCCACTATTTCCCCTAGTACCGGACAAATCGCCTGTGCGGCATGTCACCGGTCGGCAAGATCCAACCCCGCGCGGATGTGACCCGGGCTACGCTCCCGGGCCATGGATCCCGCAGTCCTCGGCACCCGCCTCGCCTCGACCGTCCTCGTCTCCGCCCTCCGCAGACTCCTCGTCCAGGACGCCCCGGGAGCGGGCCTCGTCGACAGGCCCGTACGGCTGTCGGGGCTGGTGTCGTTCCGGGGGGAGAAGCGCACGCTCACCGATGCGGACGTCACCCGGCTGGCCCGCAAGCTCGTCGCCGCGGCCGTGGAGGGACCCGGCGAACCCCCCTTCCCGTACGAGGAGACGGAGGCGGTCACCCACGCCCTGGCCCGCACCCTGTCCGCCCTCGGCGACCTGGGCATGGACGACGTACAGGCGGTCCGTCTCGGCCACCGCGAACTGGCCCGCGCCCTGCGCCGCGAAGCCCCCGACCCGGAGCTGTCCGCCGACGCCTCGTACTTCCTCGACTCGCTCACCGAATGGGCCTGCCTGCACCTGGTGCACTTCTTCACCCAGCGGTCGACCTTCGTGGCACGCACGCTCGTCGAGCAGAGCCGCGGCCAGGCCGAGACGCTCGCCAAGCTCGACGCCCTGCTCGCCCGCGACGACCGCCCGGCCGGGGACCACGCCTTCGAGGAGCGCTACCGGCGTTATCTGGCCGCACGCCACAACCGCCTGACGATCTTCGGCCTCGACGTCCGCGACACCGCCGACACCTGGCCCCTCGACGTCGCCTACCTCGGCCTGGAGACCACCCACGACGAGGCGCCCGACCTCGGCGGCGACGGCACCCCCGCCGCCGTCCGGCTGCCCGCCGAGGACGTCCTCGTACGGCATGCGCGCGTCCTGCTGCGCGGCGCGGCCGGCTCCGGCAAGAGCACCCTGATCCAGTGGCTGGCGCTCACGACGCAGGACCGGCTGCCCTACGTCCTTCCGCTGCGCACCCTGATCCGCGCCGCCCGGCTGCCCGCCCCCGGCGAATTCCTGACCGCGACCGACTGCCCGCACACGCCGCCCGACGGCTGGGCCGAGCGCGTCCTCGCCGACGGCCGCGCCCTCGTCCTGGTCGACGGCCTCGACGAGGTACCCGCCGCCGACCGCGCCCGGGTCCGCGACTGGCTGCTCGCCCTGGTCCGCGGTTACCCCGGCAACCGGTGGCTGCTCACCGCCCGCCCCACCGCCGTGCGCCCCGACTGGCTCGCCGCCGACGGCTTCGCCGACCTCGCGCTCGCCCCGATGGACCGCCCCCGCGTCACGTCCTTCGTCCGGTGCTGGCACGCCGCCGCCGACGCCCCCGAGCACGAGGAGCCGCTCCTCGACGCGCTGCGCACCAAACCCGACCTCGCCCGGCTCGCCACCAACCCCCTGATGTGCGGCCTGATCTGCGCCCTGCACCGGGCCCGCCGCGGCTATCTCCCGCCGCGCCGCAAGGCCCTGTACGACGCCGCGCTCCAGCTGATCCTCACCGAGCGGGACCGGCAGCGCGGCATGAGCGGGCTCGACGGCATCGACCTGGAGACCGAGGACCAGCTGGAACTCCTCCAGCGCCTCGCCTACTCCCTCGTCCTCGCGGGCCGCACCGAGATGGACGAGGAGACCGCACTCGCGCTCCTCGAACGCGCCCTGCCGTCCGTGCCCGCCGCTGCCGCCCAGGGCGACGCGCCCGCGATCCTGCGCCACCTCCTGCTGCGCAGCGGCGTCCTGCGCAGTCCGGCGCCCGGCACCATCGACTTCGCGCACCGCACGTTCCTCGACCACCTCGCCGCCCGGTACGCCGTCGAGGAGGGCCACCTCGACGTGCTCCTCGGCCACGCCGACGACACCCAGTGGGAGGACGTCCTGCGCATGGCGGTCGCCCACGCCCGCACGCGCGAACGCGCCCGCCTGCTGCGCGGCCTGCTGTCCCCGGCCGTCCCCCGCCTGACGCTCCTCGCACTCGCCTGCCTCCAGGACGCGACATCCGTCGACCAGGAGGTCGTCGAGGAGGTACGGGCCAGGGCGGCGGCCCTGATCCCGCCGCGCTCGGTGACGGAGGCGGAACAACTGGCCCAGGCCGGCCCCCTGGTCCTCGAACTCCTGCCGGGCCCCGAGGGCCTGTCGGAGGAGGAGGCGCACGCGGTGACGGTGACGGCGTCCCGGCTCGGCGGCGAGGGCGCACTCCCCGTGCTGAAGAAGTTCCGCGGCCATCCGTCCCTCATGGTCCGCCGCCAACTGGTCGGCACCTGGCACCGGTTCGACCCGCAGGAGTACGCCGACGAGGTCCTCGCCCACCTCGACCGCGACCGGCTCGACCTGTCCGTCCGGAACCGGGAGCAGTGGGCCGCGGCCCGCACCATGGCGCCCTGGACCCGGCTCGACCTGACGGGGCCGTACACCTGGGACGACATCGTGGCCGGCACCGACCCCGCGCGGCTCGCGGCCCTCGCCCTGGCCGACAACCCGGACGTACGCGACCTGCTGCCGGTCCGCGACCTGCCCGCGCTGCGCTCGCTGTCCCTCACCCGCTGCCACCACCTCACGGACCTGACCCCGCTCGCCGGCCTCCCCCTGGGCCACCTCGGCATCCCCCAGCAGCCGCTGGCGCAGGGACTGCCGGCACTGACGCAGCTGAGGTCCCTGACGATCGGCCACGCCCTGCCCGGCGGCACGCTCACCGACCACCTGCCGGTCTCGGACCGCCTCCAGCAGCTCTACCTGACCCAGGGCGCGATCACCGAGACGGGTCTCATCGGCCTCGGAGCCCTCACCGGCCTCACCTACCTCAGCCTCAGCGCGGGCCTCGGCCTGCTGGAGCCCGAGGACTGGGACGAGCTCGCCGCGCACCCCGCACTCACCGACCTCTTCCTGGCCGCCGACATCCTGCCCCCGGGGCCGCTTTCCGCCCTCCCCCGCATCACGACCCTCGGCCTCTACCTCCCCGGCGGCCCCGCCACCCTCCCCCTCCACGCACCGCTCTTCCCGAACGCGCGCACGGTGGACATCCACCCCGGCCGGCAGGCCCCCCAGGACCACGCCTCCTACGCCCGCCTCTTCCCGGACGCCGAGGTGAGGGTCCACCGCCGGTGACCCGTCGCCGGGCACGCGAAAGGGGCCGGTGCTGAATCAGCACCGGCCCCTTTCACAGGCTCACCCAGAACTACGGGCTACGCCTCCTTGCTCAGGTTCGGCCCACTCGAGCCGCCCGCCGCCGCGTCCTCGATCGGGGGGACGTCGGGCAGCGCCGACTTCTCCTCGCCGCGGAAGGTGAAGGTCTTGCTCTCGCCCTCGCCCTCCGTGTCGACGACCACGATGTGGCCCGGACGCAGCTCGCCGAAGAGGATCTTCTCCGAGAGGGTGTCCTCGACCTCGCGCTGGATCGTGCGACGCAGCGGCCGCGCGCCCAGAACCGGGTCGTAACCCTTCTTGGAGAGGAGCTCCTTGGCGGACTGGGAGAGCTCGATGCCCATGTCCCGGTCCTTCAGGCGCTCGTCCACCTTCGAGATCATCAGGTCGACGATCTGGAGGATGTCGGCCTGCGTGAGCTGCGGGAAGACGACGACGTCGTCGACACGGTTGAGGAACTCGGGACGGAAGTGCTGCTTGAGCTCGTCCGACACCTTGTTCTTCATGCGCTCGTAGTTGGTCTTCGTGTCACCCGTGGCCGCGAAGCCCAGGTTGAAGCCCTTCGAGATGTCACGGGTTCCAAGGTTGGTCGTCATGATGATGACCGTGTTCTTGAAGTCCACGACGCGGCCCTGGGAGTCGGTCAGGCGACCGTCCTCCAGGATCTGGAGCAGCGAGTTGAAGATGTCCGGGTGCGCCTTCTCGACCTCGTCGAAGAGGACCACCGAGAACGGCTTGCGCCGCACCTTCTCGGTCAGCTGGCCGCCCTCTTCGTAACCCACGTAGCCGGGGGGCGAACCGAAGAGACGCGAGACCGTGTGCTTCTCGCTGAACTCCGACATGTCGAGGGAGATCAGCGCGTCCTCGTCACCGAAGAGGAACTCGGCGAGGGCCTTGGACAGCTCGGTCTTACCGACACCGGACGGGCCCGCGAAGATGAACGAACCACCGGGACGCTTCGGGTCCTTGAGGCCCGCACGCGTACGACGGATCGCCTTCGAGAGCGCCTTGACGGCGTCCTTCTGGCCGATGACCCGCTTGTGGAGCTCGTCCTCCATGCGCAGCAGACGCGAGGACTCCTCCTCGGTCAGCTTGAAGACCGGGATGCCGGTGGCGGTCGCGAGGACCTCGGCGATCAGCTCGCCGTCGACCTCGGCGACGACGTCCATGTCGCCGGCCTTCCACTCCTTCTCGCGCTTGGCCTTCGCGGCGAGCAGCTGCTTCTCCTTGTCACGGAGAGACGCTGCCTTCTCGAAGTCCTGGGAGTCGATGGCCGACTCCTTGTCGCGGCGCACGCCCGCGATCTTCTCGTCGAACTCGCGGAGGTCCGGCGGCGCGGTCATCCGGCGGATGCGCATCCGGGAACCGGCCTCGTCGATCAGGTCGATCGCCTTGTCCGGCAGGAAGCGGTCCGAGATGTACCGGTCGGCCAGCGTGGCCGCCTGCACGAGGGCCTCGTCCGTGATCGAGACACGGTGGTGGGCCTCGTAGCGGTCGCGCAGACCCTTGAGGATCTCGATCGTGTGCGGCAGCGACGGCTCCGCGACCTGGATCGGCTGGAAGCGGCGCTCGAGGGCCGCGTCCTTCTCCAGGTGCTTGCGGTACTCGTCGAGCGTCGTCGCACCGATGGTCTGGAGCTCACCGCGGGCCAGCATCGGCTTCAGGATCGAAGCGGCGTCGATGGCGCCCTCGGCGGCACCCGCACCCACGAGCGTGTGCAGCTCGTCGATGAACAGGATGATGTCGCCGCGGGTGCGGATCTCCTTGAGGACCTTCTTCAGCCGCTCCTCGAAGTCACCGCGGTAGCGGGAACCGGCGACGAGCGCACCGAGGTCGAGGGTGTAGAGGTGCTTGTCCTTGAGGGTCTCGGGCACCTCGCCCTTGACGATGGCCTGGGCGAGGCCCTCGACGACGGCGGTCTTGCCGACGCCGGGCTCACCGATCAGGACCGGGTTGTTCTTGGTGCGGCGCGACAGGACCTGCATCACGCGCTCGATCTCCTTCTCGCGCCCGATGACCGGGTCGAGCTTGGACTCACGAGCGGCCTGCGTCAGGTTGCGGCCGAACTGGTCGAGCACCAGGGACGTGGAGGGCGTGCCCTCGGCAGGACCGCCGGCGGTGGCGGTCTCCTTGCCCTGGTAGCCGGAGAGCAGCTGGATGACCTGCTGCCGCACCCGGTTGAGGTCTGCGCCCAGCTTGACCAGGACCTGGGCGGCGACGCCCTCGCCCTCACGGATCAGGCCGAGCAGGATGTGCTCCGTGCCGATGTAGTTGTGGCCCAGCTGAAGGGCCTCGCGGAGCGACAGCTCCAGGACCTTCTTGGCACGGGGGGTGAAGGGGATGTGCCCGGACGGAGCCTGCTGGCCCTGCCCGATGATCTCCTCCACCTGCTGGCGGACCGCCTCGAGCGAAATCCCGAGGCTCTCCAGGGCCTTAGCGGCGACACCCTCGCCCTCGTGGATCAAGCCCAGGAGGATGTGCTCGGTGCCGATGTAGTTGTGGTTGAGCATCCGGGCTTCTTCCTGAGCCAGGACGACAACCCGCCGCGCGCGGTCGGTGAACCTCTCGAACATCGTTAATCGCTCCTCAGAGCGGTCAGGCAGTAAGGGGGCTGTCCCCTCCCTGTCCTTCCGCAGCTTAGTCCCGCAAGCGGGGACCGCTCATTCCAACTGCCGACACCCGTCGATGGCCTCCTGCCCCGAACGCCGACATCTGCTCCAACCCGATGGTGCGAGACGATGTTCCCGCAGGCCAGGCAGATACCCACACCGCCACTACGCCGATGGCGAACGCGGACTGCCCGACCGGAGCGTGTCGCCCCTCCCACTAGGGATGTCTTACCCGCACGGACTGACACTCCATGCGGCGCGCGCCGGTTCCCTCCGCTACGGGCGAACATCCTTACGCCACCGAACACCCCCGTACGCCCCCATTCCGGACACGGTACGCGTTCAGGCAACCACACCGCGTAACCCGAGAGGGCTCCGCGCGGTTGCTCCGGGCATGGTCGCCCCCTTCGCTGCCGCCGGCTCCGGCACCACCGTCCCCACGCCCCGCCGCCCCCTGGACCCGGCCGGTTCCCGGATCCGGCGGTGGTACGAGGACGAGCTCGGCTGGGCCGCCACGACGGGGCCCGACGGCGTGCGGCTGCACACGGGGCTGCGCTTCGACGTGCTGGAGCTGCCGGCCGAAGCGGGATTCGCGATGCTGCGCAGGCTCGACCCGCGCTCGCCGGTGGCCGTGCGCGGGGAGACGATGCAGCTGCTGGTGGCCGCGGGCAGCGCGGACGAACTGCCGGGGCTGCTCGACTGGCTGGAGTGGGGGTCGCTCCCCCTGGACCTCGTCGCCCTCGGAGCGGGCGCCTTCATCGAGGCGCCGACGCCTCCGGGCTGGTCCGGCTCACAGGAGGCCGCGGTGTGGGTGCGGCCCCCCGAGCCCGGGCGTGAGGTGGAACCGGTGCTGCCGGCTCTGACGAGCCTGACGGCCGTCTCGACCTGGTCGGTCGTGGGGGGCGGTGGGGGCGCCCCCGATCTCGTACGACTCGTGGACACGGCGGCGACTCAGTGCCACCGGGCCCGGCTGCGCCGCGCATCGACCGCGTCGACGGCTCAGCCGTTGGCCTTCTCGTAGGCCTCGCGGATCGCCTGGGGGACGCGGCCGCGGTCGTTGACCTCGTGCCCGTTCTCCTTCGCCCACGCGCGGATCTGCGCGGTGTCCTGGTTGCCACCGGACGTGGCGCGCGCCTTGCCCCGGCCGCCCGCGGCACGGCCGCCGGTGCGCCGGCCGGCCTTGACGAAGTCCTCAAGGGCGCTACGGAGCTTGTCCGCGTTCGCGGTGGTGAGGTCGATCTCGTAGGACTTGCCGTCGAGGGCGAACGTCACGGTCTCGTCCGCCTCGCCACCGTCGAGGTCATCGACAAGAAGGACCTGAACCTTCTGTGCCACCGGATTTCCTTTCATCGATATCTGAAGGGCCGACCCCCCACGACCGAGGTCGCTGTTTCGTCGTCCCCTTGTTATATGCAGTACTGCACTACGTCGGAAAGCAAACCGCTTTTGCCGGAAAAACACAAACCCCCGGCTGAGATCCGGGACAGATCCCGGATCTGAACGCTGCCCATCAGGACCGAAAACATGCGCGTTCCGGACATAGGGAACCGGCGCCCTCGGCGTTGCCGAAATACCGGACCGGCGATCACAGATGCAGAAGCATCCGGCTGTTGCCCAAGGTGTTCGGTTTCACTCGTTCGAGACCGAGGAACTCCGCGACGCCCTCGTCATAGGAACGCAGCAGCTCGCTGTAGACATCGGTGTCGACCGTATCGACCGGTGTCTCGCCGATCTCCACGAAGCCGTGCTTGGCGAAGAACTCGACTTCGAAGGTGAGACAGAAAACGCGCCGAACACCGATCCAGCGCGCGGTCTGCAGCAGCTTCTCCAGGACCTGATGTCCTACGCCGGCACCCTTGACCTGTGGATTCACCGCGAGAGTGCGGACTTCCGCGAGGTCTTCCCACATGACGTGCAGCGCACCGCAGCCGACGACCTCCGCGTTGTCGTCCCGTTCCGCGACCCAGAACTCCTGGATGTCCTCGTAAAGCGTCACGGTGGCTTTGTCGAGCAGGATCCCCTGGCGGCTGTAGGCGTCGAGGAGCCGGCGGACCGCGGGTACATCGGCGGTGCGTGCCCTGCGTACGGTGAGTGCTTTAGCGGTGGATTCGACGACCGGGCCGACTTCGGGGAGCTCTGCTGGCATGACCGGACGCTATCGCCCGGCCTCCTCGCCCGCTTCCCCGGGGCCCCGCGGCACTTCGGGCTGAACGATACGCATGGCGTCCCTGAGCGCTTCGCGCTGCTGGGGCGACATCATGCCGAAGAAGGCGACGAGCGCGGCGGCGGGGTTGTCGCTCTGCGCCCAGGCCTCGTTCATCAGTGCCGCCGAGTAGGCGGCGCGGGTGGAGACGGCCTCATATCGATAGGCCCGGCCTTCCGCCTCGCGGCGCACCCAGCCCTTCTGATGGAGATTGTCCAATACGGTCATGACCGTCGTGTAGGCGATGGACCGTTCCTGCTGAAGGTCCTCCAGGACTTCTCTCACCGTCACCGGGCGGTTCCACTTCCACACCCGTGTCATCACTGCGTCTTCGAGTTCTCCCAAGGGGCGCGGCACGAGCAGCACAATAGTGGGAGAAGACGGCAATTCAGTGGCGGACGTGGCTCGGGGCGGGCAATCAATGACAAAAGGGGCGCCCGGTGGGCGCCCCTTTTCCTGTCTTCGCGCTGGTCGCGGCGGGTCAGGCCCCTGCCGGGCCCTGCTTCACGCCGCTCTGGCGGGCGGCCTCGGCGCGGGCGATCGCGGCGTCCACGGCCGCGTCCTCCTTGCCCTTGCGGTCGCCGCCCTGCGACTTCACGATCGTCACGATGAGGCCGATGAAGAACGCGGCCATCACTACCGGGGGCACGAGCGCGGAGACGTAGTCCATGGCTCCAGGGTAGCTACCCCGCCGCCAACTGCTGCGGCGGGGCCGGGGGCTGGGCCGGGCGGCGCTTGGGCGGGAAGACCTCGGACGGCTTGGGCGCCGGGCGCGGCGGGGTGCCGGGTTTCGGCTCGGCCGGCCGGTCGGCGGCGTCGAGGAGGCCGCCGGGCAGGGCGAGCAGTCGCGTACGGGAGGCGGGGACGCGCGGTTGCCGGCGCGCTTCCAGTCTGTCCCGTACGCCTTGTTCGGCCAGGGCGCGGCAGCGGTCGAGGGGGGCCGCCGCGGTGGGGTTGCCGCGCAGGGCGCGCAGCGCCGAGAGGTCGTCGACGCCGGGCTGGTGGCCCGCCGCCAGAGCGTCCGTGAGGAGGCTCAGATAACCGGTGACGGAGCCGGGCAGGGCCCCTCGGTAGCGGTCGAGGTCGGCGAGCAGGAAGGCCCGCTGGCGGGCGGCCTCCTGTGCGGTCTCGTCGACCGACTCCGCGAGTCGCAGACAGTCCCGGACGTCCTTGTCCGAGGCGGGGGCGGGGTGGAGGGCGAGGGCGAGGGCGCGTCGGAGCACACGCAGCTCTTCTGCACCGAACGCCATGCCGCCGCGGTTTCCGTAGGGCGTGGGCATGGGGTGACAATACGGGCTAATCAGACAATTTCAATGAATTCCCAGATGCCCGGGCGCGGCGGCTCTTCGCCCGCCACCACCACAGCCCCGACAGCAGAGCGGCACCGAGCAGCCCCGCCGCCGCGATGGTGCCGCCGCCGGGGCCGCCGGGGCCATCGGCCCGGGCGCCGGCCGCGGGGTGCGTGCTGGGCTCGACCAGGGGGCCGCCGGTGGCGTCGATCTTGATGGGCAGGGCGTTGTCGCCGCGCTTCGGGTCGTTCGCCGGGCGCTTGGGGTCCTCCCGGATCTCCAGGCGGCCCTCGGCGCCGCGGACCCGCTCGTCGATCCGGACCTGGAGCGTCGTCTCCCAGGTGTCGCCCGGCTCCAGGGCGCGGTCCGGGTCGCAGAAGCGCGTGGTGCCCTGCCGTCCCGCGCACTCCCACTGCCATTCCAGCTCGTTGTCCGGATCCGGCGGCGGGGTCGGCTCGACGATCGTGGTGCCCTCCGGGGGCGTGACCGCGAGGAAGGCACCGGCGACGCGGCCGGGGCCCGCGTTGCGCAGGGCGACCTTCAGGTCGACGGTCTGTCCGGTCCGTCCGGTGAGCGTGCCCGTGGTCGCCCGCAGGTCGGCCGTCTGGGACGTGCGCAGCTTGACGGTGCCGAGCCCGTACTGGTCGCCGTACTCCGACGCGCCGCCCTCGACCGGGCGGACCCGCAGCGTCGGTCCGGTGCCGCGCGTCGTGCCGTCGTCGGCGGCGGGGGCGCCCCCCATGCCGGTCAGCGGGGCGCCGGAGGGGTCCTGTAGATAGGCGCCGTACGTGAACGAGCCGGTCAGCATCGAGTCCGGTACGCCGACGGTGACCGGCTCGGCGAACTCGTAGGCCCGGCCCGGGTCGAGGACCTGGTCGAACCAGCAGTACGCCGAGCGCTCCGCCGCGTACCGGCAGTTGGCGAAGTCGGTGCGGAAGCCGAGCCGGGCGCTGTCGAACCGCACGCCGAAGCCCTGGGCCGGGGCCTTGCCCGCGTTGCGGATCCGGGGCCTGAAGGCGAAGTGCCCGCCCGGGGCGACGCCCTTGAGGGGCTTCTCCACGCGCTCGCGCAGATCGGGCCCCGCGACCCGGACGTCGGTCTCGAACGTGGCGTCCGCGCTGCCGGGGGCGCTGAAGGTGTAGCGGAGCGTGCCGTGGCTGCCCTGGGCGGCGCCCGGCTCGGCCTCGATGTAGAGGGCGTCCGGATAGTGGTGCCCGCCGCGGGTGAGGGTGCCCAGCTCGCAGGTGAACACCTCGGTCGTCCAGGTGTGGTCGCCGCACTGGCGCCGGGTGCGCAGGTGCGCGACGCCCGCCAGATCCGTGGCGTCGACGGTCAGCGTGACGCCGGCCCGCGAGGCGCGGCCCGCGCCCGGCCGGGGGTCGAGCCAGAGGCGGTAGCCGCCGGTCGGGCCGACGCCGCGCTTCGTGAGGTACGCGGTCTGCGGCACCGTCAGCTCGGCCGCGGGGCCGGCCGCGTGGGCCGGGGTGACCGGCGTGCCGAGCAGCGCCGCGACCAGGAGCGCGAGGGCCGTGCCGCATCTTCGTAGGACGTGCATCGGTTCCCCCGGAGCCTGGTGCGGTGCGGTGCGGTGTGCCGTGCGTGGTGTCAGGTGCGTGACACGTTGCGTTCGTAGACCAGGCGGAGTCCGATGAGGGTCAGCCACGGCTCGTGCTCGTCGATGACGGTGGCCTCGCCGAGGACCATGGGCGCGAGGCCGCCGGTGGCGATGACGGTGACGTCGTCCGGGTCGGACGCGAGCTCGCGCGCCATCCGGTTCACGACGCCGTCGACCTGGCCGGCGAAGCCGTAGACGATGCCGGACTGCATCGCCTCGACGGTGTTCTTGCCGATGACGCTGCGCGGCCGGGCCAGTTCGATCTTGCGCAGCTGGGCGCCGCGCACGCCGAGGGCCTCGACGGAGATCTCGATGCCGGGGGCGATGACGCCGCCCGCGTACTCGCCGCGCGCGGAGACCGCGTCGAACGTCGTCGCCGTACCGAAGTCGACGACGATCGCGGGGCCGCCGTAGAGCTCGACGGCCGCGACCGCGTTGATGATGCGGTCGGCGCCGACCTCCTTGGGGTTGTCCATGAGGATCGGGACGCCGGTCTTGATGCCGGGCTCGACCAGGACGGCGGGGACGTCGCCGTAGTAGCGGCGGGTGACCTCGCGCAGTTCGTGCAGGACCGAGGGGACGGTCGAGCAGATCGCGATGCCGTCGATGCCGTCGCCGAGTTCGTCGCCGAGCAGCGGGTGCATGCCCATCAGACCCTGGAGCAGGACGGCGAGTTCGTCGGCGGTTCTGCGCGCGTCCGTGGAGATGCGCCAGTGCTCGATGATCTCCTCGCCGTCGAACAGGCCGAGGACCGTGTGGGTGTTGCCCACGTCGATGGTGAGCAGCATCAGACGGTCGCCTCGCGCAGATCGAGGCCGATGTCGAGGATCGGCGAGGAGTGCGTGAGGGCACCGACCGCGAGGAAGTCGACGCCGGTCTTCGCATACGTAGCGGCGTTTTCGAGGGTGAGGCGGCCCGAGGACTCCAGGAGCGCGCGGCCGTCGGTGAGCGCGACGGCCTCCTCGGTCTCGCCGGGCGTGAAGTTGTCCAGGAGGATCAGGTCGGCGCCCGCGTCGAGGACCTCGCGCAGCTGGTGCAGCGTGTCGACCTCGACCTCGATGGCGAGGCCCGGGAAGCGGTCGCGCACGGCTTCGAAGGCCTGGGCGACGCCGCCCGCCGCCACGACGTGGTTGTCCTTGACCAGGGCCGCGTCGGAGAGGGACATGCGGTGGTTGACGCCGCCGCCCATGCGGACCGCGTACTTCTCCAGGGAGCGCAGGCCCGGGGTCGTCTTGCGGGTGTCGCGGACCTTCGCCTTGGTGCCCTCCAGAGCGTCCGCCCACGCGCGCGTGGCGGTCGCGATGCCGGACAGGCGGCAAAGGAGGTTGAGCGCGCTGCGCTCGGCGGTGAGCAGGTCGCGGGTGCGGGTGGTGACGGACAGGAGCTTCTGGCCCGCCTCCACCGTGTCGCCGTCCTCGGCGTGCCGCTCGACCTCGAACTCGTCCGTGGCCACCACGGAGATGATCGCCTCGGCGACCCGCAGGCCCGCGACGACGCCGGCCTCGCGGGCCGTGAAGTCGGCGGTGGCGACGGCCTCTTCGGGGATCGTGGCGACCGTGGTGACGTCCACGCCGCCGTCGAGGTCCTCGGCGATCGCCATGTGGGCGATGTCCTCGATCTCGACCGGGTGCAGGCCCGCATCGAGCAGGAGCTGGGCGAGCGACGGGTCGAGACCGCACTCCATCGCGTCGTCGGCGCCTTCTTGGGCACAGCCGCAGCCGTCGCCACAGGAGGTCGCCAGGGGAAGGTCGGGGGTGGCGCTCACGTCGGTCACTGCTCCTGGGGTGTCTTTGCCGTTGCGGGGAAGTCTGCGGTCGCTGTGGTGTGCGTGGCCAGAGTGCGGTCCGGATTGAGGCGTACGACGATGTGGCGGCGCCAGTTCGCGTCGTCCCGGTCGGCGTGGTCCTCGCGCCAGTGGCAGCCGCGGGTCTCCTCGCGGCGGCGGGCGGCCGCGACCAGGACGCGGGCCACGCACAGGAGGTTCGTCGCCTCCCAGGTGTCGACGCCCGGCTCGGCCGTCTTGCCGTGCTCCGCGAGGGAGTTGACCGCCTCCGCGTGGATGCGGCCCAGCTGGGCGGCGGCCTCGGCGAGGGACTCCTCGGAGCGCAGCACGCCCGCGCCGGCCGTCATCACGCGCTGGATCGCGAAGCGGGCCTCGGCGGGCAGCAGGGGGTGGGGCGGGGTCTCCGGCTGGGCCACAGGTGCGGGCACGCGCGCGTGGAGGCCGTTCTCCCCTGCTTCTCCGTGTCGCTTCTTGATGTCCTCCGCGATGCGCTCCGCGTAGACCAGGCCTTCCAGAAGGGAGTTGGAGGCCAGGCGGTTCGCGCCGTGCACGCCGGTGCAGGCGACCTCGCCGCACGCGTACAGGCCCGGCACCGTGCTGCGGCCGTGCAGGTCGGTGCGGACGCCTCCGGAGGCGAAGTGCGCGGCCGGGGCGATCGGGATCGGCTCGGTGATCGGGTCCATGCCGTGGGCGCGGCAGGTGGCCAGGATCGTGGGGAACCGCTTCTCCCACATGTCGGCGCCGAAGTGCCTCGCATCGAGGTACATGTGCTCGACGCCCTGCTCCTGCATGCGGCGCACGATGCCCTTGGCGACGACGTCGCGGGGTGCCAGTTCGGCCAGTTCGTGCTGGCCCACCATGAAGCGCACGCCGTCCGCGTCCACCAGGTGGGCGCCTTCGCCGCGCACCGCTTCGGAGACGAGCGGCTGCTGGCCCTCGGCGTCCTTGCCCAGGAAGAGCACCGTCGGGTGGAACTGGACGAACTCCAGGTCGCTGACCTCGGCGCCCGCGCGCAGGGCGAGCGCGACGCCGTCGCCGGTCGACACGTGCGGGTTCGTCGTCGCGGAGAAGACCTGGCCCATGCCGCCGGTCGCGAGGACCACGGCGGGGGCGAGGACGGCTCCGACGCCGTCGTGCTGACCCTCGCCCATGACGTGCAGGGAGACACCGGCGGTGCGCCCGTCGGCGTCCGTGAGGAGGTCGAGGACCAGCGCGTTCTCGACGGTGCGCAGGCCGCGCTCGCGGACCGCCTCGACGAGCGCGCGGGAGACCTCGGCGCCGCTCGCGTCGCCGCCCGCGTGCGCGATGCGGCGCCGGTGGTGGCCGCCCTCGCGGGTCAGGTCGAGCTCGCCGTCCTCGGTCTCGTCGAAGTGCGCGCCGGCCGCGATGAGGCGGCGTACGGCGTCGGGGCCCTCGGTGACGAGGGTGCGCACCGCGTTCTCGTCGCACAGGCCGACGCCCGCGACGAGGGTGTCGTCCAGGTGCTGATCGGGGGTGTCGCCCTCGCCGAGCGCGGCCGCGATGCCGCCCTGGGCCCAGCGCGTGGAGCCGTCGTCGAGGCGGGCCTTGGTGACGACGACGGTGCGCAGTCCCGCGGCCTCGCAGCGCAGGGCGGCGGTGAGACCGGCGACGCCGGAACCGACGACGACCACGTCAGCGTCCAGGTTCCAGCCGGGGGCCGGCGCGTGGAGTCGTATGCCTGTGCTGGTCACAGGTGACCTCCGAAGGTCAGGGGCAGGTTGTCGATCAGCCGCGTGGTGCCCACGCGCGCGGCGACGGCGAGGACGGCGTCCCCTTCGAAGTCGTCCGTTACGTCGGTGAAGTCCGCGGGGTCGACCAGGGCCACGTAGTCCAGGACGACCGGGGGCTGGAGCCGTGCGGCCTCGTCGAGGACCATGCGGGCGGCGGCGAGGACGGCCGATGGCAGGCCCGGTGCCGCCGTGGCGACCGCGTGGGCGTCGGCGGCGGCGCGGGCCTCGCCGATCGCGCCGAGCGCCTCGGCACGCGCGCGCGAGGTGGGGTTCTCCACGGCACGCGCGCGGAGCGCCTCCTGCGCGGCCTGCCGGTCGCGGCCCGCGAACAGGGCGCGGGACAGGGCCAGTGCGGAGCGGCGCTCGGCCGGCGACAGGTAGCGGTTGCGCGAGGAGAGCGCCAGGCCGTCGGCCTCGCGGACCGTGGGCACCGCCTCGATGGTCACGTCGAAGTTCAGGTCGCGCACCATGCGGCGGATCAGGGCGAGCTGCTGCGCGTCCTTCTGCCCGAAGAGGGCCACGTCCGCGCGGGTGAGGTGAAGGAGCTTGGCGACGACGGTGAGCATGCCGTCGAAGTGGCCGGGGCGCGAGCCGCCTTCGAGGCGCTCGCCCATGGGGCCCGCGGTGATGCGCACCTGCGGCTCGCCGCCCGGGTAGACCTCGTCGGCCGAGGGCGCGAACACGGCGTCCGCGCCCGCCTGTTCGGCGATCTTCACGTCGGCGTCGAGGGTGCGCGGGTAGCGGTCGAGGTCCTCGCCCGCGCCGAACTGGAGCGGGTTCACGAAGACGGTGACGACGACCTCGCCGTCGGCGCCCGCGCGCTCGCGCGCCGTACGGATCAAGGTGGCGTGCCCCTCGTGGAGGGCGCCCATCGTCATGACGACGACGCGCTGCCCGCCGCGCGCGCGGGTGCGCAGTTGCTCGCCTTCATGCAGCAGCCGGGTCATCGGGTCTCCTCCGCGCCGGTCGCGAGGACACCGAGGAGGTCCTCGGCGAGCTCCGGCTTCAACAGGCCGTGCGCGAGGGCGCGGTCGGCGGTCGCGCGGGCCATCGCGAGATACCCGGCGACGGTCTGCGGCGCGTGTTTGCGCAACTCGCTCACGTGCGCGGCGACCGTGCCTGCGTCGCCGCGCGCGACGGGTCCGGTGAGGGCCGCGTCGCCGGACCTGAGCGCGTTGTCGAGAGCGGCGCCGAGCAGCGGGCCGAGCATCCGGTCGGGGGCGGAGACGCCCGCGTCGCGGAGCAGTTCCATGGACTGGGCGACCAGGGTGACCAGGTGGTTCGCGCCGAGCGCGAGGGCCGCGTGGTAGAGCGGCCGCTTCTCCTCGTCGATCCACTCGGGCTCGCCGCCCATCTCGATGACGAGCGCCTCGGCGGCGAGCCGCAGCTCCTCGGGCGCGGTGACGCCGAAGGAGCAGCCGGCCAGGCGCTGGACGTCGACGGCGGTGCCGGTGAACGTCATCGCGGGGTGCAGGGCGAGCGGCAGCGCCCCCGCACGCAGCAGCGGGTCGAGCACCCGGGCGCCGTACCGGCCCGAGGTGTGCACGACGAGCTGCCCGGGGCGGACGACGCCGGCTTCGGCGAAGCCCTCGACGAGCGTCGGCAGGACGTCGTCGGGGACGGTCAGGAGCACAAGATCGGCCCGCGCGAGGACCTCGGCGGGCGGCACCAGGGGCACGTCGGGCAGCAGGGTCGCGGCCCGCCGCACCGAGGCGTCCGAGACGCCGGAGACGGCGACGGGGCGGTGCCCGGCCAGTTGCAGGGACGCGGCGAGCGCGGGTCCGACCCGGCCGGCGCCGACGACACCCACGGTGAGCCGCGCGGGGCGGTCGCCCGGGTCGGTGGGCCTGCTGGGCTCTGATCGGGGGAATTGCGAGGGTGAGGTCACTGGACGAGGGCCTTCCGTTCCAGTCCGCTCGGGGTACCGGACGATTTCTCGTCATGTTAACGCTATCTGGGCGGCCGAGCCTCGGGCGTCCACAGGCTGTGGGCAAGCGCACGTACGTGGGTCATGATCCAAGGATGACCGGAACGTACGAGAGCGACGAAAAGACGCAGGCGGCGCGGCGGATCGCGGCCTGGCGGGCCGCCGAGCGGACCTTGGCGCGGCGCCCCGGCGAGGCGACGGTGGGCGAGCGGCTCGCGCAGCTGGCCGAGGCGGCTGGCTCGGTGACCGACGCGGACGGCGACGTCGACATCTACGGCGGCGGAGTCGTCGCCGAGCTGGAGAAGAAGGTCGCGGCCCTGCTCGGCAAGGAGGCGGCCGCGTTCTTCCCGACCGGCACCATGGCGCAGCAGGTCGCGCTGCGCTGCTGGGCCGGGCGCACCGGCAACCCCACGGTGGCGCTGCACCCGCTGGGCCACCCGGAGGTCCACGAGCGCGACGCCCTGTCCGCGCTCACCGGGCTGCGCACCGTGCACCTCACCTCGGAGGCCCGCCAGCCCACCCCCGACGAGGTGCACGACCTGGACGAGCCCTTCGGCACCCTGATGCTCGAACTGCCGCTGCGGGACGCCGGGTTCGTGCTGCCCTCCTGGGAGGAGCTGGAGGAGCTGTGCGAGGCGGCACGCGCGCGGGACGCCGTCGTGCACTTCGACGGGGCCCGCCTGTGGGAGTGCACGGAGCACTTCGGGCGCCCGCTGGACGAGATCGCGGGGCTCGCGGACAGCGTCTACGTGTCGTTCTACAAGACGCTCGGCGGGCTCAGCGGCGCGGCGCTCGCGGGCCCGGCGTCGTTCATCGAGGAGGCCAGGGCCTGGCGGCACCGCTACGGGGGCCAGATCTTCCAGCAGTTCCCGCAGGCGGTCGCGGCCCTCGCGGGCCTGGAGAGCGAGCTGCCGCGGCTGCCGGAGTACGTGGCTCACGCGCGCGTGGTCGCCGAGGCGATGCGGGACGGCTTCGCGAAGGCCGGGGTGCCGTGGTCGCGGGTGCACCCCGAGGTGCCGCACACGCACCAGTTCCGGGTCGTGCTGCCGTACCCGGCCGACGTCCTCACGGAGGCGGCGACGGCGCAGGCGGAGGAGACGGGGACGTCACTGTTCGGACGCTGGTGGGCGACGGACACGGCGCCGGGGCTCTCGCTCGTCGAGGTCACCGTCGCCGGTCCCGGCCTGGAGTGGAGCGCCGACGACGTCCGCGCGGCCGTCGCGGACTTCGTACGGCGTCTCGGTTAGCGGCGCTGTTCAAAGACGGGTAGCCGCGCCGTTCAAAGACGGGCTCTCAGCACCCGGCGGCGTGGCCGCGGTGGCCGGAGAAGCGGCGGGCCAGGGCCGCGCGGATCCGGCCGCGTGCCGGGCGCCCGGCCAGGACCGCCGCGAACCTGCGCTGGTCGCGCAGCTCGCGCAGGGCGTCCCAGTCGTGCGCACCGGGCGGCGGGCCCGCGGTCTCGCCGCGCTGTGCGGCTCGGTAGACGTCGAGGGCGTACTGCTGGTTGGGGGTCATCACGACCACCTCGCTCTCCATCTCGATTGTCGCGCTCTGTCCCGGAATCAGCCTCTTTGCTGCGCTTCGGGTGCTTTCGGGGTCGATGGATACGAGATTGCGCCCGTCGCCCGGCCCCGGTCACGTCGATTGACGGGTCCCGTCAATCGACGGTCCGGTTGTCAGTGGGCCCGTGCACCATGGGGTCATGAGCGTGAGCATCGACATCACGGGCCTGCCGCCCGAGCGCATCCGCGTCGTGCCCTCGCCCCTGGCCGAGCTCGGCATGGCGCTGCACGCGCTGTCCGAGCCCGCACACCACCCGGGGCTCCAGGGGTGGACGACGAGTGTGTCCACACGCCTCGACCCGTGCCTGGCGGACCGGCTGTGCGAGGCCGACTTCCTGTGGCGGACGACGTTCTCGGACGTGTTCACGCCGGCCGCCGGGATCGCGGGCCGGCGCACGCTGCCCGGGGCCACGCTCGCCGAGGAGCTCGACCTGCTCGACAAGCTCTCGGACGAGCAGTTCGTGGACGCCGCCCTGGAGTTCACCTGCCAGTCCACGTACGCGAGCCGGACGGTGAACCGCCTTCAGGACCCGCGCACCCGCGAGCGCGCCCTGGACCTCGCCGCCACCCGCGGGGTGCAGCAAGTGCGGTTCACCAAGCGCCTGTTGGACGATCCGCCCGCCGTCAGGGCGTGGCTGCGCGAGCTGCTCGTGGAGTGCGACGAGGCGTTCTTCTCGGACGTGTGGGCACGCGTCCAGCACCAGTTGACGGCCGACGCCCGGCACAAGACGGAGCTGCTGCGCCGCAAAGGCCTCGGCGAGGCGCTCGGCGCGGTGTCCGCCGCCGTCTCGCTCGACGAGGCGGGCCGCACGATCTCCGTCGACAAGATCTCGCAGGGGTTCACGGAGACGGGCGACGGCTACCTCGCGCTCATACCGACGAGCCTCGGCTGGCCCCACCTGTGGGTGCTGCACCGGGCCGGCTGGCAGCCGTCGATCATGTACCCGATCTCGTCACCGGGCCTGTCCGCGCCGCCCTCGGTCGAGCAGTTGACGCTGCGCATGTCGGCGCTCGCCCACCCGGTGCGGATGCGGCTCTGCCGCCACCTGGCGCGCGGCTCGTACACGACGAGCGAGCTGTCCGACGCGCACGGGATGTCGGCGCCGGAGATATCCCGGCACCTGTCGGTGCTGAAGAAGGCGGGGCTGATCACGACGCGGCGCCACGGACGTTATGTGCAGCACCAGTTGGATCTGAGCGTGGTGTCGCGGCTCGGCGGGGACTTCATCGAGGGCGTGCTGCGCTGAGTCGCACGGCTACCGCCTGATGTGTCGCAGGCCGGTCCAGGCCCTGCGGGCGCGGCCGGTCAGGGCGCCGCCCCGCCGCGGGGTCAGCGTCAGTCCTGACAGGACGCCGATGCGCTCCGCCGTCCGCGCGACCGTCGTCTCGTCCGTCCACAGGTGCTCGGCGAACTCCGGCTCCTTCAGGCGCTCCAGGCACGGGTCGAGCTGCCGCTCGGCCCAGCTCTCGCCCGGCGCGGGCGCGCTGCCGCCGAGAGCCCGGCGCACGGTGTGCACGACGCGGCGCTCCCGCAGCCGCCGCAGGACGGTCTCCCGGGAGGCGAGCAGCGTGAAGTGCCGCACGTCGTGGCCCTGTTCCCGCAGCCGGCCGAGGATCTCGTCGTGGTGCGCGAGGTCCGTGAGCGTCATCGGCACGACGACATGCCCGTCGTGCCCGGTCAGGGCGAGGTCAAGAACCTCGTACACACCCGCACGCCACGCCTTCAACTCACGGAAGTCTTCGCGCAGTTCGGGCGGCAGCGCGCGGTGCAGGCCGAAGCCGACATGCTCCGGGTCGCAGACGACGCTGCCCGGAAGCCGGCGCCGGAGTTCGTGGGCGGTCTGGGTCTTGCCGCCTCCGAAGGGTCCGTTGATCCAGAGGAGCATGCGCCGACCCTATGGGGTGGCGCTCAGCCCTGTCCGCCCGCTCGGACAAGTCCCGTCTCGTAGGCGAGGACGACGACCTGGACGCGGTCGCGCAGGTCCAGCTTGGTCAGGATGCGGCCCACGTGCGTCTTGACCGTGGCCTCGGACAGCACGAGCCGCGCCGCGATCTCGCCGTTCGACAGGCCCTGCGCGACAAGGATCATGACCTCGCGCTCGCGCTCGGTGAGCCGCTCCAGGTGCTTGTGCTGCGGCTCCTTGGTGGTGCTGGGCAGCATCGGCGCGAACCGGTCGAGCAGCCGCCGCGTCGTGGACGGCGCGACCACCGCGTCACCGCTGTGCACGGCGCGGATCGCGGTGAGCAGCTCGCCGGGCGGCACGTCCTTGAGCATGAACCCGGACGCGCCCGCCTTGAGCCCGGAGAACGCGTACTCGTCCAGGTCGAACGTGGTCAGGATGAGCACCTTCGGCGGGTTGGGGTCCGCGCAGATCCGCCGCGTCGTCTCGACCCCGTCCAGCTTCGGCATGCGTACGTCCATGAGGACCACGTCCACCGCCGTCGAGCGCAGCACCTCCAGGGCCTCGACACCGTCGCCCGCCTCGGCGACGACCTCCATGTCCGGCTGGGCGGCGAGCACCATCCGGAAGCCGGTGCGCAGCAGCACCTGGTCGTCGACGAGCATGACCTTGATCGACATCGGGCGGGTCCTCACATCCGGTGAACGGCTGGTGGCTGGTGACTGGTGACTGGGATGGGTGACGGGCGGCTGGTGACAGGTGGGCGTCGGACAACTGGTACGTGTCAGTGAGCGGGCTTGAGAGGCAGCAGGACGCTGATACGGAACCCACCGCCGGGGCGCGGGCCCGCGTCGAGCGTGCCGCCGACCATACCCACGCGCTCGCGCATCCCGATGAGCCCGTGCCCGCGTCCGTCGGCGCCGCCGTCCTCGTACAGCTCGTGCGGGGCGCCCTTGCCGTCGTCCTCGACGAGCAGGCCGAGCCCGTCGTCGAAGTAGACGAGGCGGACGCTCGCCCCCGCGTTCGGACCGCCGTGCTTGCGGGTGTTCGTGAGGGCTTCCTGAACGATGCGGTACGCGGTCAGCTCGACGCCGCTGGGCAGCTGGCGCGGGGTGCCCTCGACCTTGAAGTCGACGGGCAGGCCCGCGGTGCGCACCTGCTCGACGAGGTCCTCGATCTGCTCGACGTCGGGCTGCGGCACGTACTCGCCGCCCTCCTCGGGCTCGCCGGTGCGCAGCACGCCGAGCAGCCTGCGCATCTCGGCGAGGGCCTGCCGGCCGGTGCCCGAGATGGTCTCCAGGGCCTTCTTGGCCTGGTCGGGCGCCTGGTCGAGGACGTAGGCGGCGCCGTCGGCCTGGACCACCATCACCGACACGTTGTGCGCGACGACGTCGTGCAACTCGCGGGCGATGCGCGCCCGTTCGGCCGCGACGGCGACCTTCGACTGGGCCTCGCGCTCCCGCTCCAGACGGGCGGCCCGCTCCTCCAGCTGCGCCAGGTAGGCGCGGCGGGTGCGCAGCGAGTCGCCGAGGACCCAGGCGAGGGCGAAGGGCACCATCTGGAAGACCGTGACCGCGATCTGCCCGGCCCCGCTCGTCTCGACGGTGGGCCAGCGCAGTTGGGACAGCGGCGCCGCGCACAGGCCCATCGCCAGGCCGGCTCGCGAGGCCCACCGCGCGCCGTCGGCGGCGACCGTGTAGACGATCACCAGCATCGCGAAGTCGGACGGGTTCACCCGCGCGTCGAACACCAGCTGGCCCAGGCCAGCGACCGCCGTGAGCACGAGCATCCGCTCGGGCATCCGGCGGCGCAGCAGAACGACCACGGACAACAGGGCGGCGAAGAACAGCGAGGGGATCGTCGACCGCTCCTCCACGCCCATGCCGACCAGACTCGCGCCGGAGATCCCGAAGAGGATCACGGCCCAGAAGCCGTCGACCCATGTCGGGTGTCTGCGGAGGAAGTCGTAGAGGCGCTGCACGTAACCCAGAGTAGGTACGTGAGCGGCGTGCAGGGGTCAACCGGAGGGCCGATCCGTTCCCGGCGCGCGTACTCCCCAAGGTGGAGAGGCGTGCGCCCCCGCGCTCAGGACCACCCGGCGGATCCTGTCGCGGACGCGGGGTTCGGCACGCACATCCGCACAGAACGGCGCGGGCCACCCCAGCCGCGGCCTGACCCGCCGGGCAGGCCCTAGCCTTCGGGTGTGAGCGACGTACGTGAGGCCGAGGGGCGCGGGTGGCGTGAAGCCATGGAGGAGGCGCTGTACGGACCTCAGGGGTTCTATCGGCGCCCCGAGGGACCTGCCGGGCATTTCCGCACGTCGGTGCATGCGTCGGCGCTTTTCGCGGGGGCCGTGGCGGAGCTGTTGCGCCGGGTCGACACGGCGCTCGGGGAGCCCGCCGAGCTGGCGTTCGTGGACATGGCGGCGGGGCGCGGCGAGCTCGTTTCCGCCGTCCTCCATGTGCTGCCGGAGGACGTCGCCGCACGCGTGCGTGCCTGCGCGGTGGAGAAGGCGGACCGCCCCGCGGATCTCGACCACCGGATCGAGTGGCGCGCCGAGCCGCCCTCCGGCGTGACGGGGCTGCTGTTCGCGAACGAGTGGCTCGACAACGTCCCCCTGGACGTCGTCGAGGCCGACGAGGACGGCACCGCGCGGCTGGTCCTCGTACGACGGGACGGGACCGAGACGCTCGCCCCGGGGCCGCTGGACACGGCGTCGGCCCGCTGGCTGGAGCGCTGGTGGCCGCTGCCGGCCGAGCCGGGGCTGCGCGCCGAGATCGGGCTGCCGCGCGACGAGGCGTGGGCGGCGGCCGTACGCGGCCTGGAGCGCGGCCTCGCGGTCGCCGTGGACTACACGCACACGCGCGGCGCCCGGCCGCCCTTCGGCACGCTCACCGGGTTCCGGGAGGGCCGCGAGACGGCGCCGGTGCCCGACGGCTCCTGCGACATCACGGCCCATGTGGCGCTCGACGCGTGCGCGGCGACACCGGGGGCCGGGATCCTCACGCAGCGCGCCGCCCTGCACGCCCTGGGCGTCACCGCACAGCGCCCGCCGCTGTCCCTCGCGTCCCAGGACCCGACGGCGTACGTACGGGCGCTCACGCGGGCGGGAGAGGCCGCGGAGCTGACGGCGCGCGGCGGGCTCGGGGACTTCGGGTGGCTGGTCGAGCCCATCGGCCTGCCGGACGGGGCCCTACGTGCCGATGGGTCCCTACTTGCCGATGGGTCCCTACGTGCCGACGAGTCCCTACTTGTCGATGTCGCCGACCACGAAGAACAGTGATCCCAGGATCGCCACCATGTCGGCGACCAGCGTGCCCGGCAGCAGCTCGGTCAGTGCCTGGATGTTGTTGTACGAGGCGGAACGCAGCTTGAGGCGGTACGGCGTCTTCTCGCCCTTGGAGACGAGGTAGTAGCCGTTGATGCCGAGCGGGTTCTCCGTCCACGCGTACGTGTGGCCCTCGGGCGCCTTGAGGACCTTCGGGAGGCGCTGGTTGACCGGCCCCGGCGGCAGGTCGGCGAGGCGGTCGAGGGCGGCGTCGGCGAGGTCGAGGGCGTTGTGGGTCTGCTCCAGAAGCACCTCGAAGCGCGCCAGACAGTCGCCTTCTTGTCGCGTGACGACCTTCAGGGTGTCCTGGAGCTCTCCGTAGGCGAGGTACGGCTCGTCGCGCCTGAGGTCGAAGTCGACGCCCGAGGCGCGGGCGATCGGGCCGCTCACCCCGTACGCGTGGACCGCCTCGGCGGACAGGACGCCGACCCCGCGGGTGCGGCCGCGGAAGATCTCGTTGCCGAGCACGAGCCGGTCGTAGACGTCCATGCGGGAGCGCACGTCGGCGACGGCCGCACGCGCACGCGTGGTCCAGCCGAGCGGCAGGTCCTCCTTGAGGCCGCCGACGCGGTTGAACATGTAGTGCATGCGCCCGCCGGAGACCTCCTCCATGACGGCCTGAAGTTCCTCGCGCTCACGGAAGGCATAGAAGACCGGTGTGATTCCGCCCAGTTCGAGCGGGTACGAACCGAGAAACATCAAATGGTTCAGCACACGGTTCAGCTCGGCGAGCAGTGTCCGCAGCCAGACGGCGCGCTCGGGGACCTCCATGCCCAGCATCCGCTCGACGGCGAGCACGACCCCCAGCTCGTTCGAGAAGGCGGACAGCCAGTCGTGGCGGTTGGCGAGCATCACGATCTGCCGGTAGTCCCGCGCTTCGAAGAGCTTCTCCGCACCGCGGTGCATGTAGCCGATGATCGGCTCCGCGTGCTGGATCCGCTCGCCGTCGAGCACGAGACGCAGGCGCAGCACACCGTGGGTGGAGGGGTGCTGCGGACCGATGTTGAGCACCATGTCGGTGCTCTCCGCGGCACCACCGATGCCGACCGTGGCCTGAGTCGTGGGCGTCATGGCGACAGTCTCTCCTACGTAGGGTGGGCGCATGGAAACAGGGGCAACGGGGACGACGGGGAGCACGGGGCCCGCGGAGGGCGCCGAGGCGCCCTCCGACGCGGGACCCGACTGGACGGGGCTGCCGCCGGGCCTGCTGAAACTGCGCCGCCTGTTGCTGGTGCTGTGGATGGTGCCACTGGCGGTGGCGGTGGGCCTGGTGCTCACGATGCTCGCGGGCCCGCCGTGGGCGGCGTTCGCCCTGCTGCCGCTGGCCGTGCTGGCGTGGGGCTGGCCGATGCTGGGCCGCAACTGGCGCTCGTGGCGCTACGCGGAGCGCGCCGACGACCTGCTGCTCAGCCGCGGCGTGCTGTGGCACGAGGAAACGATCGTGCCGTACGGGCGCATGCAGCTGGTCGAGGTCACCTCGGGCCCGCTGGAACGCAAGTTCGGCCTCGCCAGCCTCCAGCTGCACACCGCGGCGGCCGCCACCGACGCGACGATCCCCGGCCTGGCACCGGCCGAGGCCGAGCGCCTGCGCGACCGCCTCACCGAACTCGGCGAAGCGCGATCGGCGGGCCTGTGACGGCCTCCCGCGCCCCCGAGGGCGCAGGAGACCCGCCCGTGCGCGCGGACGTACGAGAGCGGCGCCTGCACCCCGTCACGCCGCTGCGCCGGGCGTGGGCGCCGATAGCGATCCTGCTCGGCTGGGCCGTCCACGACATGGACCAGGCGCAGCGCCAGCTCGCCCGGCTCACTGCCACCACGCTCGCGATCGGCCTGGGCGTGCTCGTCCCCGCGGCCGCCCTCTACGGCTTCCTCACCTGGTGGTTCACCCACTTCGCGGTGACGGACACCGAACTGCGCATCCGCACGGGCCTCTTGTTCCGCCGCACCGCGCACATCCGGCTCGACCGCCTTCAGGCCGTCGACGTCACCCAGCCGCTTCTGGCCCGCTTCGTAGGCGTGGCCAAGCTGAAACTCGACGTAGTAGGCGCCGACAAGAAGGACGAACTCTCCTACTTGGGCGAGAAGGAAGCGCGTGACCTGCGTGCCGAACTCCTCGCCCGCGCGGCCGGGTTCGCGCCCGAATCGGCGCGCGACGTCGGCGAGGCCCCGGCGCAGCAGATCCTGCACACGCCGCCGCGCACGCTCGCCGTCGCGCTGCTCCTGACGGGCACGCCGTGGGCGATGCTGATCTCCGCGATCGTCGTCCCCACGTTCCTGTGGTTCGCCACCCACAACCTGTGGACGGTGATCGCGGTCGGCGTGCCGCTGGTGGGCGGCGCGTTCACCAACAGCGCGGGCCGGTTCATCAAGGAGTACGACTGGACGGTCGCCGAGTCCCCGGACGGGCTGCGCATCGACCACGGCCTGCTCGACCGGGTGCACGAGACGGTGCCGCCGGGCCGGGTGCAGACCGTGCGCATCGTCGAGCCGCTGCTGTGGCGGCGGCGCGGCTGGGTCCGGGTGGAGCTGCACGTCGCCGGGTCGTCCAACACCGTCCTGGTCCCGGTGGCCCCGCGCGAGCACGCCGAGGACGTCGTCGCGCGGATCCTGCCGGGGGTCGCGGTGCCCAAGCCCGCGGACTTCACGGCGTCACCGCGGCGCGGCCACTGGTGCGTGCCGCTGTGGTGGCGGGGCTACGGAGTGGCCGTGACGGAGACGGTGTTCGCCGCGCGCGCGGGCCTGCTGCAACGCCACCTCTCGCTCGTCCCGCACGCCAAGGTGCAGAGCGTGCGCCTCACCCAGGGCCCCTGGGAGCGCTACTGGCGGGTCGCCGACCTGCACCTCGACACGGGTGCCAACAAGACGGTGACGGCGCGCCTCAGGGACGTACAGGAGGCGTCGGAGCTCCTGCGCGCGCAGGCGGACCGGTCGCGGACGGGCCGCAGGGACGCGCGGCCCGACCGGTGGATGGCCAAGCCGTAGGGAGCGTGGCGTACGTCAGGCCCGGCGTACGTCAGGCCTGGAGAGCCGACCTGAGGCCGCCGACGTCGATCTGCTCGGTCTCGTCGTGCGCGGTCAGGTCGATGACCTCGGCGCGCTCGGACTCCGGCTCCCGGTCCCCGTCCTGGTCCCGCTCCTGGGAGGCCAGCGCCTCTTCGCCGACGACATCGGCGAGGTCCTCGCCCGGCTGCACGGCGGAGCCCTGCGTGCCGAAGAAGTCGAAGCCGCCCTCGAGCCGCTTGCGCGCGGGCGCCGCCGGCACCACCACCGCCGCGGCGACCGGGACCGTGAAGTGGCCGGCCGCCGCCTGGGGCTTCCCCCGGGAATCGGTCTCCTCGGCTGCCACGGGGGCCTTCGGGCGCGCGAGACGGTCGAGCGCGGCATTGGCCCGCAGGTAGAGCAGGGGCGTGGGCGCCCCGGTATGCGCGGACGCGCCGGCCGGGGGCAGCGCCTTCGCCGGGGCGGCGGCCTCTATCGCGAGCTGACGGCGGCCTTCGAGCGCGCTGGCCCGCTCGGTCTCCGCGTTCGCGTACCGGCGCAGCAGCGCCGCGTGTTCGTTGCGCAGCGCCGCCAGCTCGGCGCGCTTGGCCCGCAGCTTGCCCTCCAGCTTGCCGCGCAGCTCGCGCGACTCCTCGAGGTCGCCCTCCAGCTCCGCCACGGCCTCCTCGTGCCGCCATCGCTCGCTCGCCGCACCCCGGGTCAGATCGGCGACCTGCTTGCCCGCGAGCCGGTCCCAGCGGCGCATCACGACGGCACCGACGACCGCGGCGGCCGCCGCGGCGGCGGTGACGCCCCGCAGCACCATCGGATCGCCGGACAGCCAGACGCCGCCCGCGCACACGAGCGGTACGCCGGCGATCACCGAGGGGGGCAGCAGGCGGTGCAGGGGTGGGGAATGGCGGTGACGTCCACGTGGCATGGCCAGAAACTTACCGCGCGTAGGCGAATCGCGAAGCCCCGCACGGCAAAATTCGGGCACAGACGTCACAGAATCCACCGAACTCACGTCAGGTAACGCCTAGTTACTCTCATCACCACGCTCGGCAATCCCCGGCCACCCTTCACCCGCGACCAAGATCACTTACCGATGAGCCCCTTGGACTCCAGGTACTCCTTCGCGACATCCGCTTCCTTCTGCCGCTCGGCGTCGACCTTGCGGTTCAACTCGACGAGATCGTCGGTCGTGAGCGTCTTCGTCAACTTCCCCAGGGCGTCGGCTATCCCCGCATCGCCCGCGTCCTTCGCATTCACAACCGGAATGATGTTGTCCGCGTTCTGGAGCTTCTTGTCGTCCTCCAGGAGAACGAGGTTGAAGTTCTTGAGCGTCGCGTCGGTCGTGGTCGTCAGGACCAGCTGGTCCGTGCCGTTCTTCACCGCCTGCTTGGCCTGCGTGGTGCCGACGCCCTTGGGGTCGATGCCCTTGACGTCGATGCCGTACGTCTTCTTCAGGCCCGGCGCGCAGAAGGGCCGCTCCTCGCATTCGTCACCGGCCGCGATCGTGACCTTCTGGCCCGACTTGCCGAGATCCGAAAGGGTCTTGAGGTGGTGCTTCTTCGCGAAGTCCGCACTCACCGCGAACGCGTTCTGGTCGACGGCCTGACCCGCGTCCAGAACCTTCAGCCCCTCCGGCTCGGCGAGCTTGCGCAGTGCCGTCACCGTGGCGTCGACATCGCTGGAGGCGACGGCCTTCGCGTCGGCGCCGTTCTTCTTCAAGTTGAGGAATTCGGCGAGCGTCGCCGCATATTCGGGCACCACGTCGATGGCGCCCTTCGCGAGCTGCGGTTCGTAGATCTCGCGGTTCTTCACGGTCTTGACCGAGGCGTCATAGCCGGCGTCGTCCAATATCTGCCGGTACAGCTCACCGAGCACCTTGGCCTCGGTGAAACTCGCGGCGCCGACGACGACCTTGCCCTTCTTGCCGCCACCGCCCGAACCGCCCGAATCATCCTTGCCTTCGAGGCTGTCGCCACCGCACGCGGTGAGTCCCGCGGTCAGCGCGCTGACCGCCACGACCGCCAGGGCCATCCGACGCGTCCTGCTGTTCATCGCTCTCCTAGTTGCATCGCACTGAGTTGCATCGCACTGATTGAGGTCCACCGGAGACGGTCGTCATCGGAGACGGTCGTCATCGGAGACGGCGCCACGGTCAGGCCCGCCCCCGCATCGGGTCGAGCAGCCGCCCCACCGCCACGAAGACGCCCTCCACGAGCAGCGCGAGCGCGGCCACCAGCACGGCGCCGGCCACGACCTGGGGCGTGTCCTGGAGGTTGAACCCGGCGGTGATGATCCGCCCGAGCCCGCCCTCACCGGCCATCGCGGCCAGCGTCGCCGTCGCGATCACCTGCACCGCCGCCGACCGCAGCCCGGTCATCACCAGCGGGTACGCCAGCGGAAGTTCGACGCGGGCGAAGACCTGGCCGCCGCTCATGCCCATCCCGCGCGCGGCCTCCACCACCGCCCGGTCGACCTCGCGCATCCCCACGTACGCGTTGGTCAGCAGCGGTGGCACCGCGAACAGGACCAGCGCGATCAGCGTCGGGACGTCTCCGTGCCGGCCGAGCGGGGTGAGGGTGAGGAGCACCAGGACGGCCAGCGTCGGCACCGCGCGGCCCACGTTCGAGATGTTGATCGCGAGGGCGCCTCCCCTGCCGATGTGGCCGAGCCACAGGGCGAGCGGCAGCGCGATCAGGCAGGCGACGCCGAGCGCGACACCGCTGAAGTACAGGTGCTCGGCGAGGCGGTGCCACACCCCCTTCTCGCCCTGCCAGTTGGCCCCCGTGGTCAGCCACTCGTACGCGCCCGATATCGCGCTCATGCCACCTTCTCCGGCGTCCGGCCCTCGGCCGCGTCCGCGACGGCGCCCGCGCTCCCCCGTATTCGGGTCCCGCGCGAGGCCCGCCCGGCCGTCACCCGCGTCCACGGCGTCAGCCACCGCTGGACGCCGAGCAGCAGCAGGTCGGCGAGGATCGCGAGGACCACGCAGAGCACCGAGGCGGTCAGCACCTGGGCCTTGAAGTCACTGTCGAGCCCGTCCAGGATCAGCGTGCCGAGGCCGCCGTAGTCCACGATCGCGCCGACCGTGGTCAGCGCCACCGTCGACACCGTGGCGATCCGGACGCCGGCCAGCAATGCCGGGAGCGCCAGCGGGAGTTCGACCTCCCACAGCAGCCGCAGCGGTCCGTACCCCATGCCGCGCGCCGCTTCCGTGGCCTCCTCGGGCACCGCTTGCAGCCCCGCCAATATGTTGCGCACGAGAATCGTCAGCGAATACAGGACGAGCCCCGTGATCACCAGCGAGACCGAAAGCCCGAAAAGGGGCAGCAGCAGCGAGAACATCGCCAGCGAGGGAATCGAATAGAGCACGGTGGTCACCCCGAGCACCGGCCCAGCGAAGGCCCGGCTGCGCCGCGCGAGCAATGCCAGCGGCAGGGATATCAGCACGCCGATCGCGACCGACGCGGCCGTGATGCCCACATGCTGAACGGTGGCATCGACCAATTCCTGGCTGCGGCTGCGCAGATACTCCCCGCACACCCAGTCATTGGCCACCAGGCAGTTCTGCTCGCTCACCCCGCCCACCTCCCCGTATCCCCGAACGTATGCCAGCCACCCGCACACACGCACACAGGTTTCCGACTGCCGACGACCCCTAGGGTCTGTTCGGCGGGTAACGCCGCAGACGCGCACCGGCGAGTGGCCGCCACTCGAATGCGTCCTGACCTGCCGAACAGACCCTAGCCGCCGCCACTGACAACGGCCGATACCCGCCCCCGCCCCGCAACACCGCCTTTACACAACTGCCTTGTCCGGCCGTGCCCAACGGGCGGGCGGCCCGGCAGAATGGGGTCCCATGATCCGGTTCGAGAACGTCAGCAAGCGCTACGCGGACGGCACCACCGCCGTCGACGATCTGTCCTTCGAGGTGAACGAGGGCGAACTGGTCACGCTCGTCGGCCCGTCGGGCTGCGGCAAGACCACGACGATGAAGATGGTGAACCGGCTCATCGAACCCACCGCGGGCCGGATATTCCTCGACGGGGACGACATATCCGCCATCGACCCGGTCCAGCTCCGGCGCCGTATCGGCTATGTCATCCAGCAGGTGGGGCTGTTCCCGCACAAGACGGTGCTCGACAACACCGCGACCGTGCCGCATCTGCTCGGCGTCAAGCGCGCCAAGGCCCGCGAGCGGGCCGCCGAGTTGCTCGACCTGGTGGGCCTGGACCCGAAGGTCTTCGGCGACCGGTATCCCGAACAGCTCTCCGGCGGACAGCGCCAGCGCGTCGGCGTGGCCCGGGCGCTGGCGGCCGATCCGCCGGTCCTGCTGATGGACGAGCCGTTCGGTGCCGTCGACCCGGTCGTCCGCGACCACCTCCAGACCGAGTTCCTGCGCCTTCAGCAGACGCTGGGCAAGACGGTCCTGTTCGTCACGCACGACATCGAGGAGGCCGTCCGCCTCGGCGACCGGATCGCCGTCTACGGAGCGGGCCGCATCGAGCAGTTCGACACCCCGTCCGCCGTCCTGGGCGCCCCCGCCACCGACTACGTGGCCGACTTCGTCGGCGCCGACCGCGGTCTCAAGCGCCTGTCGGTCACGCCCATCGAGGAGGGCGACCTGGAGCAGCCGCCCGTCGTGCACCTCGACGACCCGCTCCCCCGCGAGCTCGACGCCCGCTGGGCCGTCGTCCTGGACAGCGAGAACAACCTGCACGGCTGGATCTCCGCCGAGCACGCGCGCGGGGCGGCCACGAAGGGCGACACCGTACGCGACCACGCCCGCCGCATGGAGGCGTGGCTGCCGGTCGGCGCCTCCCTCAAGCAGGCGTTCGCGACGATGCTCCAGCACGACGCGGGCTGGATCGCGGTGATCGACGAGCGCAGCGAAGGCCGCTTCCTCGGCGTCCTGACCCCCGCCCGGCTGCACGAGGCGCTGCGCCGGTCCACCACGGCCGACGCACGCGACATCGCGCGCGCGGACGTCGAGTTGGAGACCGTGGAACAGCTCGTCAAGTAAGGCGCTCGCTCAGCCAGGCGAGCGTCGCCGGGATCTCCCGGCGCCACGTGTTGAAGTTGTGCCCGCCGCTGTCGAGGATGATCGACGACACGCGCGTGGGCGCCTTCACGTGGTCGATGAACCTCCGCGTGCTCGCATAGTTGCGCTCCCCCTGCTTGCTGCTGGTGACCAGGAGAGAGGTCCTGGGCGGCGGCAGGTGGTCCAGGCACCACATGAGGTCCGCGCGGTCGGCCGACTGCCGGTCGCCGTGGAAGAGATCACCGGTCGTCGGGTCGGTCGGCGCCTTGTAGTACGCGGACAGGCCGGCCGCAGCTCCGTAGACGCCGGGGTGGTGGACGGCCATCTTCAGGGCGCAGTAGCCGCCGGTGGAGTCGCCGACGATGCCCCACTTCTTCGCGGTCCTGTAGTGGCGGCCCATCTCGGCGGGCAGGTCGGCGGCGAAGAACGTCTCCGCCTGCGGGCCGCCCGGCACGTCCACGCACTCGGTGTCGCGCGGCGGCGCCACGGTCGGCCGCATCATCACGAGGATCATCGGCCGCATCACCCCCGCGGCGGCCTGCGCCTGCGCCGTCCGCGGATAGTGCAGTCCCTTGATGAGCGCCTCGGCGGTACCGGGATAGCCGGTCAGAACGACGGCGGCGGGGAACCTCGTACGGGCGTAGCGCGCCTGGAAGTACTCGGGCGGCAAGTAGACGTACGCCGGTGCCGCGATGTGCGACGTACGCCCCACGACGTCGATCTTCTGCACCTGCCCGCCCACGCCGGGCCGCGTCCCGCCGCGGCCGCTCACGTCCTGCCGCGACACCAGGTGCACCGGGCCGCGCCGCGCCGCCGTGTCGTGGTCGGTCACCACGCCCTGGCCCTGCTCACGGCCCAGGAGGTCCGCCCAGGTCGCGTAGAACCCGAACGCCTGGTTCACCGCGAGGCCGACCGCGGCGAAGACCGCCACCTGTGTCGCGAGCAGCAGCACCACGCGCCCGGTGACGGACCGCCAGGAACGGTGCGCGAGGCGCGGCCACAGGACGACGGTGCCCAGGAAGAGTGCCACGGCGAACAGCACGACGAGCACGAGGAGTTGGTCACTGGTGAGACCCACGGGACGCCCTTTCCTCACCCTTTGCGGTTCTTTTCCGGTCGGGAGTGAACCCGCTCCGCCGCCTCCTCGTCCTAGAGGGCGCAAGTCGCGGATGCCGGAAATGGCCCCGCGTTCACGTTTCTCGCAGAACTACGGGAATGCGATGTTCGTCAGGATAGATGCGGAAAGTCCGAGAGGGGTTCCGAGCCGGGTGCGGCGCATGATGCGCGGCCCGCGCCCGGAGTCCGTACCCGCCCTGATCGCCAGAGCCTGCATCCTGGTCGGCCTCCTGGACATCGCGGCCGGTGTCTTCCCGCGGTTCCGGCACAGCCGGATGCACACCCTCGCCGAAGTCCTGCCGGGCACGCTCGGCCCGTTCGCCGCCGCGCTCGCGCTGAGCAGCGGCGTCCTGCTGCTCCTGCTCGCGCACGGCCTGCGCCGCCGCAAGCGGCGCGCCTGGCGGGCGGCCGTGGTGCTGCTGCCCTTCGGCGCCTGCGCCCAGTTCGCGTACCGGCACTCGTTCGCGGGCGTCGTCATCCCGCTGCTCCTGCTGTGGCTCCTGGCCCGGCACCGCGGCCAGTTCGACGCGCTGCCCGACCCGCGCAGCCGCTGGCGCGCGCTCGCCAACTTCGTGCTGATGAGCGCCGGTTCGGTCCTGCTCGGCCTCGCCATCGTCAGCGCCCACCCGAACAAGCTCGTCGGCAGCCCGAGCCTCGCCGACCGCCTGGAGCACGTCCTGTACGGGCTCCTCGGCATCGACGGACCCCTCGACTACGCGGGCCGCACCTCCCACACCGTCGCCCTCTCGCTCGGCGCCCTCGGCATGGTCACGGCCCTGACCACGATCTACCTCGCCTTCCGGCCCGAGCACCCGGCCGCGCGCCTCACCCCGGACGACGAGGCCCGGCTGCGCGCCCTGCTCGACAAGCACGGCGCCCGCGACTCCCTCGGCCACTTCGCGCTCCGCCGCGACAAGGGCGTCGTCTTCTCGCCGAGCGGCAAGGCGGCCGTCTGCTATCGCGTCGTCTCCGGCGTGATGCTCGCCGGCGGCGACCCCGTGGGCGACGTGGAGGCGTGGCCCGGCGCCATCGAGCGCTTCATGGACGAGGCCCGCGCCCACTCCTGGACGCCGGCCGTCATGGGCTGCTCCGAGACGGGCGGCGAGGTGTGGACCCGCGAGACCGGCCTGGCCGCGCTTGAGCTGGGCGACGAGGCGGTGGTGGACGTCGCGGATTTCTCCCTGACCGGGCGCGCGATGCGCAACGTACGCCAGATGGTCAAGCGGATCGAGCGCGCCGGTTACGAGACGCGGGTGCGGCGCGTACGTGACCTCTCCCCCGGCGAACTGGCGCGCATCCGCCGCGCCGCCGACCACTGGCGCGGCACCGACACCGAGCGCGGCTTCTCCATGGCGCTCGGCCGCATCGGCGACGAGGCGGACGGAGCATGTCTGATCGCCACGGCGCACAAGAGCGGCGCGGAGGACACCGGCCCCTACGGAGACCTCAAAGCGGTCCTCCACTTCGTCCCCTGGGGCACCGACGGCGTCTCCCTCGACCTGATGCGCCGCGACCGCTCCGCCGACCCGGGCCTGAACGAACTGCTGATCGTGGCCGCCCTCCAGGCCGCCCCGAGCCTCGGCATCAGCCATGTCTCGCTCAACTTCGCGATGTTCCGCGCGGCGCTGGCCCGCGGCGAGAAGATCGGCGCGGGCCCGGTCCTGCGCGCCTGGCGCGGCCTGCTGGTCTTCCTGTCGCGCTGGTTCCAGATCGAGTCGCTCTACAAGTTCAACGCCAAGTTCCGCCCCCGCTGGGAGCCCCGCTTCGTCGTCTACCGCTCCTCCAAGGACCTCCCGAGGATCGGCTGGGCCGCGATGCAGGCGGAGGGCTTCGTGACCCTGCGCCTGCCGCCCCCGCTGCGCCACAGGGCGCCCGAGCCCCGCCCGTGCGCCCACGACCGCCGAGAACGGGAGGTACGGGCGGCGTAGGCATCCCCGTCGCGGCCCTACGCTGGACGCATGAGCACGTCGCAGGCCTCCCGTGGCCACGTAGCCCACCTCCCCGTCTGGGACCGCTGCGCGGTCATGGGGGTCGTCAACGTGACACCCGACTCCTTCTCGGACGGCGGCCGCTGGTTCGACACCACCGCCGCCATCAAGCACGGCCTCGACCTGGTCGCCCAGGGCGCCGACCTCGTGGACGTCGGCGGCGAGTCGACCCGTCCCGGCGCCACCCGCGTCGACGAGGACGAGGAGCTCAAGCGCGTCATCCCCGTCGTGCGCGGCCTCGCCTCCGAGGGCGTCACCGTCTCCGTCGACACCATGCGCGCCAGCGTCGCCGAGCAGTCGCTCGCGGCCGGCGGCGCCCTGGTCAACGACGTCAGCGGCGGCCTCGCCGACCCGGAGATGGTCCCGGTCGTCGCCGCCGCGGGCGCCCCCTTCGTGGTCATGCACTGGCGCGGCTTCCTGGAGGGGGGCAACGTCCGGGGGGTCTACGAGGATGTCGTCTCCGAAGTCGTCAGCGAGCTGCACGCGCGCGTGCAGGCCGTCATCGAGGGCGGCATCGCCCCCGACCACATCGTCGTCGACCCGGGCCTCGGCTTCTCCAAGGAGCCCGAGCACGACCTCGCCCTGCTCGCCCACGTCGACAAACTGCGCGCCCTCGGCCACCCGGTCCTGGTCGCGGCGTCCCGCAAGCGGTTCCTCGGCCGCGTCCTGGCCGCGGAGCAGGGCGCCCCGCCGCCCGCGCGCGAGCGCGACGCCGCCACCGCCGCCGTCTCCGCGCTCGCCGCGCACGCGGGCGCCTGGGCGGTCCGCGTCCACGAGGTCAGGGCCACCGCCGACGCGGTCCGCGTGGCCCGCGCGGTCGAGGGAGCCAAGTGACCAGCACCGACACCCAGGCCGTCGACACGGCCAACCGCTCCTTCTACGAAGCCATGGAGCGCGGCGACTTCGAGGAGCTCACCTCGCTGTGGCTGGCCCCCGAGGACGTCAGCTACGCCGAGGACGCCGATCCGGACGAGGCCGAGGACACCTCGATCAGCTGCGTGCACCCCGGCTGGCCGGCCCTCACCGGCCGCGGCGAGGTGCTGCGCTCGTACGCGCTGATCATGGCGAACACCGAGTACATCCAGTTCTTCCTGACCGACGTGCACATCAGCGTCGTCGCCGACACCGCCCTGGTGACGTGCACGGAGAACATCCTCAGCGGCGGCCCCGCCCCCGAGGACAGCGACGAGCTCGGCCCGCTCGTCGGCCAGCGCGTCGTCGCCACGAACGTGTTCCGGCGCACCCGCGACGGCTGGAAGCTCTGGTCCCACCACGCCTCCCCGGTGCTCGCCGAGTCGGATGACGAATCCGACACCGAAGGCAACCCGGACGACGACGGGTCACCCGCCTGAGTGGGCAGGCGCGCCTGAAAGGGCCGGGATTCCGGGCCGGGGGTTGGTTCGACGATCGTCTGGGTATGGGCGGCTACCAGCCTCGAGCCCTTGTGTCCATAGCCCCCGCGGGCGAGCGATGTCAGTGCTCGCAGGTAGATTCGATCGAGGCCGGCACACCGACCGCACATCGGTGGGACCGGCCTTCACCGACGACTGCAGGAGTGATTCGCGTGGATCGTGTCGCGCTGCGCGGCCTCAAGGCCCGCGGGCACCATGGCGTCTTCCCCAAGGAGCGCGAGGAAGGCCAGACCTTCATCGTGGACCTGGTACTCGGCCTGGACACCCGAGCGGCGGCGGCCGACGACGACCTGGCGAAGACCGTGCACTACGGCATCGTGGCGGAGGAGGTCGTGGCCGTCGTCGAGGGCGAGCCCGTCGACCTCATCGAGACGCTCGCCGAACGCATCGCCCGGACGTGCCTGAAGCACGAGGGAGTACTGGAGGTCGAGGTCTGCGTCCACAAGCCGGACGCACCGATCACCGTGCCCTTCGACGACGTGACCGTCACCATCACCCGGAGCCGAGCATGAACCCGACTCAGTTCGACCCCACCGTCCAGCCGGTTCCCTCCTCCGTGGTGGAACAGGTGGACGCGGCCGACACCACCCTCTCCAACCCCAAGCGCGCCGTCCTCTCCCTCGGCTCGAACCTGGGCAACCGCCTGGAGACCCTCCAGGGCGCCATCGACGCCCTGGAGGACACCCCCGGCGTCCGCATCAAAGCCGTCTCGCCCGTGTACGAGACGGAGCCGTGGGGCGTCGAGCCCGGCAGCCAGCCCTCGTACTTCAACGCGGTGGTGGTCCTGAAGACGACTCTGCCCCCGTCCTCGCTCCTGGAGCGCGCCCACGCGGTCGAGGAGGCCTTCAACCGCGTACGGGACGAGCGCTGGGGCCCGCGCACCATCGACGTCGACATCGTTGCCTACGCCGACGTCGTCTCCGACGATCCGGTCCTCACGCTCCCGCACCCGCGCGCCCACGAGCGGGCCTTCGTGCTCGCGCCCTGGCACGACGTGGAGCCCGAGGCCCAGCTGCCCGGCCGCGGCGCCGTCGAGGCGCTGCTCACCGCCCTGACCCGGGACGGCGTCGCGCCGCGCGCCGACCTGGAACTTCGGCTGCCCGAGTAGTCGTTAGGGTCTAGGCCGTGTCCGCAAAGTCCCTCCGTTCGCCCGGAGGGCGCGCCGCGCGGCGTCTGGTGCGTGCTCTCGGCGTGCCGGGTGCAAGGCCTCGTACTGGATGTACCTGGCCTTACGCCCGGTGCGGCGAGAGTGCGTGCCAGGCGTCGCGCGGCAGGAGGGACTTTGCGGACACGGCCTAGGGCCTAGCGGGCAGATCCGAACACACCAAGAGGGGCGACCAACGGGGATGAAGCAACTGCGCATCAGGACACTGGCGGGCCTGTTCGTCGTCGCCGGGATCCTGTCCTGGGCGGGCGCCCGCCTGTGGAACTCGATCGGCACGCTGCCGCGGGTCCCGCTGGCCGCCCCCATCGTCCTCGCGGTGATCGCCGCCGTCCTTCTCGCGACGGCGCTGTCCATCCGCGCCCGGCTGCGCGCCCAGCGCGAGCGCCGCCCCGGCGCCAAGGGCGTCGACCCGATGATGGCGGCCCGCGCCCTCGTCTTCGGCCAGGCGAGCGCGCTGGTCGCGGCCCTGGTCGCCGGCATGTACGGCGGCACCGGCGCGTTCCTGCTGGAGTTCCTCGACGTACCGGCCCGGCGTGATCAGGCGATCTACGCCGGGTTCTCGGTCCTCGCCGGTATCGCGGTGATAGCGGCCGCCCTCTTCCTGGAGCGCGTCTGCAAGCTCCCCGAGGACGACGACACCGAGGGCACCGCGACCGCCTGAACGGGGTGCCTCAGCGCCCGATGATCAGGCTCATCGCCTCGTTACGGGTCGCGGGGTCGCGCAGCTGCCCGCGCACCGCCGACGTGATGGTCTTCGCTCCGGGCTTGCGCACCCCTCGCATCGTCATGCACATGTGCTCGCACTCCACGACGACGATGACGCCGCGCGGCTCCAGGATCTCCATCAGGGAGTCCGCGATCTGCGTCGTCAGGCGCTCCTGCACCTGAGGACGGCGGGCGTACACGTCCACGAGCCGGGCCAGCTTCGACAGCCCCGTGATCTTCCCGTCGGCGGACGGGATGTACCCGACGTGCGCGACACCCACGAACGGCACCAGGTGGTGCTCACAGCTCGACTGCACCTCGATGTCCTTCACCAGGACCATCTCGTCGTGCCCCAGGTCGAACGTCGTCGTCAGCACGTCCTCGGGCTTCTGCCACAGGCCGGCGAATATCTCCCTGTACGCGCGAGCCACGCGCGCCGGGGTCTCCCGCAGTCCCTCGCGGTCCGGGTCCTCGCCGACCGCGATGAGCAGTTCACGCACGGCGTTCTCGGCCCGCTTCTCGTCGAACTCGCCGATCGAGCCCTCGCCGTCCAGCGTCACCGGGTCGGTCATCTGCTGCCTCTTCCTGTACGTACATCCGCGCGGCAGCGCAAAACGCCGCGTCCCCCACACCGTAAAGCGTGGGGGACGCGGCATGCATTCCGGGTCGGAAGGGACCCGCGGGTTCAGCTCTCGGGACGCTCTTCCTTCACCGTGTCCACCGGGGTGGTGGTCTCGATGGCGGGCGCCGATCCGTTCGCCCCGTTCGTCAGTGACAGCTCCTTGGGGGAGAGCACCGGCGGGCGGGTCGAGGGGGTGCGGCGGGAGGAGCCGGTCCAGGCGGGGCGGGCCGGGCGCTTCACGATCGGAGCGAAGATCTCGGCGATCTGCTCCTTGTTCAGCGTCTCCTTCTCGAGCAGCGCGAGGACCAGGTTGTCGAGAACGTCGCGGTTCTCGACGAGGATCTCCCAGGCCTCGTTGTGCGCCGTCTCGATGAGCTTCTTGACCTCTTCGTCGACGAGCGCGGCGACCTCTTCCGAGTAGTCGCGCTGGTGACCCATCTCGCGGCCCAGGAACGGCTCGGTGTTGTCACCACCGAACTTGATCGCGCCGAGTCGCTCGGTCATGCCGTACTGCGTGACCATCGCGCGGGCCGTACTGGTGGCCTTCTCGATGTCGTTCGCGGCACCCGTCGTCGGGTCGTGGAAGACGAGCTCCTCGGCCGCGCGGCCGCCCAGCATGTAGGCGAGCTGGTCCAGCATCTCGTTGCGCGTGGTCGAGTACTTGTCCTCGTCCGGCAGGACCATCGTGTAGCCCAGAGCACGGCCTCGGGAGAGGATCGTGATCTTGTGGACCGGGTCGGAGTTCGGAGACGCCGCCGCGACCAGGGCGTGACCGCCCTCGTGGTACGCGGTGATCTTCTTCTCCTTGTCCGACATGATCCGGGTCCGCTTCTGCGGGCCCGCGACCACACGGTCGATCGCCTCGTCCAGCATGTGGTTGTCGATCAGCTTCAGGTCCGAGCGGGCCGTGAGCAGCGCGGCCTCGTTCAGGACGTTGGAGAGATCGGCACCCGTGAAGCCGGGCGTACGGCGGGCGACGGCCGCCAGGTCGACGTCGGGCGCGACCGGCTTGCCCTTCTGGTGAACCTTGAGGATCTCCAGACGGCCCTGCATGTCCGGACGGTCGACCGCGATCTGGCGGTCGAAGCGGCCGGGACGAAGGAGCGCCGGGTCGAGGATGTCGGGCCGGTTCGTGGCGGCGATCAGGATGACGCCGCCCTTCACGTCGAAGCCGTCCATCTCGACGAGGAGCTGGTTGAGCGTCTGCTCGCGCTCGTCGTGACCGCCGCCGAGGCCGGCGCCGCGGTGGCGGCCGACCGCGTCGATCTCGTCGACGAAGACGATCGCCGGAGCGTTCGCCTTGGCCTGCTCGAAGAGGTCGCGGACACGGGAGGCACCGACACCGACGAACATCTCGACGAAGTCGGAACCGGAGATCGAGTAGAACGGGACCCCGGCCTCACCGGCGACGGCGCGCGCGAGGAGCGTCTTACCGGTACCGGGCGGGCCGTAGAGCAGCACGCCCTTGGGAATCTTGGCGCCGACGGCCTGGAACTTGGCCGGCTCCTGGAGGAACTCCTTGATCTCGTGGAGTTCCTCGACGGCCTCGTCCGAACCTGCGACGTCGGCAAACGTCGTCTTGGGGGTGTCCTTGGTGATGAGCTTGGCCTTGGACTTCCCGAAGTTCATGACTCGGGAGCCGCCGCCCTGCATCTGGTTCATCAGGAACAGGAAGACAACGACGATGAGAACGAAGGGCAGCAGCGACAGCAGGATGCCGACGAAGGCGTTCTGCTTGGTCGGGGAGACGGTGTACCCGTCCGGGATCTGCTTGTCCTCGAACTTGGCCTGGAGATCCTTGGCCACCTCGACGCCCTGGTCGCCGATGTAGCTGGCCTGGATCTTGCTCGAGCCCTCGACCTTCTGGCCGTCCTTGAGCTCGACCTTGATGGTGTTCTCATCGCCGGTGGTCAGCTTGGCCGACTGCACCTTGTTGTCGTCGATGGCCTGAATGACCTGGCCGGTGTCCACCGTCTTGTAGCCGCCGGACGAACCGACGACCTGCATCAACACGACCACGGCAAGGACGGCCAGCACGATCCACATGACCGGCCCACGGAAGTATCGCTTCACGTCCATCCATACGGAGCGAAGTCGCCCCGTCCCTCCTGCCATAGTGAGTTTGATAAGGCTGTTTGAAGCTGTTTGAAGAACTGTTCTTCGGACGGTACCCCAGCATTGTGACCCGAAGCCGCAGGGGACGGCCGACAATCTGCCCTTCGCATGCTCCAACGGCGGGAAACCCGTGAGGGTTCCCCACCGCTGTGACGGGCAATCAGCCGCCGTACACGTGCGGCGCGAGCGTGCCGACGAACGGCAGGTTGCGGTACTTCTCGGCGTAGTCCAGGCCGTACCCGACGACGAACTCGTTCGGGATGTCGAAGCCGACCCACTTCACGTCGATCGCGACCTTGGCGGCCTCCGGCTTGCGCAGCAGCGTGCACACCTCGAGGGAGGCGGGCTCGCGCGAGCCGAGGTTGCTGAGCAGCCACGACAGCGTCAGGCCCGAGTCGATGATGTCCTCGACGATCAGGACGTGCTTGTCCTTGATGTCGGTGTCGAGGTCCTTGAGGATCCGCACGACGCCGGAGGACTGGGTGCCGGAACCGTACGAGGACACCGCCATCCAGTCCATCGTGACGGGGGTGGACAGGGCGCGAGCCAGGTCCGCCATGACCATCACGGCGCCCTTGAGGACCCCGACGATGAGCAGGTCCTTGCCCGCGTACTCCGCGTCGACCTTCGCTGCCAGCTCGGCCAGCTTCGCGTCGATCTCTTCCTTGGTGATGAGCACCGACTTGAGGTCGGTGCCCATGTCTTTCGCGTCCACCCGCATCACTTTCGGTCGTCCCACCGGCCGCCGCGACGTGAGCCGCCGGATCAGCCTTGCCGGATGACCAGTCTGCCACCCTGCCGCTGGGCGACGACTTTGCCCGGGAGATTGATCTCTCCCTGACCGCGCCAGCCGGTGATCAGGCGGTCGACCTCTTCGATGTGGCGGGCGAACAGGGCGCCGGCGGGGGCGCCGGCCTCGATGGCGGCCTTGCGCAGGATGCGGCGGCGCACGGCGGGCGGCAGCGCGTAGAGCTTCGCGCATTCGAGGAGTCCGGCGGCGTCCCGTACGGATTCGGCGGCCTGCTGCGCCCAGGTGTCCAGCGCGTCGGCGTCGTCGCGGGACAACTGGGCCGTACGGGCGAGAGCCTCGACGACTCCTTTGCCGAGCGCCTTCTCCAGGGCGGGCAGCCCCTCGTGGCGCAGGCGCGAGCGCGTATAGGCCGGGTCGGTGTTGTGGGGGTCGTCCCAGACGGGCAGGTGCTGGACGAGGCACGCCTTGCGGGCGGTCTGCCGGTCGAGCGCGAGGAAGGGGCGGCGGTAACGGCCGCCGGCCCCCGAGACCGCGGCCATGCCCGACAGGGAGCGGATGCCGGAGCCGCGCGCGAGGCCGAGCAGGACGGTCTCGGCCTGGTCGTCGCGGGTGTGGCCGAGCAGGACGGCGGCGGCGCCGTGGCGCTCGGCGGCATCGTCCAGGGCGGCGTAGCGGGCGTCGCGCGCGGCGGCTTCGGGGCCGCCCTCGCGGCCTACTTCCACTGCGATGGATTCGGCGGGGGCCAGACCGAGGGCGGTCAGGCGCAGCACGACATCCTCGGCGCGGGTGTCGGAGCCGGGCTGCAGACCGTGGTCGACGGTGATGCCACCGGCGCGGATGCCGAGTTTGGGGGCTTCGAAGGCGAGGGCCGAGGCGAGCGCCATGGAGTCGGCGCCGCCGGAGCAGGCGACGAGGACCACGGGCGCGGGGTGTTCGGGGGCTTCGGGGTGTTCGTTGAGGATGTCGTGGAGGACGCGGCGGACCGCCAGGCGTATCGCCGCGACCGCAGGATGGGGACCCATGTCCGGTTCCCTTCATTCCGTTGTCTGGGGGGTGGGTGCGCCAACTAGGAATCAACTAGAACGGCTCAGTCGCTCAACGGTGACTCGGTGATTTCGGTCACGCAGAGTGTGTCGATGGTGACAGAGCCGAGCCGTTCCCTGAGCATTGCACGCCTACCCACGGCCTACGGTCCCTCGGATGGGTGATCCTGAGCAATTCAGGGCGTGGCTTACGGGGTGTCGTGAGCGCCGTCCGTCTTGTTGTGCACCCGCGCGACCCAGTCCGCCGGTTTCGCGATCTCCGCCTTGGTCGGCAGCGTGTTGGGCGACGTCCAGACGCGGTTGAAGCCGTCCATGCCGACCTCGTCGACGACCGCGCGGACGAACTTCTCGCCGTCGCGGTACTGGCGCAGCTTGGCGTCGAGGCCGAGGAGCTTGCGCAGGGCGAGGTCGAGCCGGGAGGCGCCCTTCTGCCTGCGCTGCTGGAACTTCTCGCGGATCTCGCCGACCGAGGGGACGACCGCGGGTCCTACGCCGTCCATCACGTAGTCCGCGTGGCCTTCGAGCAGGGACATGACGGCGGTGAGGCGGGCCAGGATCTCGCGCTGGGCGGGCGACTGGACCAGCTCGACGAGCGAGCGGCCGCCGTCGGCCGCCTCGCCGTCCTCTCCCTCCGGGCGTCCGCCGGCCAGCGACTGGGCGGCTTCGCGGATGCGCTCCAGGAACGTCGTCGGGTCGACCTCGGTCTCGGCGAGGAACGACTGGATTTCGCCCTCCAGGTGGTCGCGCAGCCAGGGCACGGCCGTGAACTGGGTGCGGTGGGTCTCCTCGTGCAGGCAGACCCAGAGCCTGAAGTCGTGCGGATCCACGTCGAGTTCGCGCTCCACGTGCACGATGTTCGGCGCTACGAGCAGGAGCCTGCCGCCGCCGTTCGGCGCGGCCGGGAGGTCGCGGGTGGCGGGGGCGAAGGTCTCGTACTGGCCGAGGACGCGGGAGGACAGGAACGACAGGAGCATGCCGAGTTCGACGCCGGTGACCTTGCCGCCGACCGCGCCGAGCATCGCCGGTCCCGGGCCCGAGCCGCGGCGCTCCTGCATCTTGTCGAGCAGGGGCTTGAGGAGCTCGCGGAAGCCCGCGACGTTGGCCTTCACCCAGCCGGGCCGGTCCACGACGAGGATCGGGGTGTCGTGGGCGTCCTCCGTGCCGAGGCGGGTGTACGCGCGGACGTGCTCCTCGGAGGCCTTGGCGTGGCGCCGCAGTTCCGAGACGACGGCGCGGGCCTCGTCACGGCTCACCTCCGGGCCTGGTCGTACGAGTCGGGTCGCGGTCGCCACCGCGAGGTTCCAGTCGACCATCCCTGAAGAGGCAGCACCGCCGATGCTCGTCATGCGTCAACGGTACGTGACCCTTCGGGTACGCGGAGGGGGTTGAACCCGGAGGAAACCCTGACCTTCAGCGGCAGCCGCAGTTGGCGACGGAGGAGGCGAGGCGGTCGAGTGCCGCCTGGGCCGAGCCGGGGATCGCCGTGCCCTCCGTCATGAACGCGAAGATGAGGAGGCGCCCGTCGGCGTCGACGACCGTGCCGGCGAGGGTGTTCACGCCGGTGAGGGTGCCGGTCTTGGCGCGTACCAGGCCCGTTCCCGAGGCGTCGGCCTCGTCCTCGTAGCGGCTGCTGAGCGTGCCGGTGAAACCGGCGACGGGCAGGCCCGTGAGGACGGAGCGCAGTTCGGGGCGGGTGGGGTCGGCGGCCTTGGTGAGCAGGGCGGTGAGCAGGTCGGCGGAGACCTTGTCGGTGCGGTCGAGGCCGCTGCCGTCGGAGAAGTGGGCGCCGGAGAGCGGCAGTTGGAGCGTGTCCAGCTGCTTCTTGATCGCCTGGCCCGCGCCGTCGAAGTCGTGGCTCTCGCCGGCGGCGATCGCGACCTGGCGGGCGAGGGCCTCGGCGATGTCGTTGTCGCTGTGCGTCAGCATCCGCTCGACCAGGGCGGACAGCGGCGGCGACTCGACCTTCGCGACGTCCTCGGCCCGGCCGGAGGCCTTGCCGGGTCCCGGGGTGCCCTTGGTCTTGATGCCGCGGTCGTGGAGCAGGTCGGCGAACTTTCCGGCGGCGGAGGTCGCCGGGTCGGCCGCGCGCGGGGCCGGGCCGCTGCTGGAGTCGTCGGTGCGGGCCTCGTCGACCATCAGGGCGCTGACCTGCGCGAGGTTCTCGTTCGGGCCGATGGGGTGGGTCGTCGGTCCGGAGTAGAGCGAGGTGTCGTACGAGAGGGTGACCTCGGTGGTGCCGTTCTTCTTGAGCGATGCGGCGGTGTCGTCGGCGAGGGTGCGCAGGTCGGCGGCACCGTAAGGATTCTTCTCGCGGGCCGTGAGGGTGGGGTCGCCGCCGCCGACCAGGACGAGCTCCCCGGAGTCGGGCTCCAGGGCGGTGCGGGTGGCGATGCGGTGGTCGGGGCCCGCGGCGGACAGCGCCGCGACCGCGGTGGCGAGCTTCGTGGTGGACGCCGGGGTGAGGGCGTCGCCCGCGGACTTTCCGTAGAGGCTCTTTCCGGTGACGGCGTCGACGACCGCGGCGGTGCGGTGGGTGCCGAGCGACGGGTCCTTCAGGAGCGGGTCGAGGACGTCGGCCAGGGCGCGCTTCGTCGGGCCCGGTACGGACGCTCCGGGGGCGGCGAGCACGGCGGGCGCGCTGGGTGCGGCGGACGGGGCCCCCGGGGACGTACGGCCGTGATCTGCGCCACCCCCGCCGCCCCGGGAAGCCGCCCGGACCACCTCGGCCTTACGCTGACCGGAAGAGTCCCAGGGGCCCGCCGTCGCCACCACGACAGCGGCGAGGGCCAGGCCCACGGCGGTGGCACCCACCGTGACGTGCTTGGTCTTGGACTTCGCAACAGACTGGGCAGCGGTCTTCGCCATCCCTGTCAGACGCTGCGAAGGCTTCGGCTCCGGCACCGCGGACCAGCCCCTTTCGCGATCACACACCTGCGTAGGGGACACTTAACCACCAGACGTTTGTGTTGATCATGGAGGAGCCACCGGTGGAGTTCGACGTTCTGATCGAGATCCCTAAGGGATCGCGGAACAAGTACGAGGTCGACCACGAGACCGGTCGCATCCGCCTCGACCGTCGTCTGTTCACGTCGACGGCCTACCCGACGGACTACGGATACGTCGAGAACACCCTGGGCGAGGACGGCGACCCGCTGGATGCCCTGGTCATCCTGGACGAGCCGACGTTCCCGGGCTGCCTCATCAAGTGCCGCGCGATCGGCATGTTCCGTATGACGGACGAGGCCGGCGGCGACGACAAGCTGCTGTGCGTCCCGGCGACGGACCCGCGGATGGAGCACCTGCGCGACATCCACCACGTCTCCGAGTTCGACCGCCTGGAGATCCAGCACTTCTTCGAGGTCTACAAGGACCTGGAGCCCGGCAAGTCCGTCGAGGGCGCCGACTGGGTCGGCCGCACCGAGGCCGAGGCCGAGATCGAGCGTTCCTACAAGCGCGCTCAGGACCAGGGCGGTCACTGACCCCGGTTGTTCCCGCACGGGCCGCACGACTCCGGAAGGGGTCGGGCGGCCCGTTCGCGTATTCGTGCGCATACTGAGGCGTACGGGAGGTAGACGCATACGCAGTCGCACGAAAGGCCAGAGGTGACGGAGCGGGAATCCGAGTCCGCCGAGGACCGCAAGCCGCAGTCCGACGAGGCGCGCAGTGCGTTCACCCAGCCCATCGGCGTCGTCTCCGCGCCCCCGGTGGTGGACGAGGAGTCGTCGACCACCTCGGAGTTCGCGCTCCCGCAGGGGCTGAGCGTGCAGCCGCAGGACGCCGCGGAGTCGGAGGGCTCCGCGTTCACGCCGCCGAGGACGTACAGCGCCCGGCAGTCGCCGCCCGCCTTCACGCCGCCGCACGGGATCCCCGTGGTCCGGCTGACGAAGGAGGCGCCCTGGCAGGACCGGATGCGCACGATGCTGCGGATGCCGGTCGCCGAGCGGCCCGCGCCGGAGCGGGTCCAGAAGGAGGACGACGCCGGGCCCGCCGTGCCGCGCGTGCTCGACCTGACGCTGCGTATCGGGGAGCTGCTGCTCGCGGGCGGTGAGGGCGCCGAGGACGTGGAGGCGGCGATGTTCGCCGTGTGCCGGTCCTACGGGCTCGACCGGTGCGAGCCGACGGTGACGTTCACGCTGCTCTCGATCTCGTTCCAGCCGTCGCTGGTGGACGATCCGGTGACGGCGTCGCGCACGGTGCGGCGCCGGGGCACCGACTACAACCGGCTCGCGGCCGTGTTCCGGCTCGTCGACGACATCAGCGACGAGGACATCGACGTCACGCTGGAGGAGGCGTACCGGCGGCTCGCCGAGATCCGGCGCAACCGGCACCCGTATCCGGGGTGGGCGCTGACCGCCGCGAGCGGGCTGCTCGCCGGGTCCGCCTCGATCCTCGTCGGCGGTGACCTGCTGGTGTTCATCGCGGCGGCGATCGGCGCGATGCTCGGCGACCGGCTCGCGTGGCTGTGCGCGGGGCGCGGATTCCCGGAGTTCTACCAGTTCACGGTGGCCGCGATGCCGCCGGCGGCGATCGGGGTGCTGCTCACCCTCGCCGACGACTACGTCCATGTGGGCGCGTCCTCGGTGATCACCGGTGGGCTGTTCGCGCTGCTGCCGGGGCGGGCGCTCGTGGCGGGCGTCCAGGACGGTCTGACGGGCTTCTACATCACGGCGTCCGCCCGCCTGCTCGAAGTCATGTACTTCTTCGTCGGCATCGTCGTCGGCGTGCTGATCATGCTGTACGTGGGGGTGCAGCTGCACGCGCAGCTCAACCCGGAGGCGGCGCTGAAGGTCGTCGACCGGCCGTACTGGCAGATCGCGGCGTCGATGGCGCTGTCGCTCGCGTTCGCCGTGCTGCTCCAGCAGGAACGGTCCACCGTGCTCGCGGTGACGCTCAACGGCGGTGTGGCGTGGGTGGTGTACGGCGCCCTGCACGACGCGGGCGGGATCTCCCCGGTCGCCTCGACGGCCGCGGCGGCGGGGCTCGTCGGCCTCTTCGGCCAGCTCTTCTCGCGCTACCAGTTCGCGTCGGCGCTGCCGTACGTCACGGCTGCCATCGGCCCGCTGCTGCCGGGTTCGGCGACGTACTTCGGACTCCTGGCCATCGCGCAGAACGACGTGGACGCGGGGCTCGTCTCCCTGTCCAAGGCGGCGGCGCTGGCGATGGCCATCGCGATCGGCGTGAACCTCGGTGGCGAGATCTCCCGCCTGTTCATCCGCTCCCCCGGGGCCTCGGGCCGCCGGGCGGCCAAGCGGACCCGAGGGTTCTAGAGGGCTCCGCAGAGAGCTCTCAAGGCCGCTACCGCTTGGCGTGGCGGCCGCGCTGGGAGCCGGCCGGCGGCGGGACCGTGCCCGGGTCGGCCGGGGCCGCCTTCTTCGACTTGCCGCGGGCGCGCAGGAACTCGATCGCGATCGGGACCACCGAGACGAGGACGATCAGGATCAGGATCGCCTCGATGTTCTTGTGCACGAACTCGATGTTGCCCAGCCAGGAGCCGAGCAGCGTCACGCCGGCGCCCCAGAGCACACCGCCGATCACGTTGAACGTGAGGAACGAGCGGTACTTCATGCCGGAGACGCCCGCGATGATCGGCGTGAACGTCCGGACGATCGGCACGAAGCGGGCCAGGACCAGCGACTTCGGGCCGTGCTTCTCGAAGAACTCGTGCGCCTTCTGCACGTTCTCCTGCTTGAACAGCTTGGAGTCCGGGCGCTTGAAGAGGGACGGTCCGACCTTCTTGCCGAACATGTAGCCCGCCTGGTCGCCGAGGATGGCGGCCGCGCAGATCAGCGCGATCGCCGCCCACAGCGGGAAGTCCAGCTGGTTCGACGTGATCAGCAGGCCGCAGGTGAACAGCAGCGAGTCACCCGGCAGGAAGAAGCCGATGAGCAGGCCCGACTCGGCGAACACGATCAGGAGCAGCCCCCAGATGCCGAACGTGTTCAGCAGATGGTCCGGGTCCAGCCAGCTTGGTCCGAGAGCAAGCGTCATCACGGGTCCGGGCTCCTGAGGGGTGGTGGGGCAGGCAAAAGGCAACGGCGGTGCAAAGTTATCAACGCCGGTCCGCCGTGCCAGGTTCCAGTGGCCCTCTCAGGATGCACTGTGCGTCAACTGTGGCAAACCTGTCCGTATGGGTATCGAAGAGTTCGGCAGCGGCCAGAACCCGCAGTCCGACGTGCTCGTCGTCACCACCAACGACGTGCCGGGCTACCGGGTGCAGCAGGTGATCGGTGAGGTGTTCGGGCTGACCGTGCGGTCGCGGCACCTCGGCAGCCAGATCGGCGCGGGCCTGAAGTCGATGATCGGCGGCGAGCTCAAGGGGCTCACGAAGACGCTGGTCGAGACGCGGAACCAGGCCATGGACCGGCTGATCGAGCAGGCGCGGGCGCGGGGCGCCAACGCCGTGCTCATGTTCCGCTTCGACGTGACCGAGGCGATGGACGGGGCCGCCGAGGTGTGCGCGTACGGGACCGCCGTCGTCATCGCCCAGGAGCCCATGGTGTAGCGGCTGTGGGCGGTGTCACGCTTCCTGGTGACGGGCCGCGTTCGCGCGGATCGCGTCGCGCAGGTGCTCGGCGACGCCCTCGCCCATGGAGTCGTAGTACGCCTTGAAGCGCTCATCGGCCACATACATGTCGCCGAAACAGATGTGCATCTCGTACGGGACCTCGAAGAACCAGCGCGTCACATGAAGGCGGTGTTCCTCGGCCATGTCCATCGCCTCGTCCGAGGCGGGCTCCGTGCCGGCCGCGACGAGGGCGGCGTAGCGCGTGCCCCAGTCGTCGACCTCCTCCTTCATGCGCGCCCAGTCGGCCTTGCTGTAGGTCGCGGCGCGGCGCTGCGACTCGGCGTACGCCTCGGTGCCGCCCCAGCGTTGCTCGGCCTCCTCGGCGTACTGCTCGGGGTCCTTGTCCCCGAAGACCTCGAACCGCTCCTCGGGGGTGAGCTGGATACCCATCTTCTGTGCCTCCATGGCGTGTTCGACGGCGTCGGCCATCTTCTGCAGTCGTTCGATACGGGCGACCAGCACGTCGTGCTGGCGCTTGAGGTGGGCGCGCGGGTCCGTCTGCGGGTCGTCGAGGAGGGTCTGGACCTCGTCGAGCGGGAAGCCGAGTTCCCGGTAGAAGAGGACCTGCTGGAGCCGGTCCAGGTCCTGTTCGCTGTAGCGGCGGTGGCCCGCGTGGTTGCGCTCGCTCGGCACGAGCAGGCCGATCTCGTCGTAGTGGTGCAGGGTGCGCACCGTGACACCGGCGAATCCGGCCACCTGGCCCACGGAGTAACTCATGGGTTCAGCTTGGGTCCTCACGTCACGTGAGGTGCAAGCCCCGGACTCTCCGGGTGTTATGTGGCGTATGTCCGCTTAGGGTGACGCCGTGAGTACTCCCGTCGACGCCGCGACGCCACCGGCTCCGCCCCCCGCCCCGCCGCCCGCGTCCGCGCGCACGCTGCTCCCGCTCGTCGTGCCCGCGATCGTGGTCGGCGTGGTGTGCAGCCTGCTGTTCCTCGCCCTGAGCTGGATTGCGGAGCGGCTCCAGGACGTGCTGTGGGAGCACCTGCCGGACGCGCTCGGCATCGGCGGCTACTCGGCGCTGTGGATCATCGTCATGCTCACCCTGACGGGCGTCGCGGTCGGCCTGATCATCTGGAAGGCGCCCGGACACGCGGGCCCCGACCCGGCGACGATGGGCCTCGGCGGCGAGGAGCCGCTGCCCCCGTACGTCCTGCCGGGTCTCGCCGTCGCCGCCGCCCTGATGCTGGCCGGCGGTCCGAGCCTCGGCCCCGAGAACCCGATCATCGCCGTCAACGTGGGCCTGATGTTCTGGCTCGGCCGCAAGCTCCTGCCGAAGGCGCCGGGCGCGCTGTGGGCGAACCTGGCGTCGGCCGCGACCATCGGCGCCCTGTTCGGCACGCCGATCGCCGCCGCGCTGCTCGTCTCCGAGATGCTCGCGGGCCGCCCGCTGCCGATGAAGGGCTCGCTGTGGGACAACCTCTTCGGGCCGCTGCTCGCCGCCGCCGCGGGCGCGATGACCACCACGCTCGTCGCCTCGCCCTCCTTCGACCTGGGGCTCCCGCCGCTCGCCGAGCCCGACTGGAAGGACGTCCTCGCGGCGATCGTGGTCGCCTGCGCGGGGGCGGTGCTCGCCATGGCCGCCGTGTACGCGTTCCCGTACGTGCACGCCGCCTTCCGCCGGCTGCGGCACCCGATGCTGATGCTGCCGCTCGGCGGTCTCGTGCTCGGCCTGCTCGGCGTGCTGGGCGGTGAACTCACGCTGTTCAAGGGCCTGGAGGAGGTCAAGGAGATCGCCGAGGACCCGGACGGCCGCTCGGCGGGGTCCTTCGCGCTGCTCGCCGTGGTGAAGCTCGCGGCGCTGCTGATCGCCGCGTCGTGCGGGTTCCGGGGCGGGCGGATCTTCCCCGCGGTCTTCGTGGGCGCCGCCTTCGGCCTGTTCGCGCACGCGCTCGTGCCCGGGGTGAACCCGTCGGTCGGGATCGCGGCGGGCGTGCTCGGCGTGCTGCTCGCCGTCACCCGCTCCGGCTGGGTCAGCCTCTTCACGGCCGCCGTCCTCGTCTCGTCCCCCGCGATCATCGCCCTCATGTGCATCGCGTCCCTGCCCGCCTGGCTCCTGGTGACGGGGCGCCCGCAGATGCAACTGTCGCAGGACGGCTCGGCGTTGCGCTGACACCGCGCCCCCTCACCCCCGTCCATGAAGGAGTTACGGCCATGGCACCGCTGCACCAGAGTCCCGCCGACCGGTACGGCAAGCCGGACGAGCGTCCGCTCTCCGTCAACCCCTTCTACGGCGAGGCGAATCCGGCGGCCGGGATGACCGACGCGCCGCCCAAGCACCGGCTGCCGGACGGGCCGCTCGCGCCCGCGACCGCGTATCAACTCGTCCACGACGAACTGATGCTGGACGGCAACGCGCGCCTCAACCTGGCCACCTTCGTCACCACCTGGATGGAGCCGCAGGCCGGTGTCCTGATGGGCGAGTGCCGGGACAAGAACATGATCGACAAGGACGAGTACCCGCGGACGGCCGAGCTGGAGCGGCGGTGCGTGGCGATGCTCGCCGACCTGTGGAACGCGCCCGATCCGACGACCGCCGTCGGCTGCTCGACGACCGGGTCGAGCGAGGCGTGCATGCTCGCCGGGATGGCGCTCAAGCGGCGCTGGGCGCTGAAGAACGCGGACCGGTACCCGTCGCGGGAGGCGCGGCCCAATCTGGTGATGGGCGTGAACGTGCAGGTCTGCTGGGAGAAGTTCTGCACCTTCTGGGAGGTCGAGGCGCGGCAGGTGCCGATGGAGGGCGACCGCTTCCATCTGGACCCGGCCGCGGCCGCCGAGCTGTGCGACGAGAACACGATCGGCGTCGTCGGCATCCTCGGCTCCACCTTCGACGGGTCGTACGAGCCGATCGCCGAGCTGTGCGCGGCTCTCGACGCCCTTCAGGAGCGGACCGGGCTCGACATCCCGGTCCACGTGGACGGCGCGTCGGGCGGGATGGTCGCGCCGTTCCTCGACCCGGACCTGGTGTGGGACTTCCGGCTGCCGCGGGTCGCCTCCATCAACACCTCGGGCCACAAGTACGGCCTCGTCTACCCGGGCGTCGGCTGGGCCCTGTGGCGCGACGCCGAGGCGCTCCCCGAGGAACTGGTCTTCCGCGTCAACTACTTGGGCGGCGACATGCCCACCTTCGCCCTGAACTTCTCGCGCCCCGGAGCCCAGGTCGTCGCGCAGTACTACACGTTCCTGCGCCTGGGCCGCGAGGGCTACCGCGCCGTGCAGCAGGCCACGCGGGACGTGGCGCGCGGCCTGGCCGAACGGATCGAGGCGCTCGGCGACTTCCGGCTGATCACCCGGGGCGACGAGTTGCCGGTCTTCGCGTTCACGACGGCGCCCGACGTCACGGCGTACGACGTCTTCGACGTGTCACGGCGGCTGCGGGAGCGCGGCTGGCTGGTCCCGGCGTACACGTTTCCCGCGCACCGGGAGGATCTGGCGGTGCTGCGGATCGTGTGCCGCAACGGCTTCTCGTCCGATCTCGCGCATCTGCTGATGGAGGACCTGGACCAGTTGCTGCCCGAACTGCGGTCGCAGCCGCACCCGTTCACGCGCGACCGGGACGCGGCCACCGGCTTCCATCACTGACGCGGTGCACGCGGCCTTACGCGTACGGGTTCCTCTCGCCCTCCGCGAGGACGCCCACGAACGGCTCGCCCTCGCCCGCGAAGGTGTACGCGCCGCCCTTGACGCGGGCGATCAGGGAGCGGGTCCACTCCGCGCCGGTGTCGGCCGAGTGGACCCAGTAGTTCATGATCTCGCCGATGTGGCCCAGCTGTTCGGGGCCCTCGGCGGGCGTGTAGTACTCGGTGACCGAGCGCCGCCACTCCTCGACGCGGCGCACCCGCTCCTCCAGGAGCGCCACGACCTCGTCGCGCGGCAGGTCGACCATGCAGCCGAGCGCCGCCGCGAGGTTGTCGGGCCGCTGGTCGTACGAGGTCAGCGCCTCGCGCACCAGGTCGAGGTACTCCTGCCTGCCCTGCTCAGTGAGCTCGTACTCGGTGCGCGGCGGGCCGCCGGCCGTGGAGGGCGCCGTCTCGTGGGCGTGCAGCAGGCCTTGCTTCTCCATCGCCTTGAGCGCGTGGTAGATCGACCCGGGCTTCGCGTTCGACCACTCGTGCGCGCCCCAGTACTCCAGGTCGGCGCGCACCTGGTAGCCGTGCGCGCGGCCGTGCTGGCGTACGGCACCGAGCACCAGGAGCCGGATCGTTGACATGCGCTCCAGAGTATGGCCTGCCGCATCGGCCCGGACGCATGCGTAGGGGATCCCCTACGTTTGACGCGTAGGAAATTCCCTACGTATCGTGGAGTGCATGAACAACGAGCGCACCAACACCATCACTCACGCCTCTTTCATCACCCTCCCCGTCACCGACCAGGACCGCGCCCTGCGCTTCTACGTCGACGTGCTCGGCTTCGAGGTCCGGGTGGACCGGGAGATGCCGCCCGGCCGCTGGCTCCAGGTCGCCCCGGCCGGGGCGCAGACCGTCTTCACGCTCTCCGGGCCCGGGATGGGGAATTCCGTGCCGGGCACGGCACAGGGGATCATGTTGGTGACGACCGATGTCGACGCCGACTGCGCGCGCCTCGCCGCGGCCGGGGTGGAGGTCACCGGGCCCGACGAGATGCCCTGGGGCCGGATGGCCGGCTTCCGCGACCCGGACGGCAACGGTCTGATGCTCATCACAGAGAAGGAAGGCGCCTGACCGCCATGGCCACCGCGAGCGCGCGCACGTCCGAGTCCGCCGCCGGGCAGGACCGGCTCTTCGCCGCGCTCGCCAACGGCACCCGCCGTGAGGTCCTGCGCCTGCTGCGCGAGGCGGGGCCGCAGCCGGTGCAGGCGATAGCCGACCGGTTCGACATGGCACGCCCTAGCCTCTCGGAGCACCTCAAGGTGCTGCGGGAGGCCGGCCTCGTCAGCGAGGAGCGGGCCGGGCGGCAGCGCATCTACCGCCTGGAGGCCGCGCCGCTCGCCGACGTGCAGGACTGGCTGCACCCCTACGAGCGGTTCTGGCGGCAGAAGCTGATGGGTCTCGGGGATGTGCTGGACTCCATGCCCGACGATGATCCTTCATGAGCCCCAGTGACGCCGATGACATCAGCGGCCTCGGTGAGAGCGGCGATCTCACCACCATCACCGTCGACCAGTTCTTCCCTCATCCGCCCGCCAAGGTGTGGCGCGCGCTGACCGAGCCCGAGCTGATCGCCCGCTGGATGATGCCGGGCAGCGAGGACTTCCGGCTCAGCGTCGGGCACCGGTACGCCATGACCGCCGTACCGCGGCCGAACACCGGCTTCTCCGGGACGGTCGACGTCGAGGTTCTCGCGTACGAGGACGAACGGATGCTCAGCGTCCGGTGGGCCGACCGCTCCCCCGCCAACTCGGCCGACTGGACGATCACTTGGACGCTGGAGCCGGAAGGGCGCGGGACGCGTCTCATTCTTGTGCACGAGGGATTCGATCCGGACGATCCGGCACAGGCGATGGCGCGGAAGATCATGGACGGCGGGTGGCGTTCGCATGTCATGGGCGCGCTGGGGCAGGTGCTGGCGGAGCTGTAACCGGAGGACCACCCCGCGTGCACGTGCATCTGCCCATGCATCTGCATATGAACGCAGCTATGATCCTGGACAGTTGGGCAGTTGATCTCTGCTGAGTCGATCCCTGCTCTCGCATCTGCCCCAGGGCAAGTTCACCGTCACAGCACCACCGGGAGCGAACCGTGCATCACGTGTACAACGGCATGGCGGCCACGGAGCTGCACGGCGTGACCTGGCAGAAGAGCAGGCACAGCAACTCCCAGGGTTCTTGCGTGGAGTTCGCCAAACTGCCCGGCGGGCGGGTGGCCGTCCGCAACTCGAACTTCCCCGACGGGCCCGCGCTCGTCTACACGCCGGCCGAGATCGAGGCCATGCTGCTGGGCGTGAAGGACGGGGAGTTCGACCATTTGATAGCCACCTGACCCGTCGTCAGGTGGCTTACGCGCGTAGATTTTCGGTGCGCGCGTGCTGTGCAGATCAGAGCGCGAACAGCGCCCAGACCACCTTGCCGCTCAGTGTTCCCGCCAGCGGATGCCAGCCCCAGCTGTCGCTGAACGAGTCGACGAGGAAGAGGCCGCGGCCCGACTCCGCCGAGAAGTCCTCCTCCACGGCGCCCCCGTCCGCGTACCGGTCCACCGGGCTTTCGTTGCTGGGGTCGCGCACCGCGCACACCACGCGCGACGTCCAGCGCATCAAGTGCAGCCGCACCGGCGGGTCCTGGTCGTAGGGGGTGTCCGCGGGGAGCGCGTGGCGCAGCGCGTTCGTCACCAACTCCGAGACGACGAGACAGATGTCGTCGAAGCGCTCCGGGACGTCCCAGTCGGCGAGCGTGCGGCGCGTGAACTCCCGTGCGCTGCCCACCGCTTCGTATCGCGCGGCCAGTGCGCACGATGCGGCGCTGGAGACGGCCGAGGGGTCGAGTGGGGGCAGGCCCTGCCTTAACGGCTCGAGCATGGTCGATCCATTCGTCCCCATGCGAGGCACTCCCCAGTTTCGCGTACGTAGCGAGCGGTGGTGGCGACCATCGTTCCGAATGCGTACAACGGATGCAAGGGCAGATGCACGTGCACGCGCCCGACTTGGAACCGCCCGTACCACTTCTTGACCATTTCTTCCTACGACTTCTTGCGCAGCCCTTTCGTGATCTTTCCGTTTCTGTAACCGAACGAGTACGGGCTGGAGCGTTTTAATGGCAGACTTCGGCCCTTGAACCGATGGGGAGGATGAAGAGACGTGACCGCTGGGGAGTCGAGCGGCTCGGTGGTGCGGCGCATTCTGCTGGGCTCGCAACTGAGGCGCCTGAGGGAATCGCGCGGCATCACGAGAGAGGCTGCCGGCTACTCGATCCGCGCCTCCGAATCGAAGATCAGCCGCTTGGAGTTGGGACGGGTGAGCTTCAAGGCGAGGGACGTCGAGGATCTGCTGACGCTGTACGGGGTCACGGACGGGGCCGAGCGCGAGGCCCTGCTCTCCCTCGTGAAAGAGGCCAACGTCGCGGGCTGGTGGCACAGTTACTCGGATGTGCTGCCGGGGTGGTTCCAGACGTACGTGGGTCTGGAGGGCGCCGCTTCGGTGATCCGGGGGTACGAAGCGCAGTTCGTGCACGGGCTGTTGCAGACCGAGGCGTACGCCCATGCCGTCGTCGCCCAGGGCATGCGGGGGGCCGCCGCCGAGGACATCGACCGGCGGGTCGCGCTGCGTCTCGCCCGGCAGAAGCTGCTCGTCTCCGAGCGGGCGCCCGACGTCCATATCGTGCTCGACGAAGCCGCGTTGAGGCGTGTGCAGGGTGGGGCCGAGGTCATGCGGGGGCAGCTCGAGCATCTGGTCGACGTCGCGCAGTTGCCTCATGTGACCTTGCAGGTCATGCCGTTCAGCCATGGGTGGCATGCCGGTGAGTCGGGGACCTTCACCATGTTGACGTTTCCTGAGTCCGATCTGTCCGATGTTGTTTTTCTTGAACAGCTCACCAGCGCCCTGTACTTGGACAAGCGGGAGGATGTCGCTCAGTACGAGAAGGCGATGGAGGACCTGCGGGGGCAGTGTCCGTCGCCGGAGGAGAGTGTCGTGCTGCTGCGGAGCGTCATGCGCGAATTTGGTTGAATGCAGCGGGAGTTGATCGGCTTCCTGCTGTAAGTGCCCAGTCTCGGACGTACGATGACGTCTCATCAGGTGACCGGCGCTGCAGCAAGGGATCTCCCCATGACCTCACAGTCCGCACACGCGTACTTCACGGAACTGGACCGGCAGTTCATCGACGGCTCGTGGCGCCAGGGGCGCGGGTCGTGGGACATCATCGACTTCAACCCGTACAACGGCGACAAGCTGGCCTCCATCACCATCGCCTCGCTGGATGAGGTCGACGAGGCGTACCGGGCCGCCGAGCGGGCGCAGAAGGACTGGGCGAAGACCAACGCGTATGCGCGGCGGGTCGTCTTCGAGAAGGCGCTGCGGCTGATCGAGGAGCGCGAGGAGGCGATAGCCGAGGCCATCGTCGACGAGCTCGGCGGGACGCGGGTCAAGGCCGGGTTCGAGCTGCACCTCGCCAAGGAGTTCCTGCGCGAGGCCGTGCAGTTGGCGCTGCGGCCGCAGGGGCGGGTCATTCCCTCACCCGTGGACGGCAAGGAGAACCGGGTCTACCGGGTGCCGGTGGGGGTGGTGGGTGTCATCTCGCCGTTCAACTTCCCGTTCCTGCTGTCCCTTAAGTCTGTTGCGCCTGCTTTGGCGTTGGGGAACGCCGTCGTACTCAAGCCGCATCAGAACACGCCGATCTGCGGTGGGTCGCTGGTTGCGAAGATCTTTGAGGACGCCGGGTTGCCGGGTGGGCTGTTGAACGTCCTCATCACGGACATCGCCGAGATCGGTGACGCCTTGTTGACGCATCCCGTGCCGAAGGTCATCTCGTTCACCGGGTCCGACAAGATCGGGCAGCATGTCGCGACCGTCTGCGCCTCGCAGTTCAAGCAGGCCGTGCTCGAACTGGGCGGGAACAGCGCGCTGACCGTGCTCGACGACGCCGACATCGACTACGCCGTCGACGCCGCCGTCTTCAGCCGGTACGTGCACCAGGGGCAGGTCTGCATGGCCGCGAACCGGATCCTCGTCGACCGCAAGGTCGAGAAGGAGTTCACGGAGAAGTTCGTGGCGAAGGTGAAGACGCTGCGGGCCGGGGATCCCCGCGATCCGGCCACCGTGATCGGGCCTGTCATCAACTCCGCGCAGGCCGAGGCGATCTCGGGCGTTGTCGAGCAGGCCGTCGCGGAGGGGGCGACCGCGTTGGTGCGGGGGTCTGTGGAGGGGAATCTCGTGGAGCCTGTGGTGCTGAGTGGGCTGCCTGCTGATTCTGATGTGCTGCGGCAGGAGATCTTTGGGCCCGTTGCTCTTCTTATTCCGTTCGACGGGGACGAGGAGGCGGTGCGGATCGCCAACGACACTCCGTACGGGCTGAGCGGGGCCGTGCACACCGGCGACATCGAGCGGGGTGTGGCCTTCGCCCATCGGATCGACACCGGGATGATCCATGTGAACGACGGGACCGTGCACGACGAGCCGCTCGTCGCCTTCGGCGGCGAGAAGCGGTCCGGACTCGGGCGGTTGAACGGTGAGGCGACCGTTGAGGCCTTCACCACTCAGAAGTGGATCTCCGTGCAGCACGGGCGGAGTCAGTTCCCGTTCTGAGCCGCCCCCTGTGTGAAGTGGGGCGGGGCCGCGGCGGGGTGCCTCCTCGGCCGGATGGGTGTCGTCGTCTCCGGACGACCGAAGTCGCGCATCCGGCGCTGAGTTCCTGCGGTGTCCTGCGGGGGCACCCCGCCGCGTCCCCTCGCGTTCGTTCGTGGCTGCGGGTGCGTGGTCTCAGGCTTCGGGTTGCAGGAACGTGTCGAAGGCCGGGGTTTGCTTCAGGTGGCGCCACGCTGTCTTGCCTTGTGCGTACTCCGCGTCCGTCAGGAGGCAGGAGTGCAGGAGTTGATCCAGGGCTTCGCGGTCCAGGCCCGGTGATGTGAAGACCAGGTGCTGGCAGCAGTCGCCGTGTTCGGGATGCCAGTCGAGGGCCGCGGCTGCTCGGCGCATGGGCGGGACCATGTCCCACGCGGCGTCGGGCAGCGCCTTGAGCCAGGGGCCCGCGCTCTCCACGCACAGGGCGCCGCCGGCCGCGTCCCAGTGCAGCAGGGTGTCCGGGCGGTCGGCCAGCCAGAAGCGGCCGCGGCTGCGGGCGGCCGCGCAGGTGAGGTCCTCCAGGGCCGCGTAGAGCCGCTCGGGGTGGAACGGGCGTCGGGCGTGCCACACCATCGTCGCCACGCCTGCTTCGTCCGCGTCGGTGGGCAGCAGGGCGCAGGCCGGGTGCTGGGCCGCTGCCGCCGCCTCCACGTCGAAGCTTCCGGTCAGTGCTGCCGGGGCCAACGTGCCGCTGCCCAGGCGTACTTGGTGGGCCGTGGGGTGCAGCTGGGTGAGCAGGGCGCGGTCCTCGTCGTCGGCCTCCGGTGAATCCGCGACGGCGAGTACGGGTGCGTACTCCAGCTGGCGTGCCCAGGTGTCGGCGACCGTGCGCTGGTCGGTGGCGGCCGCGGCGAGACCGGCGTCCATGAGGTCGTCGCCGTTGCCCAGGTAGGGCAGGAGCAGCGCCGGGTCCACCGCGGTGATCACGGTGGCGAGGGGGAGGTGTTCGCCGCCGTGGCCGGTCACCACCTCCGCCATCGCCTTGGGCTCCACCGAGTCCCAGAGTTCGACCACGGCCAGGCGGGTGAGTCCCGCGTCGGCCAGGCGTTCCAGTTCGGGGACCAGGTCCTCGCGCAGGGCGCAGCACGCGCAGTCGTTGACGAGGGGGGCCTCGCCGGTGGTGAGGACTCCGGTGGCGTCGCGGAGGGCTCTGACGACCGTGCCTTGTACGGCGGTGGAGAGGTCGTGGTGGAGGGCGACGCTGCCGGGAATGGATGTGAGCAGCTCGTCGACGGCGGCCCGCCGCGCATCCGCGTGCAGGCCGCCGACGATCACGACGGGCAGTCGGTTCACCGGCCCGACTGCTTCTGGCCGGCCTGCTTCCCGAACCGGCGCTCGAAGCGCTCCACACGGCCCGCGGTGTCCAGGACCCGCTGGTTACCGGTGTAGAAGGGGTGGCTGACGTTCGAGATCTCGACGTCGACCACGGGGTACGTGTGTCCGTCCTGCCATTCGATCGTCCCGCTCAGCCGGTCGCTCGTCATTGTCGAGCGGGTCAGGAAAGCGTGGTTCGCGGCGCGGTCCCGGAAGACGACGGGACCGTACGTGGGGTGGATGCCGTTCTTCATGAAGCTCAGCGCTCCTCTCGGAAGTCGACGTGGCGGCCCGCTACGGGGTCGTACTTGCGCAGGGTCATGCGGTCGGGGTCGCTGCGGCGGTTCTTGCGCGTCACGTACGTGAAGCCGGTCCCCGCGGTGGACCTGAGTTTGATCACCGGTCGGAGTTCGTTGCGTGCCATGTGGCTAGTATATGAAAATGGCTGTCGTTTTCAATAGCGGCTGCTCCGTTCCTGACGAGAGGTGCATCACTGTCATGTCCGCGCACTGCATGCTGACCGGGGCCTCCCCCGGCTTCGGCAACTCCATCTCCCACTCCCACCGGCGCACCTCGCGCCGCTTCGACCCGAACGTCCAGCGCAAGCGGTACTGGCTGCCGAGCGAGGGCCGTCACGTGCGGCTGCGGCTCAGTGCCAAAGGGATCAAGACCGTGGATTCCATCGGGATCGAAGCTGCCGTCGCCCGGATTCGGGCTCGCGGCGTGCGTGTGTGAGGGGCTGGATCGTGGCTAAGAAGAGCAAGGTCGTGAAGGACGAGCGGCGGCGGGCCGTCGTCGCCCGGTATGCCGTACGGCGGGCCGCATTGAAGGCTGTGGTGCGGCGGGCGAGCAGTACCGATGCCGAACGGGCCGCAGCCGTGGCCGAGTTGGCGCGGCAGCCCCGGGACGCCAGCGCCACCCGCGTACGCAACCGGGACAGTGTGGACGGGCGGCCCCGCGGTTATCTGCGGGCCTTCGGGCTGTCGAGGATCCGGGTGCGTGAGCAAGCGCACGCAGGATTCCTGCCCGGCGTCCGCAAGTCCTCCTGGTGACTGCTGGTAACTTGCGGGGCGTTTCCGCCCGGGCAACAGCAGTGACGTAGGGGGATGTCGTGCACATCAGGAACGTACGGGTCGTCGCGGGGGCCGCCGCTGTCGTGGCCGCGCTGGCCGTCAGCGGGTGCAGTGGGGATGACGGGGGCGGCGGCAAGGACAAGGAGTCGAAGACGCCGAGTTCCTCGTCCGCCCCGGCCGACGGCGGTGGCTCCGTCGGGTCCGCGAAGGATGCCGAGGGGATCTGGAGCGCCACCACCGACGGGCAGGCCGTCGTGCTCGTCGTCGGCGGCAAGCAGGCGTCGCTGAGCACCGGCGACGGGCATCTGTGCACCGGCAGCGTCGCCGACACGGGCAAGCTGACGTTCGCGTTGAAGTGCGCCGACGGGAACACCGAGCGCAACACCGGCACCGTCCAGTCCGGCGACGGTACGACGATGACGGTGTCCTGGGACGGCGGGGCGAAGGACACGTTCACGAAGTCGAAGGACGGGAAGCTGCCGGGCGGGCTGCCGAGTGCCCTTCCCAGTGGGCTGCCCACCGGCTGACGGGTCCTGCGGGCCGGGCACGGGTTTTACGGGCCGGGCTTCTCCGCGTCCGCCGGCTTGACCGTCATCGGTGGTACGTCGTGGTCGAGGGCGTCCGAGAGGTCTTCGAGGGTCTCCAGGAGCAGGCCCGCGCCGCGGCGGACCACCCGGTCGGGGACGCCCTCGCCGTCCCAGGCGTCGAGGGCGTCGCGGACCGGCTTCCAGCGCGGGACCCGGCGTTCGCGCAGGGCCCGGGCGCCGTCGGCGGTCGCCGTGCGCAGGGCGTCGGCGAGCGCCGCGGCCGCCGGGACCGGGGTGGCGTCGCGGTCCGGCAGGTGCGCCTCCATCAGCATCGCCACGCGGCCCAGGTGATGCAGGGCGTCGGCGGCGTCGTCGGCCGCGGCGCGGGACAGGCCGCGGTGGCGTACGGGCTCCGTCTTGGCCCGCGCCGCCGCCTCCAGCCAGGCGATGTGGGCGGCCCGGGCCTTCAGCAGGGCCTCGCGGACGTCCGGGCAGGCCTTGCCCTCGGGGCGGGCGTAGTGGCCGACGACCGCGGCCGCGTACTCGCCGAGCGCGGCCAGCCAGTCGGCGAGGCGGGTGCGCAGGCGCGGGGTCTCCCAGGCCGGGTAGAGGGCGTACGAGAGCATCGCGAGCAGGCCGCCGACGAGGGTGAGGACGACGCGTTCGGGGACCGTCTGGTCCCAGGCCTCGCCGCCCATGCCGAGCAGGAACACCACGTACATGGCCACGCAGGCCTGCGCCGCGAGCTGGCCCGTGCGCATGAGCAGGTACATCAGGCCCGCGAAGACGACGGCGAGCGCGGCGGACAACGTCGTTCCCGGGTCGGCGAGCTGGACGATGCCGGTGGCGACGGTGACGCCGACGAGGGTGCCGCCGAAGCGGGCCACCGCACGGGAGTACGTCTGCGAGAAGTCCGGGCGCATGACCATCACGGCCGACATCGGCGCCCAGTAGCCGTGGCCGAGCGGGAGGGCGTTGCCGATCAGGTAGCCGGCCACCGCGACGGTGCTGACCCGGGTGGCGTGGCGCAGGATCGGGGAGCCGGGCCTCGCCTCCTTGCGGATCGCCCGCACGGCGACCGGCAGGAGCTGGATCAGCGTGGGGCGGCTGAGCGGTTTCGCCTGGGGCGGGGGCGCGGGCTGAGGTACGGGGCGGGCGCGGCGGAACGGGTGGGCCCAGGTGGCGGCCGGGGTCTCCTCGACGCCGCCCGCCGTCTCCACCACGTCGCGCAGCAGTGAGCCGAGGCGTTTGGCCGCCCGCGCCGGCGGGCCCGCGAGGATCGCGCCCGTGTCCGGCGTGCGGAACGCGGCGATCGCGCCCGACGGGATCGTGACCGGGGTGCCGTGCCGGATCGCGCGGGCCGCCGCGTCGAGGATCGAGCCCGCCGCGGCGAGGAGTTCACGCACCCGGTCGCGTTCCGGACCGTCGGCCGGGACGCCCACCGCCGGGTCGGCGAGGGAGGCGAGGACCGGGCGGATCCGCTCGGCGATGCCGCGGGTGCCGTGCAGCTGGGCGGGGCGGGTGCGGGCCTGGCGCGGGGTGAGCGCGGCGGCGCTGCGGGCCAGCATCAGCGGCTGCGGGTCGAACGGCGCGACCGGGTCGTGCCGCAGCCGCCGCGCGTAGTCGGCCTCGGCGGCGAGCGCGTCGGCCAGCGCGTCGCGGTGCGCTCCCCATCTCCGTACGGGAAAGAGGATCACCAGCGTCGCCTGCACCAGGCCGCCGAACGCCATCATCGCCGCGTGGCCCGCCGCCTGGCCGATCGACGTCGGCAGGGTGATGGTGACCAGCATCATCGCGACGTTCGACGAGGCGATGATGCCGATCGTCGGGCCCGCCGCCCAGGCCAGGCCAGCCAGGAACGTCCACACCGCGAGCAGCGGCAGGAAGAGGAAGAGGTGCGAGCCGGTGAGGTAGCCGAGGAACGTGGAGAGGCCGAGGCTCGCGCCGGAGGCGATGGCCAGTTCGGGGCGGGGGCGCCAGCTGCGCTGGAACGTGGCGATCGCCGCCTGGTACGCGCCGAACGCCGAGCCCGCCGCCACCGCCGGGCCGAACAGGGTCAGGGCCACGGTGAGCACGATCGCGAGGCCCGCGGCGCCGCGCAGGGCGATCAGGGGTTCCAGACGTTTGCGCTCGACCGTCAGGCCCGAGCGCGTGGTGTCCTTCAGCGCCCGGAACCAGCTCACCTCGCCAGAATACGGTCATACGCCGTTAAATCGGCCAGCCGGGCTCGCGCCCCGCGGTCCGGCCCGCGCTCAGGCCTCGTCGCGCAGGACCAGGTCGAGCAGGCCCGGGAAGCGCTCGCCGAACTCCTCCTCGCGCAGCCGGTTCAGGCGGCGCGCCCCCGCATCCTTCTGCTCCAGGAGCCCCGCCTCGCGCAGCACCGCGAAGTGGCGGCTCAGCGTGGCCTTCGTGACCGGGACGTCGAAGGTGCCGCAGGTCCGCTGCCAGGGGCCGGACGCGGCCAGTTCCCGTACGAGGGTGCGGCGGACGGGGTCCGCGAGGGCCAGCAGGGCGGACTCCAGGGAGACCTCGCGGGGGTGGACGTGGGTGGGGGCCGTGCGATGGCCGGCGGGGGCCGGGGTCGGGGTCGGAGCAGGGGTCGCGGTCTCTTGGGCCGTCATCGTGGGGGCTTCCCTTCCGAGGTGGAGTCCGGGGCGAGTCCGAGGTCCGAGGTGGGGTCCGGGCGTGCGGCGCGGGCCGTGGAACTCATCGAGCGCTGGGCCGATCCATGGAGCACTCAGTCGATCTTGCAGAGTGTTCGATGGCGTGCGTACACTCCCCGCATCTTGTGTTCGTCGTACGTCGAACACCATACCGCCTGCTGTCGTACCGCCCCCGAGGAGCCCGCCATGCCGTCGTCCCCGCAGCCACCCGTCCGCGTCGGCATCGTCGGCCTCTCCGCGCGCGGCGGCTGGGCCGCCCGTGGCCACCTGCCCGCGCTGCGGCAGCTGGACGGGTTCGAGGTGCGCGCGCTCTCCGCGAGCAGCGCCGCCTCCGCGCGGCAGGCCGCCGAGAAGTACGGGGTCCCGCACGCGTTCGGCTCGGCCGCCGAACTCGCCGCGTCCGACGAGGTCGACCTCGTCGTCGTCACCGTCAAGGTGCCCGACCACCGGGAGATCATCGAGGCCGCCCTCGCCGCGGGGAAGGCGGTGTTCTCCGAGTGGCCGCTCGGCACCGGACTCGCCGAGGCCGAGGAGCTGACCGCGCTCGCCGCGCGGCGCGGGGTGCGCACCTTCACCGGCCTCCAGGCGCGCTCCGCGCCGCTCGTGCGCTACCTGCGCGACCTCGTCGCCGACGGGTACGCCGGCGAGGTGCTCTCCACCAGCCTGGTGGCCTCCGGGCGGGGCTGGGGCGCGCAGTTCCCGCAGGGCGCCGCCTACCTGCTCGACCGGGCCGCGGGCGCCAACATGCTCACCATTCCGTTCGGGCACACCCTGGACGGGCTGACGTCGGTGTTGGGCGACGTCGATTCCGTGAGCACGGTCACCGCGACCCGGCGCCGCGAACTCAAGGACCCGGGCACCGGCATCGTGCACCGGCCCGACGTCGCCGACCAGGTCGTGCTCGGCGCGGTGCTCGCCTCCGGCGCGGTGGCCTCCGTGCACTACCGGGGCGGCCTGACCCGCGGCACCAACTTCCACTGGGAGATCAACGGCACCGACGGCGACCTCGTCGTCACCGGCGACCACGGGCACCTCCAGATGGGCGAGTACGTCCTCACCGGGGCGAGCGGCCCCGAGGCGAGGGAGCTCGCCCAACTCCCTGTCCCCGACCGGTACTTCGAGCCCGGCCTCGCGGCCCTGCGCGGCACCGACGCGTACAACGTCGGCGCCGCGTACGCACAGATCCGCCGCGATCTGGCGGACGGCACGTCCGTGGTGCCGGACTTCGCGCACGCCGCGCGCCACCACCGGCTGCTCGAACGGATCGAGCGGGCGGCAGGACGCGTCTAGGGCTTGTCGATCCGGGCCCGCCGGCCCGCCGCCGTGCCCTCGTCCCAGCCCGCCTCGTCCGTGACGCCCCTCATCCGCGTCGTCACCGTCTCGGGGAACATCTCCTCGGTCCGGTCCGCCACCGCGACGTCCCGCGCCGCCAGGACCGGCAGCACCTCCCCCGTCGCCGCGGTCACTTCACCGGCCACCGCGGTGAGCCGGGCGCCGACGCGATGGGCGTACGCGGCGAGGAACGACTGCCGGAACGTCTTCGTACGCTTTCTGCCGCCCGCCCGCTGCTCCGCCTCGGCCCGCGTCATCGCGGCGTCGCCCTGCACGAGCAGTGACGTATAGAGCAGCTCCACGATCTCCAGGTCCGACGCGAAGCCGACGACCGTCGAGAAGCCGAACGCGCTGTTCCACACGGCACGGCAGCGGTTCGCCGTCGACACCGCGTCGAGCAGCACCGCCTTCGCCGTCTCGTACGGGGCGTCGACGCCGATCCGGCACGCGGCCGGCGCGTCCTTCGCATGCGTACGGGACGCGAGCAGCGCCTCGTCGACCGCGTGCCGGGCCATCAGCTCCTGCGCCTTCGCGGTCAGCGCCTCGGCCTCCGGCGGATACCCGGTCGCCTCCGCCTTCGCGAGCAGCGCGCGGATCCGGGCGAGAGCGCGGGAATCGCCCGCCACCGGCGCCGTCACCGACGCCCCCGGCACCGGGCCGACCGGCTCGATCGGCGGCAGCCGCAGCAGCAGCCGGTACAGCTCCAGGGCGCGGGTCGCGGCGGAGAACCGGTCCGTGGGCGCGGGGGCCTCGTCCGGCAGCTCCGCGAGCTGGGCGGACCAGCGCGGCGGCAGGGTGTCGTAGCGGGCCGTCTCGGCGCGGATCAGCCGGGCGGCCAGGCGTACGTGCGCCGCGTCGAGCCCTTCCTCCCGTACGACCATGCGGATCACGTCGGCCGGCTGCCAGCCGCGCTCCCACGCCCGGCGCACGAACTCCCGCCCCCGGGCGTCGAGTTCGGCGTCCGCGGACGGGTCGGCGGCGAGGAGGGAGGCGCCGGTGTCCGTGCCCTGCGCCCGGGTGTCGTCTTCGGCGTACAGGGCGGCGGCGAAGGCACGGTCGACCGTGGTCTCGGTCATGCCCGGTCGGCCTCGTCCCAGGCCGCGCGGGAGGCGGCGATGGCCGGCTTGTGCGCGCGGGACCAGTCGGCGAGGCCCTTGATGAGGTGCGTGAGGCTGTGGCCCGTCTCGGTCAGCTCGTACTCGACCTGCGGCGGGACGGTGGCGTACACGGTCCGCCTGAGCAGTCCGTCGCGCTCCAGGCGGCGCACCGTCAGCGTCAGCATGCGCTGCGAGATGCCGGTGACGGCGCGCTGAAGCTCCCTGAACCGCCGTACGCCCGAAGCGAGTTCGACGACGACGAGCACCGACCACTTGTCGCCGAGCCGGTCGAGGACGTCGCGGATCCCGCAGTCGTCGTGGTCCTCACAGGTGACGACCGGGTCCGGAGTGGTTACCCCGGTGTGCCCTACTGACATGAAACTGCCTCCTTCCGCGGCCGCTCCCGCGCCCCCACGATGGTCTCAGCACCGACAAGGCACTCGACGAGGGGGATCTTCCATGCTGCTGGTCACAGGCGCCTCTGGCGAACTGGGCACGCTGATCGCACAGCGGCTCGCGGGCCGCGACGACGTTCTGTTCGGGACCCGCGCGCCCGCGGACGCGGAGGGCCTGCGGCGGATCGACTTCGACGACCCCGCGTCCCTGACGGCCGGGTTCGACGGGGTGACGACGCTACTGCTGATCTCGGCCGGTTACGGGGAGGACGACGCCGTCATCGCCCGGCACGACGCGGCGATCACGGCGGCCGAGAAGGCGGGCGTGCGGCACGTCGTCTACACGAGCCTGTCCGGCGACGGCGACCACCTCACGTACGCGCTCGCCCACCGCTGGACCGAGCGCCGGCTGCGCGAGTCGACCCTCCCGTCCTGGACGGTGCTGCGCAACGGCCTCTACGCCGAGCTCCTCTCCTTCCTCGCCGCGCCCGACGCCGACGGTGTGATCAGCGCGCCGCTCGGCACGGGGCGGCTCGCCGCCGTCGCCCGCGCCGACCTCGCTGAGGTCGCCGCCCGGGTCGCCCTCGATCCCGCGGCGCACGCGGGACGCACGTACGAGCTGATCGGTGAAGTGGCCGTGGGCGGCGCCGAGTTGGCGGCGGCGAGCGGGGCGGCGTACGCGCCGGGCACGCTCGCCGAGGCCCGTACCCGGATCGCCGACTCCGGCGCCCTGGCGTTCCAGGTGCCGATGCTCGTGGGCACGTACTCGGCGATCGCGGCGGGCTTCATGGACGGTTCCGGGATCGCGGCGGGCGAGCGGTCGGCGCTGCGCGAGCTTCTGGGGCGTGCGCCGCGGCCGGCGATCGAGGCCTACGCGGAGGCTTTGGGTCGCTGACGGTCAATCGGCTGGTGGGCGAGGCCTACACGGAGGCCTTGGGTCGCTGACGGTCAACCAGCCGGCGGGCGAGGCCTACACGGACGCTTGGGGTCGCTGACGGTCAACCGGCTGGCGGGCGAGGCCAGTTCGGGCCCGTACGCGATCCGCCGTCGGCGCGAGCAGTACGGGCAGCAGCAGGTACGCGGCCGCAGAACACCGCGCCCGTCACCGCGCCGCCCACGACGGCGCCCCGGTGCAGCGCCGTCCCGCGCGGCAGCAGTCTGGTCGCCGCCCCCAGACCGGCCACGGTGACCGCGACCAGGCAGGCGGACGTGGCGTGCAGCAGGGCGGCAAGGGGGACCGCGCCGGCAGCGCTGGCGAGAGTGACGGCGGCCGAGACGGTGGCGAGCGCGGCGAGACCGACCCGCCGCGACCCTCCGACGGCGCGGGGCAGCAGGCCCTGTCGGCCGAGGCTCGCACCGAGCCGGGAGGCGCGCTGCGCAACCGGGGCGTCATCACCGGCTACCGCGCGACCGTCGACCTCGCGGCCCTCGACCGCCGCGTGCAGGCGCTGATCTTCCCGCAGATCCGCCCGCTGAGCCGCGAGGTCATCGAGAGCATCAAGAGTTACGTGGCCGGGCTCCCGGAAGTGCTCACGGTGTACGTCGTCGCGGGCGGCGACGACCTCGTGGCACACGTCGCCGCGCAGGACGTGGACCAGCTCCACGCCCTCCTCACGAACCGGTTCAGCCCGCGCCGCGAGGTCGTCACGTTCCGCAGCTCGATCATCTACCAGCACGAGAGCACGCCGGTGGTGGCACCGCTCAGCCGAGGGCCCCGGTGATCAACTCGGCTGCGCGGGCGACCAGTCGACTGTCCGGCCGGGCGTTCTTGTCGGGCTTGGTGGTGAGGACGGAGAGGACGACGGGGTCCGCATGACGGGAAGTGTCCGCGGCGGGCTTCCACGCGATCCCGACGTCGTTCGCCGTGCCGTACGAGCCCGTGCCGGTCTTGTCGCCGAGCACCCAGCCGTCGGGCAGCCCGGCACGGAAACGCTCCCCGCTCGTGGTGTTGCCGAGCAGCCAACCCGTCAGGCGGGCACGGTCGTCGGGCGCGAGGAGGCGGCCGGTTCCGCGGCCGCCTCCGCCGCCGTATCCGCCGCCATGTCCGCCGCCGAGGACGATTGTGGCGTACGTGGTGCCGATGGCGCGCGGGGTGGTGGTGTCGGTGACGCGACCCGGCTCGGCGGAGTTCAGCTCCGGTTCCCAGCGGTCGAGCCGAGTCACGCGGTCGCCGGCCGAACGGGCGAAGCGGGTCACCGCGGTGGGGCCGCCGAGCGCGCGCAGGAGCAGGTTCGCCGCGGTGTTGTCGCTGAAGGAGACAGCGGCGGCGCAGAGCTCGGCGACCGTCATGCCGTGCGCCAGGTTCTCCGGCCTGCCGGTGACGGGCGCGCCGCCCGCACGGTCGATGTCGGCCTGCGAGTAGCGCACGCGCCGGGCGAGGAACTCACCGCGCCGGTCGAGATCACGCAGCGCCGCGGCGACCGCGAGCGTCTTGAAGGTGGAACACATCGGGAACCGCTCGTCGGCCCGGTACCGGACGACCGCCCCGGTCCGCACGTCGTACGCGAACACGCCCAGCCGGGCGCCGTGGTGCCGCTCCAGGGCGGCGAGGCGGCGGGTGAGGTCGCCGTCACGGGCGGCCCGCGCGGTCCCCGAACCGACGGCCAGACCGCCGGCGAGGACGGCGGTTCCGGTGAGCAAGCCACGACGGTGGATCGGCAAGACAGGCCTCCAGCCGGGCGCCCCTGACGGACACCGAGAACAGACGGTACGAGCCACCCACGATGCACCAACGACACCCTGTCCCCGGGGAACACGGCCACCCCGAAGGTCAAGATGCCGCCGCAGGCCAACCCTGCGAGGCTCGGGCACATGAGAGTGGCTCTGGCACAGACCGACTGCGCGCTGGGTGACGTCGACGCGAACCTCGCCACAGCCCGCGAACACATCACCCAGGCCGCGGCCCAGAACGCCGACCTCGTCGTCTTCCCCGAGCTCAGCCTCCACGGCTACCACCTCGGCGCCCTGAACGCGGACACGTCGATCACCGCGGACGACCCCCGCCTGCTCACCCTGACCGCGCCGGACACCGGCCCCGACGTCCTGGTCGGCTTCCACGAACACACCAGCCTGCGCGCCCACAACACCTCGGCCTACTACGCGGGCGGCGCCCTCCTCCACTCCCACCGCAAGCTCTACCTGCCGAACTACCTGGCCTGGGAAGAACGCAAGCACGTCAGCCCCGGCCAGCACCTGCGCGCCTACGACCTGCCCGGCGGCCACGGCCGCGCCGCGACACTCGTCTGCAACGACGCCTGGCAGCCCGTCCTGCCCTGGCTCGCCGTGCAGGACGGGGCCGAGGTCGTCATCGTCCCCGCGAACAGCGCCGCCACCCTCGACCCCGAAGCCATGGACACCGGCCTGTACTGGGACACGCTGCTCGCCTACACGGCGAAGATGCTCCAGTGCTGGGTCGTCTTCGTGAACCGCGTCGGCAACGAGAACGGCGCCTCCTTCTGGGGCGGCTCCCGCGTCGTCGACCCCCGCGGCACCGTCGTCGCCCAGGCACCGAAATGGGAGCCGGGCCTCGTCACCGTCGACATCGACGTCCACGAGGCGCGACGACAACGCAGAGCGGTGCCCCTGGTCGCGGAGGCCCGACTCGGGCTGATCGACCGGGAGGTACGGCGGCTGATCGAGGAGGGCGGGGACAGCTGAGGGAGGGCTTTTCTCTGCTGAGGGGGGGCTCCCCTCCCCCCCCCTGCCCCCCCGCCCCTCCCTTCCCCGCCCCTCCCGCTTCAGCCGCGATGTCAGTGCCGAATGTGACACTCGGCCACGTGAACGAACGCTGGGCCCTGGCCCCCACCGAGCACGGCGGCGCCGACCTCGTGCCGCTGGGCCCGGACGGCCTGCCCGCCGGTCCCGTCGTCCGCGAGCCCGACCTCGCCGAGTCCGTCCGCTCCCGGCCCGACGTCACCCGCTGGGTCTGGCGCGAGACCCACGCCGTCTACCCCCGGCTGCTCGCCGCCGGCCTCACCGTCCCGCGCTGCTACGACATCGAGGCCGCCGAGAACCTCCTCATCGCCCACGCGGGTCGGCACGGTGAACCCCGGTCCGCCGCCGCGGCGCTGGCCCGCCTGCGCGGCGGACCCGTCCCGCAGGACCCGCCGCCCCGCGTCGCCGCCCCCGGCTCCCAGTCCTCCCTCTTCGAACCGCGCCCACCCGTCGACGTACCCCTGACCGACCTCGTCGAGGTCTACGCCGACCAGCAGCGCCGCCACGACGCGACCGGCCTGCCCGACCGGATGCGGCTGCTCACCGCCTCCGAGTCGGCGGGCATGCTCGTGGCCGCCGAGATGCACGCCGCGGGCCTGCCCTGGCGGGCCGACGTCCACCGCGCCCTGCTCCAGGAACTCCTCGGCGACCGGTACGCGGGCGGCGGCGAACCCCGCCGCCTCGCCGAACTGGCCGACGAGATCTCCACCGCCTTCGGCCGCCGTGTCCGGCCCGATCTCCCATCGGACGTCGTGAAGGCCTTCGCCCAGGCCGGCGTCAAGATCACGTCGACCCGGCGCTGGGAGATCGAGTCCGTCGACCACCCGGCCGTCGCGCCCCTGATCGCGTACAAGAAGCTGTACCGGATCTACACGGCGCACGGCTGGTCCTGGCTCCAGGACTGGGTCAGGGACGGCCGCTTCCGCCCCGAGTACCTCCCGGGCGGCAGCGTCTCGGGACGCTGGACGACGAACGGCGGGGGCGCGCTGCAGATCCCCAAGGTCATCCGCCGCGCCGTGGTCGCCGACCCCGGCTGGCGCCTCGTCGTGGCCGACGCGGACCAGATGGAGCCGAGAGTCCTCGCCGCGATCTCCCGCGACCCCGCGTTCATGGAGGTCGCGGGACAGGCCGCCGACCTGTACCAGGCGATCTCCGACCGCGCCTTCTCCGGGGACCGCGACCAGGCCAAGATCGCCGTCCTCGGCGCCATATACGGGCAGACCTCCGGCGACGGCCTGAAGAACCTGGCCCTGCTGCGCCGCCGCTTCCCGCAGGCCGTCGCCTACGTCGACGAGGCGGCCCGCGCCGGCGAAGAAGGCCGGCTGGTGCGCACCTGGCTCGGCCGCACCTGCCCGCCCGCCGTCGGCACCGCCGACCAGGACTTCGGCGAGGCCGGCCTCCCTCAGGCCGACCCCGATCAGCAGTCCGTGGACGGCACAGGCGGCACGGGCGGCTCCGGCGGGGCAGGTGGCACGGGCGGCTCCGGCGGCGACTCCCCGTACGGCTACGCGTCCTCAAGCTCCCGCGCCCGCGGCCGCTTCACCCGGAACTTCGTCGTGCAGGGCAGCGCCGCCGACTGGGCCCTGCTGATGCTCGGCGCGCTGCGCCGCTCCCTCACCGACCTCGCGGCCGAGCTGGTCTTCTTCCAGCACGACGAGGTGATCGTGCACTGCCCGCAGGAGGAGGCGCAGCAGGTCGCCGAGGCGATCCGCGAGGCCGCGGATCTCGCGGGGCGCCTGACGTTCGGCGAGACACCGACGCGGTTCCCGTTCACCGTGGCGGTCGTGGAGTGCTACGCCGACGCCAAATGAACGGGCCCCGCCCGGTCCGCTATCCGCGCCAGGCGTCCGACAGGGCTATCTTCTTCAACTCGGCCATCGTCAGAGCGGGTTCGGCCCGTGTCGCGTCCTTGACCTGCGAGCCCGAGTTGAACGCCGATATGACGACCCTGAACCCGTCCTTGCGCAGGGTGTCGACGGTCCACTGCACCATGCCGGCGCCCCCCTTGTCGTCCCCGTTCCCCTTGCGCTCGCGCACCTTTGTGCCGTCCGGCAGGGTCTGGGTGTCGTCCCCGTAGAGCTGGCCGCCCCCATCGCTCATGTGGGGCTGCACATTGATCTGGACGAGGCTCTCGCCCTTGCCGTCGTCGACGACGACATACACGTACTCGGACTCCTGCCCGCCCTCGCGGACCACCTTCGCCCGCTGCGGCAGCTGCGACTTCAGCGTCTTGAGCAGCACGTCCTTCTCGGTGCCCTGGGCGATCGGCGGCGCGGCCGCCTCGGCGGGCGCCTCACCGAGGGCGTCCATCACGGGCTGCCACTTCGCCGAGCCGACCACGGCCTTCAACTGAGCGATGCTCAGCGGCGGTTGGGGCCGGGTGGTGGCGGAGTCCTTCTCCGTCGGCGCGTTCCACTCACTGACGCTGACCGTGTAGCCCTTCGGCGTCAAAAGGAAGGCGCTCCACAGCTTGGTCTTCACCCGCAGGTCCGGGTACTCGTATCCGCGGTACAGCAGGACCCGCGAACCGTCGGCCAGCGTCTCGGTCGTGCACGAGTCGAAGTTCGTCATCGCCTTGTCGGGGCAGGTCAGTTGCTCCTCGACCGTGGCCCCGTGCGGGTCGACGGCGCCGACGCTCGCCGAGATCGCCCCGGCCCCCTTCCCGTCGTCGAACACGAGCGTGGCCAGCGGTCCGGGCTGGTCGGACGTCCCGCGCCCGTCCTGCCCGCTGACCTTGCCGTCCGGCAGCAGGCCTTCGAGGATCTTGATGACGTCCGCCTTGGAGACGGCCGGGCCGTCCCCGTGCGCGGCCTTCTTCTTGTCGACCGGCTTCTCGCCCGGCTTCTCGCCCGGCTTCTCGCTCGCGGCGGGCGTCGGCTTTCCGGCGACGCCGCTCTGCCGGTCGGCGGAGCCGTCGCCTCCGATGGACCCGGTGGCGTACGACGTGCCGAATCCGACGAGGGCCAGCGCGGCCACGCTGCCGGTCACCGCGCCCACCCTCCTGCGCAGCAGCCGACGGCGGCCGCGCAGCACTCCTCCGTCAACCAGCGCCCGCCCTTCGGCGGTGAACCCCTCCCCGGTGCGCCGCAGCGCCTCTTCGAGTCCGTCCTCGAACCCGTCCCGGCTGTCACCGTCCGCAGCGGACATCCCGACCACCTTTCTCCACAGCTGTATGCACGGTCAGTTGTTTGTACGGTCAGTAGGTACCGGCGCCGGTCAGCGCCCGGCGAACTCCCCGATCGTGCCGCCCAGTTGCTCGCGCAGCCGGGCCAGCGCCCGGGTGCTGCGCGTGCGCACCGCGGCCGAGCTGAGGTGCAGCACGTCCGCGGTCTCCTCGACGGACCGGTCCTCCCAGTAGCGCAGCACCACAACGGCCCGGTCCGTGGGCGCCAGTTGGCGCAGCGCGTCGAGCAGGGTCAGCCGCAGGGACGCGTCACCGGCCCCCGCCGCCGCCGTCTCGGGAAGCTCGTCAGAGGGGCGTTCGCCCGCGGAACGGCGACGCTGGTGCGCCAGGAAGGAACGTATGAGCACGGTCTGTGCGTACGCCGCAGGGTTGTTGAGCCGCGCCGTCCGGCGCCCCCACACGATGTACATCCGGCCCAGGGTCTCCTGGACCAGATCCTCGGCCAGATGCGTGTCCCCACTGGTCAGCAGACACGCGGAGCGGAACAACTGCCCGCTCCTGGCTTCGGCGAACTCACGAAACGCCCCCTCAAGCGACCGCCTCATCCGCGGCACCCTCCCCCTCGTCTCACCTACACCTGTTAGATGCGGTGGCCCCCGGGAAATGTTTCACGCGTCGCAGCCGGGGACGGCGTGCGCCGGGTCGAGGGCGTTGAGCGCGAACCGCAGCGCCGCGAACCGCAGCACCGCGGGGTGGCGCTCGATGGTGCCGTGGAGGGCGAAGTCGAAGTCGAAGACGCAGGCGTCCTGGACCAGAGGGTTGCGCACCACTTGCGGCGAACTGCCCGGCAGGAATTGCGACTTGTACGGCCTCACGACGAGGTCGTTCTTCGTCGCGGCGACGCGTACGTGACCCGGGCAGCGTCATCCGGTCGCCGACCACGCCGTCGAGGCGTGTCAGGACCGGCCGTGGCGGCCAGCTCACGGGCCCGCCCGACGGCTCCCGGCTCAGGACAGACCGGAGCCGCGAACCCGCACACCAACAGACCGGACAGCCGAGCAACCCGGCGACCAGCGCCGAACGCACCCGGGACGTACGACGGCGCGGGCCGCGAGGAGACGAGGCGGAGTCGAGGAGGAGTCGAGGGGGAGCCGAGAGAGACATACCTCACGCCCTCCCACCCAGCGTCCGCACCCCGCGCCCGCGCCCCGCGCCACACGCGCACATCGGGCACCGCCCGCCGAGCGGCCTACCAGGTCTGCCCGGCCGGCTGCCGCGTCGTCGCGTTGAGCCGGTTGAAGAGGTTCGTCACACCGACCATCAGCGTGATCGCGGCGAGCTGCTTGTCGTCGTAGTGCCGCGCCGCCTCGTTCCACACGGCGTCCGGCACCGGGTCGCTCCGGTCGGCGAGCCGGGTCGCGTGCTCGGCCAGATCCAGCGCCGCCCGCTCGGCCGCACTGAAGAACGGCGCCTCGCGCCACGCGGCGACCGACGCCAACTGCTCCTCGCTCACCCCCGCCTTGCGCGCGCTGACCGTGCCCCCGAACACGCACACACTGCACCCGTTGATCTGGCTGGCCCGCAGATGCACCAACTCCAGCGTGCTCCCGTCGACCCCACCCTTGTGGACGGCCTTGAGCAACCCGAGGATGTGCGGCATGGCCTCGGGGATGAGCGCTGCGGGGCTGTCGATACGGGCCTCGATCGTGGTTTCCGTCGTCATGGTTCCGCTCCTTGTCGCTGCTGCTGCCGTCGTTTCACTGCACTGACGGAGCGCGGCGCGAAAGTGTGACAGCCGCCCGGGGGAATTCACCGCGCCGCAAGTCGTCGATGATCGTCGGGCGTTCGAGAGGGTGCTGAAGCGTGTTCATCCTGCTGATGTACGGCGCGTTCCTCGCCGTCCCGCTCTGGGGCGTCGCGGTGCTGGTGAAACTGGTCTCGGTCGCTCTTCCCGGACGCCGTGCCGCCTGGGGCCGGGACCTGTTGCGCTGGTGCGCGGTCATGGCCGCGGCCGCGGCTGTGCTCGTTTACGTGATCGGGCTCGGCCTGGTCCAGTGGGCCGCCACGGAGGCGGCGTCCGGCGCGAACTCGGCGCCCGCTGAACCGTGCCGCCACTTGGGCTCCGAAACACTCGGCCACCTCGCCGGACACGAACCGTCGTACCTTCCTCTGGGCTTCGACTGCGTGCTGGACGACGGGACATTGGTCGCGGGCAGCGGCGGCTACCTCGGGTTCAACGCCGTGGCCGCCGCCTTCGCTCTGACAGCCGTACTGCTGTTGATCGGGATGGGGTTCTGGGACGAACGCCGGGCGCGGGCCCGGATGAAAGCGACTCAGGAGGCGGAGTTCCGCTGCGCGGATTCCGTATGACCGCGGTCGCGGTAATTCGTTCGCCGCCCGAGGCGATCCCTCCTAGCCTGCGGCACGTGATGACCGCTGAAGAAGTGCTGTCCGTCCTGGCCCGGTTGCGACAGGCAGGGACAGACGTCTGGATCGGCGGAGGCTGGGGAATCGACGCTCTGATCGGCGAACAGACCCGAGACCATCGCGACGTGGACCTCATGCACCGGCAGGATCAGGAGCCCCTCGTGATGAGCGTTCTCTCCGAGGCGGGTTTCGAGGAGAGCCTCGACCACAGGCCCATCCGATGCGTCGTCACCGCTTCGGACGGCCGGGAGATCGACCTTCATCCGCTCGTCTTCAGCGACGACGGCTCTGCGGTGCAGGCGTCACCGGAACCGGAGCGCCCCTTCGTCTACCCCGCGTCCTGCTTCACGACCGGCACCGTCGCAGGAACGAGCGTCCCCTGCCTGTCCGCCGAGCAACAGGTCTACTTCCACCAGGGGTACGAGCCCACAGACCGCGACCGGCACGACATGGCACAACTCCGCCGGGTCTTCGGGATCACCACCCACTTCTGAGAAGCGACCACCGCCGTATCCACCAAAAGCAAAAGCCCCAGGTCACGGCGAGTGAGTCCTGGGGCTTCCACAGAGCCGCCTTCGGGATTCGAACTCGAGACCTACGCATGACGAGGGCCTGCAAGATCGTGACGGGTGGTGATCCGGGATCATGTGCAGTCCGGTTTTGCCTGCTCAGACACTTGGCGAGCCCTCAGGCACGACATCCGATTCCACCACGTGATCACCCGTCCGCTCACGCAGCGCTCACGCATGGGACTGTCCCCGCGGCCCGTCAGCACACCCGGTCAGCACATCAATCTGCTGATCACTCATCGTGGTGGTCCGCTCATCAACGCAACACCTTAGGCCCGCTCCTGGCGTTCCCGATCTCGGCACATACACCGCCGAAAAGGAGCCGCTCATGACCAAGCTCTTCACAGCCCGAACCGTCGCAACTCTTGCTGCGACGGCGGCACTCGCCCTCTTACCTGCGTCGGAAGCCCATGCCACCGCCATCGGCTCCACCCCCGTCGCCACCTTCGACTATCAAGTCGGAGGCGTCACCATGAAGATCCCGACAGGCTGCGCGTTCACCCACATCATCCGCGGCGACGGCAAGCGCATCACCTACCAGAACGCCGGCGTCGACTGCGGTTTCGTCGGTGCCCTGAACAGCGGCTTCTGCAACTGGCGCATCGACTTCACGTACTCGGACACCAACAGCAGGACGTACCGCACCTCCAGGGGCAGGACCCACACGGAGTGCAAGATCGACCCGATGCGCAACAACGCCCCGCAGAAGCTCCCCCATTACGGCAAGGCGTGCGCTCACCTCTATGTCAACGGTGTCCGGCGAGTCAGCCAGTGCCACCACATCACCAAGTGAGCCGCACATGACCCCCGAGACCTCGTCCCAGGACCCCGCCCAGGAAGCGAAGCACCGCCGCGCCGGCATCATCGCCTTCGCCATCGGCGCCGCCGCCTCGCTCACCTTCTTCGCCTTCTTCCCCGGCCTCCCCCACGTCATCGACTGGGGTGCCATCCTCGTCTCCCTCGTCGTCGGCGCCCTCACCCGCTGGGCCTGGCAAGCTCGGACCCGAAGGAAGCGCTCCAGCGTGGGGTAGTTCGTCGCAGCCGCTCCCACTACAAACGCTGCTACGGGCGCGGGCGCCTGTCGAACCAATGCGCATCAAGCCAGACCCGATGTTCAGTTCGCAGCTGCACCGCCACCGCCTGGCCGTGCAGCTGCGCATCACATTGAGGGTCCCGGAAGCCGCGTCCACCGCAATGTCCAAGATCGAAGAGCCTGCGGGATGTCAAGGCCGACATGCATTCCCATCCGCGCCTCCCCACAGGGGCCGGACAGCCGCAGTCATGTCCTGAACAGGCCCTACCTGCCCGGCTGCACCCGGGAGGGAAGTAGTGCTCGTGCGGCGGCCATCGCCCCGGTGCGACCAGCCGAAGGCGAGGCGAACGCTCAAGGCCAAGGCCAGGGAAAAAGCCAAGCGTCAGAGGCCCAAGAAGCAGGTCCCGGGCGCCCCGCTCACGCAATCAGAGCCACGACACCTCGGCCGCCCGACCCGCCATGCCCCAAGCAACAGAAAACCCCAGGTCACGGGAATGTGACCTGGGGTTTCTCTGAGCCGCCTTCGGGATTCGAACCCGAGACCTACGCATTACGAGGTCTTTTAGGGCTCCTCTGCGACCTGCCACAAGACGCAATCATGGCCCTGACCTGCGGAAATACCATCCTTCCGCTTCTCGGCCTATCCCTGCGTGTCTGGGGTTCACCCGTACTGAATGTGTACGGCGACTTCACTCGACCCTGTTGCACGTAAGAACCAACCGCTGCTAACGTGTACCACGCAAGCCGGAAAACAGAACGGCCCCCGACGGTGCTGGAACACCGACGAGGGCCTTACGGAACAACCTGCTGACACAGGAGTCCGCTGTGAGCCATGCTCTCACCTCTCGCAAGCGTCACGTCAACGCCGCCCAGTCCATCGACGTCGGCGTCCTCTACTCCACGATCTCGGCCGGCATGATCCTGGCCCGCCGGTACCTCACCGGCCGCGGGATCGACCAGGACTTCGCCGACCGCTACGGCTCCGCCTTCGGCCGCACTACCGCCAAGGCGTACCGGACCGCGCACGGCGCCGAGCCGCGCAAGGCGTGGTCGCTCGTCTCCGGGAAGTGGCGCCGCGTCAACGGCTACCTGCCCGCCGACGTCGACGTCCTCGACGAGGCCTTCGACACCTACCCCCGCACCCGCGACTACGTCGTCGCCCAGTTCGTCGCCGGCCGCACGCAGGTCGAGGAATGCCGGATCCCGGACTGCAGCGGTGAGGACCACCTCGACAACACGTGCGTGGCCCGACTCCCCGAGGTCGCGTTCGACGCCGACGCGGACGTGGTCCTGGCGGCGGAGTTCCTGTCGGAGAACGGCGGCGCCCCGCACATCGTGCCGTTCGTCTTCAACATGACCAGCTTGGAGACGCGCCGCGACCTGCGCGACCAGGCCACCGCCCGAAGCTTCGTCGACCAGCTGCGCGCCCTCGCCGACGCCATCGACAAGGCGGCCGTACACCTGCCCGCCTGACGGGCCCACGACCTTTCACCCCTGGCCCCCACAGACGTGGGCGGCCCCGGCAGGAGCTCTCACCTTCCTGCCGGGGCCTGTGGCCAACCCCCTCACCAACAGGGAGAAGACCATGAGCACCACCGTACAGACGGCTGCCGAGACCGTCGCCGCGATCGTCCCGGACCGCACCATCACGTACCCGCTGCGCAACGGCTCGTTCCTGGCGCACCGGTGCCCCGACTTCTGCACCGCCGACCACGAGAGCGACCTCGACGGCATGCTGATGCCGGCGGACCTGTACCACGAGGGCGACGCGATCTCCCTGGACTTCGACACGATCGAGGGGTCCCGTCAGCCGGTGCTCGTCGCCCGGATCCGCCAGTACCCGTTCGCCCACGACGGCAGCGAGGTCCCGCACATGGAGCTCGTCCCCGAGGGCGACTCGGGCGAGTCCACCGGCTGCCTCTCCCCCGTGGACTTCCAGGCCGAGATCGGCCGGGTCCAGCGGCACCTGGCGAAGCTGCTCCACCTGAACGAGCAGCTGGCGCAGGCACGCGCCGAAGCGCATGCGGAGTGGATGGCGGCGCCCGGACCCAACGGCCGGTCTCGTGCGCCCTGGCTGTCGATCGACGACGACGACGTGAAGACGATGCCGGTCGACTACCTGGTCCGCGTGTTCGGCGTGACCGTGGTCGAGGTCGACGACGACTCCCGTCGGGCCGATCACCTGGCCATCGTGTCGGGCCCGTTCGGCGACATGACGGTCAGCTTCCTGCGGAGCGTTCCGCAGGTCGTGCGCGAGGAGCTGCTGCGCGAGGAACTGCTGAAGCTGCGCGGTGCCCTGTGAGCGGCGACCTGACCCCGTACCAGCCCACGCTGGTCACCGGGGCGGATGAGCCGGGGGTGCGGGCCGTCGTGCACTGTGCCCTGGCTCTGTCCCGGGAGCAGCTGATGGCGGCCCTGTCGGTCGGCTACTCCGAGCGCAACGACGGCCGGCCGCTGGCCGAGCTGTCCGAGGTTGAGATTCAGGGCGAGGTCGAGGGCTACCTCGGCGCGCAGGCCTACCTCGACCTCGACCAGCAGACCCGCACGGACATCGCAGGCGCGTACCGGCCGCAGATGCAGGGCCTGACCGCGGAGTTGGGGCAGGCCGTAGACCGGGCCTTCCCCGCCCCTCGCTCCCGCCCCGTGGAGCAGGTGCAGCGGCCCCGGTACGGGGACGGCATGGTCACCCTGCAGACGCTGGACGTCGGCGAGGTCACCATTCCGGAGCCGGGCTGGTGCCGAGGCCACGGCGCCCAACTCGTCGGGTACCAGCGCGATATCGCCCACGCCTCGGAGCGCACCAGGTCCGGGCTGCTTGAGGTCTTCATCAGCTGGGCGCCGTTCATTGAACCGGCCCTGGTCGTGTCCCTTGTGTTGGATCCGGACGACACCGACGGCGACTACCAGCCCGAGGAGATCGCCACGGTCGTCGCGGACCTGCGCACGGCCGCCGATCAGCTCGAGCGGGTGGCTGCCGACGCGATCCGGCTGCGGGGTGCGTCATGACCGACATCGACTTCGCGACTCGCTTCTCCGGGCTCGACAGCGACGCCCTGTTCGCCCTGGAGTACCCGCGAGGCCAGGACGGGCCGTCGGACTGCGACGCACCGCAGGAGTACGTGGAGCAGCTGCTCGTCGTCCTCGCCGACTGGCGGGCCCGGCTGCTGGCCGGCTCCCGTACCGACGTCGACGACTACCAGCGGTGCCTGACCGCGGTCCGCGAGGCGTGGCTGCAGTACAGCTTCCGCTGGGTCGGAGGCCCGAACCTCCCCGACACCTTCGAGCTGCCGCAGCAGGTGACGCCATGAGCGCCTCGACGATCTGCCGGCCGACGGAGCGGGCGGCCATGTCCGGGCTCGGCAAGTACGGACGCCCGTTGCCGCCACTGGCTCACCTGCTGACCGGCCGCCTGATCGCCCGTCTCGTGGGTGACCGGCACGGACTTCAGCTCTTCGATCACGCGATAGCCCGCCTCGGCGGAGAAGGGGGCGAGTGACGTGACGATCTCGCTCGAGCGACCCGTAGACCTGCCGCGCACGCGGCAGCTGCCCGCCTATCCCGCGACCCGGGTGACGAACGCGCAGGAGGTCGGCGAGACCCGCCGCGCGGTCCTGGCCCTGCATGTTGCTGTCGACCGGGACATGCTCGCCGCCGCCCTGGATCTGGCCTGCTACTCGTACCCAGACCCCGACTCGTGGTCCCTCGTATTCATCCGCGACAGCGTCGAGAGGCAACTCGCCCTCGATGGCGCCTTCCATCTGTGGCACGACTCCCGCGGCTTCGCCGACCTGCTCGATGACCCGTCCGTCCATGAGCGGATCGAGGCCGAGTACCGGGCCATCGACCGCGCCTACCCCTCTCTTGAGAGCTGAGGTCCGCCATGTTCGAGACCCGCCGCCAGGCCAGGGCGGAGCGCCTGCGTCACGCCCGGCTGCTCCTCGCCGCCGAGAAGGCCATCAGCAGCCACGTGCTGCGCCACCAGGGCATGCACCCCGCCCCCGCCGTCGTCGTCGCCCTGGCGTTCGCGCTGTACGCGATCCGCCTGGACGAGGACGAGGCCCGTGACTACCTGAACGCCGCCCTCGCGGAGCGCGGCTACCCCCTGCTCGACGAGGCCAGGACGGACGAGGGGGAGGACGACTGATGGGGCTGCGTGACCGCGTCCGTGAGGCCCTGTACGGGGCGATGACCAACGACGACGGCTCCCCGGCCTCGGCCCGCCGTGCCACTCAGGTCGCCTCGGTGACCGCCCAGATCGCATCCGAGCACGGGCACAGCGGCACCGCCGCCGCCGTGGCTGCGGCCGGCGCCGCCGCCGTCGCGGCCGAGGGGGCGCTGACCAACTACGTCTACCCGCCCGGCGACTACGCCACGTTCAACGAAGATCAGAAGCGAGACCAGCGATGAACCGCACGCTCAACGCCTGGCAGATCGCCGTCCTGTCGGTCGCGACCGTTCTCATGGTCGCGGTCGGCGGGTTCGGCGGCTGGGGCACCTACTCCAACGTTCAAGCCCAGTTCCACCGCGGGGCGACCGCGGCCGGCGTCGTCGCCGCGGGCGAGGGCCTGGCCCTCGTCTTGGCCTTGGTGCTGCTGTGCTTGACCATGCTCGGCCAGTCCTCCCCCGCAGTCGTCCGCGTCGGGCTGTGGCTCGCCCCGGTCGGCGCGTGCGCCACGGGCGTGATGATCGCCCGAACGACGGGTGAGGCCGTCGTGTACGCACTCACGCCGATGGCCATGTCCGGCGCGGCCGAGGGCCTCGGCCTGATCGCCCGCCGGGTGAACATCTATCGGACCGGCATCGACGCTGAGGCGCAGGCCCGCAACGCCTCCCTGGTGCAGCAGATCGCCTATCAGCGGGCCGCCGCCGAGAACCACCCCGACGAGGATGTGCGGGAGTCGGCGCTGCGCAAGAGCTGGACCCTCGCCAAGAAGGCAGGTCGCGGTGACGCGCAGTTGGGCGCCGACCTTGTCGGCGTGCAGCGGGGGCGTCTCACGCAGGGCGCCGACCGTGCGCTCGCCGGCATGTATGGCGGACAGACCTCCCCGAAGGAGGTCAGTCGGGATCGGTCGGCTCAGGCGGTGCTGCGTGCCAAGTTCGCCGAGATGGACCCGGTCGATGCGGTGCGGATCGTCCGCGATGCGCTGCCTGATGCGACCCCGGCGCAACTGGCCGCAGACCTGACCGGCTACGGCCTGCCGATCGACGCCGTGCAGGTCGCGCTCGTCCTCGGCGAGCGGCCTGCCGAGTACCGGATCGACCGACCTGATGCGGGTGTTGCGCCCAAGGTCAGCGAGTTGGACGCCCTGAATCTGCAGGGAGCGATCGAGGAAGCCGCAACAGCCATCGGTGACGACGCTTCACCCCGGCTGATCGCCGAACACCTGGAGCAGAACCGGCGGCTGCTCGTGCCGGAGAACCACATCCGTACTGCCCTGTCCCGGGCCGCGAAGAAGGCCGAGCCGGAGCAGCCCGCGACCGACTGCAACACCGACATGGAGGGCGGCTACGCATGATCCGGATCCTGTTCGGTCTCGTCCTGGCGCTGCTGATGGCCGTCCCGCAGCTGCTCGACATCACCATGGCCGCGGTCGCCTGGACGCTCGGCACCCCGTCCGTCCTCGCGTTCGCCGCCGGCGTCCTCGCCTGGCCCCGACTGGCGCGCACGGTGAGGAAGTTGGCGCAGTGACTGAGCACGTCTACCGGCAGCAGATCGGCTACGACCTCGCCGGTAACCCCATGTACGCCCCGCCGACCCTGCAGCAGGCTCCGGTCGTGCAGTTGGCAGCGCCGTTGGAGGACATCAAGGCTCACCCGTGGGGCGCGTATGCGGCGGCCGGCTGCTTCGGCCTGCTGGCCCTGACGGTCGTGGTCGTCCTGGTCCTCTTCGTCGCATTCGGCCTGACGATCCTGGCGACCGGCCTGGCCCTGGCGATGGTCTGCCTGACGATCTGCACTCTCGTCCTGCGCTCCATGTGGCGCGACTACCAGCGCGGCAAGTAACCCCAACCCATTTGACCTGCAGAGGAGTTCGACATGAGTGTCCGTAGCCGCGCTACCCGTGAGCGCAAGGCCCGCATCGCCCGCATCGCCCGGCACCTCAGCCGGGAAGCCGGATCCGTCCGCTGCCTCGACGTCGTCGAGATCGCCGTGGGCTGCGGGATGAAGACGTCCCCGGCCGAGGTGAAGACCGTCCTCGCCCGTCTGCGCCTGCACCGCTGACGGCCCTTCGGTCCTCCGTCAGGAGGCTGATGCCCACCTAGCTACACCCCGGGGCGGCGTCCAACGACCAAGCCGACCGCCGCCCCGGGCCCACCTAACCCCAGAAAGAGGCAGGTAGACCCAGCATGACCGACACCATCGCCCCCGCACAGCCCGATCCCGCCAACGCGCCGCCCGCAGAAGCGGAAGCAGGCGCCGAGCAACCGGCCCCCCGACCGGTCGACAGCCCGGACCTGGCCAAGCCGGGCGTCACCGAGGAGAAGCGGCGGCCGATCCTCCCCGACTGGCGGAAGGACAAGGCCGACTTCAAGGCGACCGCCAAGCACACGGCCGGCCGCGTCGGCTACGCGTCGCTGTACCACGGGCTCCGACTGCCTTGGTACAGCGTGCAGTTGGCAATGATGTCGCCGCGCGGCACCTGCCGGTTCATCGCCTCCACGAACCGGTGGCTGTGGGACCGCGAGGCCGCTCCGTTGCGCGACTACTCGGTGCGCACCGAGGACGTCGCCGACTATCTGCACCTGGCCCGACTGCGCGGTAACCGGGTGCGCCTGCGCGGCCTGGTGACGGTCGTCGCCGCCGCGTTCGGGCTTGGCTTCGCCCTGTTCTTGTACGTCGTCGCCCCCGCCTATCTGTGGGTGTTCGCGGCCGGCGGGGTCCTGACGCTGGGCTACTTCGGCCAGCAGCCCGACGCTCCGGTCATCGGCCCCGCGGTGATGCGCACCGAGCTGCAGAAGTTGACCGGCACGATCGTGCTGCGCGCCCTCGACGCCATCGGCAACCCGAAGATCGCAGCCGCCATCAAGAAGGGCGGCGACATGGACGGGATGCGCTTCACCAGCGAAATCACCCGTGACGGGCCCGGCTACCGTGCCGACCTCGACCTGCCCTACGGCGTCACCCCGGATGACGTCATGGAGAAGCGGGAGGCGCTCGCATCCGGGCTGCGCCGCAAGGTCGGCTGCGTGTGGCCGTCCGGCGACGAGAACGAGCACGAGGGGCGCTTGGTCCTGTGGGTCGGCGACAAGCCGATGAACGAGACGACGAAGCCCGCCTGGCCGCTGCTGAAGGACGGGCAGGTCGATCTGTTCAAGCCGATCATCTTCGGCAACGACCAGCGCATGCGGTGGGTCGAGGTCACCCTCATGTTCGCCGCCATCATCATCGGCGCCATCCCGCGCATGGGTAAGACTTTCCTGCTCAGGCTGTTCCTGCTGATCGCCGCCCTCGACCCCCGCGCCCAGCTGTTGCCGTTCGACCTCAAGGGAACGGGCGACCTCGGCGCCCTCGAGCCGGTCGCCCACCGGTACCGGGCGGGCGAGGAAGACGAGGACATCGAGTACATCCTGCATGCCTTGCGGGAGATCAAGGCGGAGCTGCGGCGTCGCGCGAAGGTCATCAAGTCGCTGCCGCGCTCCCGCTGCCCCGAGTCGAAGGTCACGCCTGCGCTGGCCAACGACAAGAGCCTCGGGCTGCACCCGATCGTCATCGGCATCGACGAGTGCCAGGTGCTGTTCGAGCACGACAAGTACGGGGCCGAGCTGGAGTCCATCTGCACGGACGTCACGAAGCGCGGGCCGGCGCTCGGCATCGTCGGCATGTACGCCACCCAGCGGCCCGACGCGAAGTCGCTGCCGACCGGCATCAGCGCGAATGCTGTCCTGCGGTTCTGCTTGAAGGTCATGAACCACACGGCGAACGACCTCGTCCTCGGTACCGGCTCCTACAAGGCCGGGATCAGGGCCACCATGTTCAGCCGTAAGGATCTCGGCATCTGCTACATGGCCGGCGAGGGCGACGACCCGCGCATCGTGTCCTCCGCGTTCATCGACGCACCCAAGGCCGAGCAGATCGTGACCCGGGCGCGCAGGATGCGCGAGGAGTACGGGAACATCACCGGCCACGCCCTCGGCGAGGGGCCCGCGCAGACAGTCGGCCTCGACATCCTCGGTGACGTCCTCAAGTCCGTTGGCGTCGACGAGAAGGCCGCGTGGTGCGAGCGCATCGCCACCCGCCTCGCCGAGCTGCGGCCCGACGTCTACGGCGAATGGAAAGGCGAGAACGTCACGGCCGCCCTCAAGCCGTGGGGCATCAAGACGGGCCAGGTGTGGAGCCAGACCGACGAGGGCGAGAAAGCCAACCGGCGCGGCATTCAGCGTGCCGACGTCGCCGCCGCCATCACTCGCCGTGACGCCGACAGGGTCGCCGCGTAGCCCAGCACGGCCGCTAGACCTAGCAGCCCACCTTGCTAGGTCTAGCACCCCCGCTAGCACCACATCCCGCCCCTGAGCAGGCACCTAGCGTCTAGCAGGGGCGGGCCCAGGAAACGGGAAACACCCACTTCAGCAGGAGGACACCCATGTTCTGGCTCGCTATAGCCCTCGGCCTGATCGGCTGGGCTGGCGGTTACACCGTGTTGTGCTGGGCGCGGCCGTTCGCCCCGTGCCGCAAGTGCGAGGGCATCGGCAAGGTGCAGCGCCGCGGCAACCTCCGCATGTGCCCGCGTTGCCACGACGCGAAGCTGCGGCTGCGCGTCGGCCGTCGCGCCCACAATGCCTGGCGCCGTACTCACCAGGCCGGTACCCGGCCGACTCCGAAGGGCGCGATCCGTTGACCGCCCTCTTCGAGTCGCCCGCCCAGTCGCTCGGTGACCACATCGACAGACTCGCCACGATCGAGGCGACCGCCGAGACTGTGCGCGCCTGGCAGCCGATGCTGATCCCGGGCCTGCTGCAGACCTACGCCTACGCCGTCGCTGCCATCCAGGCACACGCGCCGGCCCTGCCGCTCGAGACCGTGGCGATCCGCGCTCGGCGCCGCGGGGAACGCCTGGCAGGGATCGCCCACCCGCAGCTGAGGGACGCCGAGTTCATCGTCGACGAGGCAGCGCTGCGCCGTCCCGTCGCGGGCCGTCAGGCGCTCACCGACCAGTTGGGTCACTTGCTGGCCGTGGACGCCCTGCAGCCCCGTGTGAGGCTGCGGATCCTGCCGTCGACGACTGATGTGCACCCGGGCCTGGCGGGGGCTTTCACCCTGTACCGCGCCGAGGACCGGCATGCAGTGTTCACGGAGACTCTCACCGGTTCCCACATCGCCACCCGGCCGGAAGACGTGGCGGCCTACGCTTCAGCGTGGGAGCGCCTCGAGCGGCTGGCACTGTCGCCAGCTGCATCACGGGCCCTGATCGACAGCTACCGGGAGAGCAGATGACCAAGCCGGTCCCGCCGTTGCGGTGGACGACGTCGAGCTACACCGACAGCGGTGCCTGCGTCGAGTGGGCGCGTCCGGCAGGCGGCGTCCTCGTCCGCGACACCAAGGACCGTCAGCGCGCCCAGGTGGCCATCACGCCGGGCGCATGGACCCCGTTCGTGAACTGGGCGCGCACCACCTGAACGGCACCGGCTGGGCCCCGTCACTCCCTAGGGAGAGCGGGGCCCTTCGTCATGTCTCGGTGCGGTCGAGGGCGTCGATGGCGCGGGTGATGAGGGACCGGGCATCGGCCCCGTACACGGCCATGCTCCGCAGCCGGTCGAACGCCGCGGCGTACTGGGCGACTTCGGCTGGCTGCGTGACGGTGACTTCTGCGGACACCAGTTCCACGGTCACCCGGTCGCTGTCGTACATGTGGAACGTCTCTTCCGGCCAGTGCGACCGCCGCTCCCCCATCGGGATGATGCCCAGGGAGACAGCCGGCAGGACCCCCGCGGTGAGGAGGTAGCCGAGCTGTGCGCCCATCACGTCGACGTCAGCGATCTGGTGGTAGAGCACCGACTCCTCAACGACTACGACAAAGCGGCGGCCCGGCTCGGTGACGATCCGGGAGCGGTCCATACGGGCCCGCGCCGCGTCGGCGATGTCCTCCGGCGGTAGACCGTGGACGGCCGACGCGATCCCCAGGACGGCGTGCACGTACCCCTCGGCCTGGAGCAGACCGGGCACGAGGGTGGCCGAGTACAGCCGGTGCAGCCTCGCGGCCCGGAACATCTGTACGCGGCTGTCCTGCACGTGGCGCAGCCCCGCGCGCACCTGATCTCGCCACTGCCGGTACATGGATTCGGCGTGGATGGACTGCGCCACGAGTTCCTGCACCTGCCCCTCGGCGCCGGTCGCCTTGCACCAGCGGCGTATGTCGGGGACCGACGGACCCGTGAGGGCGTTCTCGATGCGGGACGTCTTGGAGTAGTGCCAGCCGCAGGCCTCCGCCAGCTGCACGACCGTCAGCCCTGCTTCCTTACGCAGACCGTGTAGCTGCCGGGCCACTGCCTCACGTGCGGCTTGGGCTGATGATGATGGCGACGCGGGCATGGGCTGGCTTCCGGACTTTCCTCGTCAGCGGATTTCGTACTGGTCGTGCGGGGTGGCGAGCTCCCACACGGCGGCGAATGCCTCGGCGCACAGCTTCGCCACAGCCGGATCGTCGGTGACCTCGTGCCCGACCAAGGCGCCGGCACCGGAGAAGAAGCCCCACCGGACGACGCGGTCGTCGAACAGCCAGAAGTCGTTCCCGGGCAGTGCCAGGTTCGAGGCGCGCCGGCGAGGTAGCCACCGCACTTGCTCTCCCGCGCCGACGTTCACGACGGTGCCCGCGTGCTCCCACCGGATGTAGTCGGTGACGGGCTCGGACACGATGCGGGCACGCTGCACCGTGACGCCCCGGGAGGTCGCCTCGCCAATGAGCGACACCCACGGCTGCCAGCTGGGCGAGGCCGGGTCGACGTCGACCTCTCCGGTATCGAGCCAGGCCCGGAACTCGTCGGCCTCTGCGGCGACGCCGTATTGGTCGCGCATCTCCAGGTGGACGGCTGAGCGCTGGCACTGTGCCAGGAGCTCAGCGATCGTCGGTACGTTCGAGGGCACTGCACGCCTCCCTGATCATGTCCGTCATCCTCGCGGGGATCCGAACTACCGCTTCGTTGTCGGGGATTCCTACTGCGTGCCCCGGGACTTCGAACGCCGCGCACTCTGCCTCGAGCGCCGCGCTCGGCTTCCACCCCTGAAGGACGAGTTCGCCTCTCTCTTCATCGATCCACACAGTGGGTGAGTCCCCGGTCTTGGTGTCGGGGTCGATGCCGATGAACCGTAGCGACATGCTCAACTCCGTTCCTGGTGTGTGCAGTTCTTTGCGCAACAGTCGCCCGGTGGGGTGAGCGGGTCAAGGGTGCGAACCAGACATGAGGCTAGGTAGATGGCTCATCCTGCAAAGAACTGCACATAGCTGGTCGGCTCGCACACGGCGGTCCTAGCGTCGGGGTCACGCGGCAACGACCACCGCCCCGGACGGGGCGGCCAAGCCCTGCGGAGGCGCCATGCCCACTCACACGCCCGCCCCCAGTACCGCCGACAGAACCCCTGTCCCCGAACTCCTCTCGGCCGCCTTCTCGGCCATACGGGAGCGACCGGACCTCAACTACAGCCGCACGCTGAACCACCAACTGCGGGCAGAGATCCGCAGGCTGCTGCCCAAGGTGCAGGCACAGATGGACGCCATCACCCCGCGCACCCGAGCCTGGTACGCACGCGACAAGGCCATAGACCTCGCGAGCCAAGAGCTCGACAAGGGCATCAGCCCGAGCCCCCTCGCCGCCTACATGGCGCTCTCCGAACTGGGCCGCCGACTTCACGAGCTCGATGAGTTCGCCGGCGGTGAAGTGTGAGCAGTGAGGGCGGCCGGTTCTGCGCCCGGTGCGACGAGCCGATCAGGCCCGGCGAGGAAGCCGACACGGTCGACGTGTTCAGCGCGTCCGGCCCAGGCGCCATCGTCGAGCGGCACCGCCATTGTCCGGTGAAGCGACCTCTCACGCAGACCGCACCCGTGAGCCAGCGCCGGTAACCCCGGCAGAGAACCCCCGCCACCACACCGGGACCCCGTGCGGCGGCGGGCGGGCGGCGGTAGGACGGCAAGCGGGCCCGCCGCCCACGCAGACCGTGCGCGGTACCCCCCAGGGCTCCTGGGCGCACGGGAGGGCCCCGGCCGGACACGCGGCCGGGGCCCTCAGCTACTCGCCCGACTTCTGCTCGCTCCGGTGGGAGGCTCGGGCGACCTCTTGAAGGACTGCCTGATCGGTCGTGCCGTTGTCGTGCGCCAGCTGACGCAGCAGAAGGGCACACAGGGCAGCCGTGCCGTCCAGCAGCTGCTCGGCCGCCATCGGCTCCTCGGTGCGTCGATCGTGCAGGTACTCCGCGAGCATGCCTCCGTCGGGCGTGTGCTCGGTCAGGTAGGCGGTCATGAACTCGATGCCGCCACGTATGCGGTCGTAGTCGTTAGTCATGCGGGCACCGTGGCACAGGTTCGGTGCTTGTGTTCCCCCGCATCGCGCCGGCGCCCGACTCGCGCATTCGGGGGCGGCGGGCGTCCACTGGATCCATGAGCACAACAGAGCAACTGGCCCGACTTGCAGAGTGGTGGCGGAGCCCCGACACCAGCGACGCCGAGAAGGAGGCAGCTCTCGCGCTGGATCCGGCCGACAACGTGCCGACGCCGCTGGCCGAAAAGCTGCGAGACCGCTACCTGATCGACCTCGTATTCCACGCCCATGGACTGTACGGCCAGACCCAGGAGCTGAAGGACTTCCTGTCCAAGAAGCGGCGCGAGCAAGACTGAGGCCCCCAGGCGCCACCTCAAGCGTCTGGGGGCCTCGCTGCGCCCCGGGCCTCCGTCCGGGGCTGTGGGCGCGCTCTGGCCGCTCTTACTCGGCCGGGCGGCCCCGCCTTCAGCCGACCATCACGGGTCGGTGCAGCATCTCGTCGACGGCCAGCGCGTCGAGGATGCTCTTCCTCGAAGCGACCTCCTTGACCGTCGCGCTGTAGTGCAGGTGCCGGTCGCCGCCCTGGCGGATGTTGGTCTGCTGCTGTACGCGGGTTGTCGTGCCGGCCGCAGTGGCGCGCACGGCGCCGGCCATGCGCTTCGCCGCGGCCACCGCGCGCGGGATTGTCTCCTCAACGCCCCCGGAGTACCCGAGTCCCGAGAAGCGCCCCAGGGCGTGAAGCACCCTGGACGGACTCTTGATCTTCAGTTCCACCTTGATGGTCTTCTGTACGGCCTTGGCGATCTTCGCCATCTGGGCTTCGATCAGCTTCTGCGTCGACGCCAGACCCGTCAGGTAGCCCTTCCCGGAGTCGACGCCCGCGTCGTACAGGGCGTCCGCAGCGTCCTTGCCGAACGCCGTGGTCACCGTGCCGATGGACGCCTGTACCGCGTTGATGTCCTTCAACTGCTGCGGGGTCGCATCGACCAGAGCCCGCGCATACGCGGCGCCCTGCTCCGGGCCCGCCGCGATGATCTGTTGCAGCAGCGCCTTGTTGAGGCCGCGCGCTGCCAGGGTCTTCAGATCCTTGCCGAACGACTTCACCTGCGTGAGCCGGCTCGTCAGGCCAGCCAAGACACCCTCGGCGCCGAACGCGTTGCCCGCGCTGGGCAGGCTGGTCAGTGCGGTGAACTGCACGGCCTGCGCCGTAGTGTCCTTCGCCAGCGTCCCCGCCGCGCTGATCTTCGCCTTGATCTCGTCGCGGGACTTGGCCAGCGCCTGCAACGCCTTGTTCTGCGTTGAGACCTGCTTCAGCAGCTTGTCGTCGAGGGTGGTCTTGACGCCCTTGAACGCGTTCTTGAGTGCCTTGGCGACCTTGTCCATCGCCGCGTCGATCTGGGCGGCCGTGCCCGCCAGCGACTTCAAGAACGCCGACCCGACCGACGCCGCGACCGGCCCCGTGTCGATCCGCTTCCCGCCGACCCTGATCACACCGCCCGAGGCGTAGCCGCCGCCCCGGGGCAGACCGCGGTTGACCCGCAGCCCACCGATGATCCCGCCCATCGCGTAGCCGCCCGGCCGGTTGTAGGCGCGCGAGAGGCTGCCGTAGGTCTTCAGCGCGTACCGCATCGACGCGTACACGTTGGCCAGCGGGTCCACCGAGACCCCGTACTTGAACGGGCCGACCTTGCGGTACTTCCCTGCGTAGGCCTGGAACGTGCCGCGGATGACCTGCATGAGACCGACGCTGGGGTGGCCGAGCGCCCAGTTGATGTCGTTGGTGTTGACGGCATTGGGGTTGCCGCCACTCTCCTGGTTCATGCGGCGCAGCGTCGTGCTGGCCAGGTTCAGCGACTGGCCGACCTGCCGCAGCGCCGACTCGACGACACCGCGCCAGCGCTGGACGCCCTTGCCGCCGGCGTCCGCCGCATGGAAGTAGGGCATCGGGTTGACCGCGATGCCGTTCTTGCGGGCCTCGAGGTGCAGGTGCGGGCCGGTCACGTTGCCCGTCGCACCGGACAGGCCGACCCGGCTGCCGCGGCTGATGACGTCGCCGGCCTGCGCCTTGAGCGCCGACATGTGCGCGTACAGCGAAGCGAGCCCGCCACCGTGGCTGATCATGACGTGCTTGCCGTAGGGGCCGCCCGACACGGACTGGGTGACTGTGCCGTTGTCGACGGCCACCACCTTGGTTCCGGTCCTCGCCGCGAAGTCGACGCCCGTGTGCCGGCCGGATGCCCACATCGGGCCGCGCGTCCCGAACCGGGTAGTGATCGGGGCGTTCACCGGCTTCATCCACCGGCCCGACCCGCCCGACTCGGCTTCCTTGCCGCGGATGAATGCGATGGTCTTGTCGATGAGGCTGTTGGGCAGTCCGCCGACGAGGCCGGGCCAGGTCTTGTTGTTGCCGCCGAGGGCCTTGCTGATGCCCTTTTTGACGGGCTTAAAGGCGGTCTCGGCGAGGTCGGCGAGGCCGCCGCGTACTGCGTCGCCGCCCTTGCTGAACGCTTTGCTGATGCCGGACTTGATGTCGCCGACGATGCCGCCGTCTGCGAAGCCGCGGAACTGCGCCAGCGAACGGCCGGACATGGCGGCGGCGTTGACGGCATGGAGGCGGGCGCGTTCGTAGGGGTCGCGCATGGCTTCGGAGACGTAGACGCCTTCGCCGCGGCGCATGGGAACGAGTTGGTCGTCGCCGTCGCGGTAGGTGGACCAGCCGGGGAGGATGCCGCCGCGGGCGAAGCCCTTCGGCAGCGGCAACTCCTTGAGCTCTCCGACGCCGGGGAGGTGCGCCGCTGTGCGGTTCCACACGCTGCGGATGCCGTTGTTGTAGACCGTCTCGATCCAGAACTTCACCGGGCTCTTGACGACGTTCTTGATGCCGTCCCAGATCCGCTTGATGCCGTCCTTCATGTCGCGGAACGCCTGTTGGAGGCCGTCCTTGAACCGGTCGAACCCGTCCTTGATCTTGCCCCAGGCGTCGGAGGCGGTCGACTTGACGTTGCCCCAGAACTGCCGCCAGATCCGGGAGACGGAGTCCTTCAGGTTGGTGAAGATCTCCCCGGCCTTGCGGCGCATGTCGCCGAACCAGCGGATAGTTCCGTTGACGATGTCGGGGATGATCGAGTGCCCGAGCAGGAAGTCAAACAGCAGGTTAAACAGCCAAGCGATCTTGTCCGTCAGCCACTTGACCGCGTCGTAGGCGGGCTGGAACTTCTCCCGCATCGTCGTCATGAAGTCGATCAGGCCTTGCAGGGCGGGCACGACGATGCCGACGATCACGAACGTGGCGAGCTTCAGGAACAGCAGCGTGATCTGGGTGAGCGGCCCGATCAGGGGCAGCAGCGCGGGCAGCAGCTGCGTCAGCAGCATGACGCCGAACAGCATGATCTGCGGGATCAGCGGAGTGACCGCAATCAGGATGTCCACGATGCTCTGGGCGAGCTGCAGCACCACCGGGATCAGCTGCGGGATGACGGGGATCAGCTGCTGCAGGATCACCATGAACTGCTCGGCGAACGCCTGCGCGATCTGCACGACGACGTTGGTCAGCGCCTCGATGATCGGCCGCAGGGTGACGCCCAGGAGCGTCGCCACCAGCTGAATGACCGGCGTCAGCATGGTGAAGATCCCCGCCACCGTTTCGATCAGCGGGATCAGCGGAGGCAGCAGCGCGGCAACCAGGTTGCCGATGACAGGCAGCAGCGGCGACAGGGCGGTGACCAGGGTGCCGATCGCCTGCGCGGCCACGACCAGGACAGGGCCGAGTGCCTGAGCGACCGGCATCAGCGCCGCACCGAGATCCTTGACCAGGTTCTGGATGACGGGACCGAGGATCTCCGTCAACTGCTCCACTGTGGGGGCGAGTTCGGCGAGGATCGGCAGGACGGCCTGAATCGCCGACCCCAGCGCCCCGGCGAGCAGGCCGGCGACGGCAGAGATCGCGGAGAAGATCTTGGTGAGTGCCGCCTGCACTTCGGGCATGTTGACGACGCGGTTGATCTCCTTGATGACCGAGCCGATCACCCCGAAGAAGTCCCCGCCGCCCGCCGCCGCGGCCTTGAAGACCCCGGTGATGATCCCGCCGAGATCGGCCAGCACCTTGCCGAACTGCAGGGCCACGTCCAGGGCGTTGTCGATGGCCTTCGTCAGCGACCCGTCCTTGAAGGCCTTGCCGAGCTTGTCCATGACGCGGTCCATGGCGCCGGCCAGGCCCTTGGTCATCCGGTCGAAGACAGGCTGCGCGGCGACCGACAGCTGTGCGAACCCGGTGAGCAGCTGGCCGGGGATGCGGGACAGGTTGCCGAGGCTGGAGCGGATGCCGTCGAACAGCTTGCCCAGGGTGCCGGTCTTCTCCAGGTTGGAGACCGCGTTCAGCGCGTTCTTCGCCATCGTGCTCAGCGCGCCAGCAGCGCCGACGAGTCCGGTGCGGACGGTCGGCAGGATCTGACTGCCGACGGACTGCAGGCGCGTGCCCAGCCCGGCGAACAGGCGGTCTTGCACGTCGAGCTTCATGCCACGCCAGGCCGGCGCCATCTGCCGCAGCGTGCCGACGAACGCCCGCGCGTTGGGGCTCAGCTTCGCCAGCGCCTGGTCGAGCTTGGACGTCTGTGCGGCGGCTGCCTCGTGGGCCTGCGCGACCTGCCGGGCCGCATCGGCTACCTGCCGGTGCGCGTCCTGGAGGTTCCGCTGCTGCTCGGCTACCTGCTCGTTCGCAGCGCGGATCTTCTCGCGGGCCTGTACGACCTGATCCGAGCCGTCGACGCCGGCCTTGTTCGCTGCCGCGGTGTCGGCGGCCAGGCGCTTTTGCTGGCGGGCCTGCTCGTCGACGTTGGCCTTCGCCCGTTGCAGGGCGAGGTCGGCTTGCTGGATCTGCAGCTGGGTCGCCGCGGGGTCGGAGCGCACCCGGGCGAGGTCTTCCTCCGCCTGCTGCACATCGAGGGCCGCCTGCTTCTGATCCAGTCGGCCTTGCTTGAGCTGGGCGTTCATGTCCTGCAACGCCCGCGTGGCTTCGCGGCGTGCCACGGACAGCTCGGCCTGCGCCTGGCGGGCGGCGCGCTGAGCCTGCGAGAGGGAGCGTTCCGCGTCCGCGACCCCGCGCTGCGCCGTGGCCAGGGAGCGTTGCGCCGATTCGACCTGGCGGGTCGCCGAGGCTGCGGCCTTCGCGCCCGTGTCGGTGCCGGAGAAGGCGGCCTTGATGGCGTCGCCCACCCCGGATGTTCCGATCTTGATGGCCGCGAACCCGCCGAGCAGCGTGGCCAGCGCCGGCGCGGCCGTGGCGGCCAGCGGGCCCATCTGCGCGAGGGCCGAGCCGAGGGAGGCGATGGCGGGGAAGGCGCCGAGCGCGGCAGCCCCGAGCGCCACGAACCGGGAGCTGAGCAGCCCCAGGCCGCCCGCACCGCCGCCCCCGCCGCCGAGTCCGCTCAGCGCCCCCGTCAGCGCCGACAGCCCGGTGGAGCGCACCCGGATGTTCGCCGTGCGGTCGCGGGCGGCGAACGCCAACGCCCGGTTCGCATCGGTGGTGTTGGCGCGGGCGACGATGCTCGCCGTGCGCCTGCGCGTCAGGTTCGCCAGGTCGTTCGCGGCGACCCGGGTGTCGACGTCGGCGAGGATCCGCACGTTGCGGCGCTGGGTCAGGCCGCGGAGCTCATTGGCTGCAACCCGGGTGTCGACGCTCGCCCGGATGTTGACGACGCGGTCCTTGCACAGCCGGTCGAGCTGGCGGACAGCCGTGTTGTACGCGGCTTCCTGGATCTTCGGAAGGATGTCGACGGTGCGCTGGCCGAGCAGCTTGTCGAGGCGGCTCCTGGCGGCGCTCTCGTCGACGTCGACGCCGACCTTGACGGTGCGGTCCCGCGTCAGCCGGTCCAGCGCCTGGCCGGCCTTGCCGGTGTCCGCCTCCGCGGTGACCTTCACCTTGCGGTCGGCGGTCAGCTTGTCGAGCTGCGTCTTGGCCGCGCCCGCGTCCAGCTCGACCTGCAGCTTGATGGGGCGGGTACGCGTCAGTGTGTCGAGGCGTTCCTTGATGCCGGTGACGTCGAGGGACGCCTTGACCTTGACGGTCGGCGTCATCGTTTCGAGGCGGCGCTGAATGGTGTCGTGGATGACGTCGGCGGCCTTGAGCGCGCCGGGCCGGACCGCCTTCGGCAGTACCTCGCGCAGGGTCGGGCCGAACGTCGACGTGTCCGGGATCAGGGATACCCGGGTGCGTCCCACCACTGTTGCTTCGGCCATTGCGCCACTCCCGACGAATCGAAGGCGGTGCCCGCCCCAGGACCGACCAAAGCCAAGGAAGACGGACACCTAACCGTTGATTGTATGCCCTAGGGCATGATTCGGGCTACGATTCAAAGGTTGAAAGGGGTTCTGGGGATGGGATCGAAGGTGCTCATCAGGGTGCGGCGCACACCTCCGAAGGCGCTCGGCCCGCTCCTGCGTGACGCACGGCAGCGCGCCGGCCTCACCCAGGGGCAGACCTCCCGCGACGCGGGGATCCCGCAGCCGTACCTGTCCCGCCTCGAGGCCGGGCAGCGCGTGCCGTCCATGGCCGTCGCCGAACGCCTCGCAGACGTCCTGCGCCTCACCCTCCCCGAGTGCCGGACCCTCTACGCCGCCGCCGTCTCCGACGCCGGCCGCTCCCACCCCGCCCGCGCCCACTGACCTACGAGGAGAAGCCCATGCCGCGCACCCCGATCCCGTACACGCCCCTCGCCGCGAACGCTCCCACCGCCGCCCCGGCCGGGACCGCCATCGACGCGACGCTCGTCACCAACGGCGCCGCCCTCAATGACGCCGGCCCCGACCAGACAGTCCTGCGCGTCACCAACACCGCGGGCAACACGAAGACGTTCACCGTCAAGGCCGGCGACAGTGGTGCCGCTGCATGGATGGCCGGGCAGGGAGGGCTGACCGTGAGCGTCGCCGCGGGCGGGGACGTTTTCGTCGGCCCGCTCGACTCGGCCCGCTTCAACCAGCGCGGCGGCCAGGTTCACATCGACTTCGCCTCCGGCTTCACCGGCGCCATCACCGCGCTCCGCGTCCCCAAGTACAGCTGAACCGGGCACTACGAAAGGGTGGGCGCTGGTGCCCACCCCCAGCCCGTACAACTCCGTGCGCCAGGCGCTCACTTCGGAGCAGCGACGGACAGTTGGCGACAACACGGACCCTCACCCACGGGCTGACGCCACACTCATCCCTCCGACCACCTGGGGGGACCATGGCTGACCAGTACCTCAACGCGCCCATCCGCGCCCGCATGTACGCCACCACCAAGCACAAGGTGATCTGGGTGGTGGCCGTCCTCGCGTCCGCCGGCCTCGTGACGCCGATCCTGTTCTTCATCGCCGCGAAGAAGGGCGTCACCAACTTCATCCCGGCGATCGTCTACGCCGCCATCACGTGGGGCAGCACCCTCGGCAACACAGCGGTCTTCGGCGACAGCAACTGGATCGGCGGGGTCCTCGCCATCACGATGATCGTGGGCGCCGCGCACGCCGCCCTCCTCGATCACGACTGGAAGCCAGCGCGCTGACCACCGCAGAACGAGAGGCCCCCATGTCGGCATGGGGGCCTCTCTCGTGAGCTACTTCGGGCACTCCGCGGGCTGGCCGGGAACGTCGACGTGACGGACGTCCTTGGGCTGCTCGCCAACGCGAGTGGCCGTGAAGGTGATGGCGTGGCCGCAGCGGCAGATCTCGGTGATCAAGTTGATCCCCTCCCTGGGGTGTTGGGCTGTCACCCCATAGGTCGCCACACGGCCGCGGGACAGCGCGGTTCTACAGGTTTGTTCAGCGTGTCGCGCGGCGAGCCCGCGCGTGCCATCACCGTGCATCAGCCCTATCGCGCCGCAGGTCAAAGGCTACGAATCGCATCCCTTATGCGGTTAGAGGGTCGAGGGTTTCGGTACCGCCGAGACCCTCACGCCGTAATCCACAGCTGTGGAAAGGCAGGGGGATCTACGCTCTCGCCATGAACGATGCAGAGGTCATACGGAAGGTCGTCGCCATCCTTACCGAGTTGAGCACTTGGACTGGTAGCCCGGGCGCCGACCAGGATCCCCCGGCTGACGGCATGAAGCTAGTCGGGGAGATCGTCGACGAGTTCATGGTCGCTGAGGCCGAGATCCCCGATGGCGCCTCGCCGCAAGAGATCGCCACCATCGCCGCTACCGCGCTCACCCCCGGTGTCGCCCGAGCGTTCGGAGCCTTCGCGCGCGCTTTCCACGACCTCGCGCAGGAGCACGACCGACACAACCCCGCAGTCACCTCGGCTGACATCCTCCGCCGTCTGGCCCTGGAAGCCGACGCCGAGACTGACGACTAACGCAGAACGAAGGGCCCGCCACCATGCCGCGGCGGCGGGCCCTTCGTTTTCCGGTGGGAGGTCTACCGGAGGAACGGCGGTGGATCCTCGAAGACTTGAGCGTTGACTGCAGCGTCGACGGCCTTCCCCGACACCCTCTCGAGGAAGCCGCCGATCCACCCCTGAGGGTCCTCGTGCCCGGACGTCCGCAGCGCCCCGTCCAGCGAGGACAGCGCCACATCCGTGAGCCCCTTCACGACGGCCTGCAGATCCCGACGCGACAGCTTCCGCACCAGCAGATGGGCCCGCTCCTCATCACCCTCGTGCCGAGCGCGCAGCAGCTCGTACACGACCACCTCAAGCGAAGGGGCGCTCACATCTCTGCCCCGCCAGCCGGCTGAGCGGCGTCGCCCGCCATGTACGCCGCCAACTGCCCGCCGTGCAGGGCGGCCACCTTCTCGCGGGGGCTCAGCGCCTCGACCTCCGCGGCCGTCATCTGCACGACCGGCCGCCCTTCCGCGTCGACCGGCACCGTGTACGGCCGCACTGACTGCCGCGGCGCCGCCAGGTACTCGCTGAACTGGCCGGCCTGCGCGGCGGCTGCGATCTCGCCCGGCGTCATGCCCGCGATTTCCTGAGCGCCGATCTGCTCCGTCATCACGCCGCCTCTCGACTCGTCGTCACGTCCGTCTTCGCGGCGAGCAGCTGCGCCACGATGTGACGGTCAGGCTCCGGGTCCGTGAACCCCTTGGCCCGCCTGCCCGGGATCAGCTTCCGCCGGTTGCGCTCACCCTCGATCACGGCGAGCAGCGCGCGCTCCGTGAAGTGGTTCTCATGCGTGTCGTACCGGCCACCGCCGGCTTCGAACACCACCCAGCCACCGTCACGGTGAACGATCCGGTCCGACATCCCCAGGTCGATGAAGGTGTCCGCGTGCCGACGCGTCGCGGCCTGGCGGTCAGCGGCGAGACGCTGCACCTCATCGATCGCCTTCAGGGCCGCCTCGCACGCATCCGCCAGCACCTCCGGACTCAGCGCCTCGAGCTCCTGCCGGGCCGTCTCCTCGGCTTCCTGGCGCCGCCGCTCGAGGTCGGCCGCCTCGGCGTCGGCGACCAGCTGCTCGGCGCGCCGCTGTTGCAGAGCCGCAAGGCGCTGCACGCCGTACCGCTCGCCCATCTCAAGCGCTGTGACTTCCTCGCCGCCGGACTGCACCCGTTCCTCAAGCGCAGCGATCAGGTCGTCGGCCTCGGCCTTCTGCCGCCTCGCGTCCTCGAGTTGGGCCTGCGCCGCCGTCATCTGCTCACTCATGCCGCCTCCGTCTCGTCGTCGACGGCACCAGCCGCCGCAGTGATCAGCCACGTCGTCCCCACCTTCCGCGCCGGCAGTTGGCCCGACCGGGCCAGCCGACGCACGTAGGACTCCGAGCAGCCCATCCGGCGGGCCGTCTCCGCAGCTGTCTCCACAATGGCCGCGCCCTCAAAGGGAGTTCCGGCCACGGAACCGCCAGGGGTCCGGACCAGACCGGACCCCTTCTCGCCCTCGTCCTGGGCGCTACGCAGCGCCCACAACAAGCGGTAGATCTGCGGGGTCAGTCGGCCGCCGTTCGCCCGCACCTCCGCCGACAGGTCACGCAACAGACGCCGCAACACCTCGCCGGCCAGGGCGGGAGGCACGACGACGCTGCCGTCCTCCCGCACCAGGCCAGCCGCACCAGGCGGCAACTCACGCCGAACCATCGGACACTCCGCCAGGCGGCAGCGCGGCCGTCATCAGCACCATCCGCGCCTGCGCCACATCCCGCGGCGACCAGCAGTAGCCCGCCACTCCGACGAACCTGTTCAACGGTGGCATCCGCGACGGCCGCACAGCAGCCGACCGCAGCCATACGGCGATCACCGTGCCGCCCTTCGACGCCATGAACGTCGGATCCTCCGGGCGCTGCTGCTCCCGAGTCTGGGCGAACACCACCCAGCCGGCCCGGCGAGCCATCGCCGCAGCATCCTCATGCCAACGAAGATCCTTCAACGCCAACTTCATGATCGGACACCTTCGCTCTCGACGTCTCCCGCGCGCGCCTGACCGCAGGCCTGCGCCCACCGGTCCCTCGCTCGGCTGTCGTTGGGGATGAGGCTGTCGGGCTGACAGTCTGTTGTGGGGCCCTTCGGGGACCTGGCAACTGTGGGGATATGCCCACGGTCGCGTTTTGCGTCTGTCGTGCTGACGGACGCAGTCGTTGCCTGCTGAGCAACGGTTGCGACTCCGAGCGCCGGAGCCGCAACCGTGACCGTCTCGGTCACAGCTGCGTGGCGCTCTGCCTCGTCGGGGTTTTCCTGGGATCCGAGGTTCCGCAGCTTGGCTGCGTGCCTTCTGCTGAGCCCTGCGGTTCGTGCTGCGGCCCGTTGTTCGCGCTGCTGGCGGTCGCGTTCGCGGCGCTTCCGGGCGGCTTCGATCTTCTGCTGTACGCGGTCCTCGGCGGATGCGAGGGCTGCGGCTATGAGTTCCTGGCCGTCGGTGGCCATCGTCTCTCCACGTTCCGGGCGGGGGCTGAGGGAGACTGGGGAAGTAGGCCGGGCCTGATTCGAGCGGGCCCGGCCGTCGTGCTCGTCAGCGGCCGATGAACAGCTGCGGAAGCTGCTGAAGGGTTCGCCAAGACTGCTGGTACTCGGTGACCGGCAGCAGCTCGGCTAGCTCCGCAGAGGGGCGCAAGGGACTGCCGTAGTCCTTCGCGTACTGCTCTTCCAGCTTGCGGAGTTGGTTCTTCTTGTAGTCCGTGGATGGATGCGCCGTTGAGTTCCAGGCGTCATAGAAGGGCTGGCTGACAACTCCGGAGAACATCGTTCCGCGGAGGGGGGCCTGGGCGGAGATCTGGTGTTCCTGGGGGTCGCGGTACGCGGTCATGCCCTTGCCGTCCTGCCGGATCTCGCCTTCTGCGATTCGGGCCATGATGTACTCGCTGGCGAGGGGATGCTGGTGGTAGGCGTGCATAGGCGGGAAGGCCGTGGCGCGGCGGAGTTCCGTCCCGAGCTGCCACACGATGTGCAGGTGTTCGCCGAGATCGTCGCAGCGGTCGGGGTGGTAGTTGATGGTGCCCCACGGTGTTCCGTTGATTCCCCCGGCGGTGTTGATGACGGGCTGCTTGATCAGCTGCCGGAAGATGTTCTGCGTCATGCTCTTTCCGCTGACGGTCAGCGTCTTGATCTGTACGGCGGCAGTGACGACTTCGGTATTGGTGGCACTGGGCTGACTGGTCATCGTCGCTCCTCGGGCTTCTTCGCGCCGGCGAGGGTGTGCTGGTGGTATTCGCCGTCGGGGTCGTCGGCGAAGGCGTCGGTGGCGTTGTGGGTGAGGTGCTTGAGGAAGTCGGGGATGTCTTCCCAGAGGTCGACCCATCCTTCGGAGAGCGGGTATCCGGCGTTGACCATGGCTTCGACCTTGCGGCCGCAGTCGCCTTTGTGGGCGACGTACAGCGGGGACTGGCGGTGTGGGCCGGGGGTGCCGTCGCCGATGGTGGTGGCCCAGGTGACGATGCCTTCGCCGACGACCTGCTTGCGGCAGGCGTCGCAGACGAAGGCCGGGCAGTTCATGGCTTCGGGCGGTCCGGAGCGCGCGATGTATTCGATCAAGATTCCTCCCGATTGCGGCTGGTCTGTGGTGTGAAGGTACGGCCGACTCGGCCTCGTCGTCCGGGAGTTGGATCAGGTCCACTGCAACGCTGACCGGTCAGTCGCGGAGCGCGAGGCTGATGAGGCTGGGCTCTTTGTCGTAGCCGCGGACCCTGAAATCGGCGTAGGCCGTCATGAGGGTGTGGGCGGCCATTGTGAGCCGGTCCTGCCAGTGCCTCACGGAATCGGTAGTTGCGGCGAACTCCTTCGGGGTGGGCAACCGTGTCGATGCCGACACGGTTGCGGGATGCTGGGTGGGAGGCCGCCCCGGTTCCCGCGGGGCGGCCTCAGTTGTGCGGGTTAGCCCCGGCCCTCGGTGGCCGCGGTGCGGGTGATCTCGCGGGCACGGAGCTCGAAGCCGGAGACAGCGGGGTTGTGCTCGCGGAGCTCGTTCGGCGTCCACACCATGTCGACGTACAGGAACGCCGGCTGCACACAGGTGGTGACAGTGCCGTCGGTGAGGTGCGCCTCCACGACGGTGGCCCAGCCGATGACCGGGCGGACGACCTCGGGCTGGGTCTCGTCGCCCTCGTCGAAAGCGATGACCCAGTCGTGGCCTGCGGGCGCCATGTTGAGGACGGATCCGGTGGCGATGTTCATGAGTTCTCCTCGGTAATGGTGAACCCGTCATCAGTGGTGACGGGTGATCCGTCTGCCGTGCGGACGGAATTCGTGGGCTATATCCACTGCATGTGCTGGCCGGGCAGGTCGAAGGCGCGGATGCCGTCGGGCCTGGTCCGTCCGGTGAGCACGAAGTACAGGTCGTGCGATGCCTCGACGCGGTGGTCGTGACAGACGGCGATGCGGATGATGTCGCCGAGTCCGTCGCGGGCGAAGCCGAGTCCGGTCGCGCCGTCGTCTTCGGTGGCGACCTGGGCGAGGGCGAGCGTGACGAGGGTGGGGGGCCGCGTGCAGCCGTCAGGCTCAGCGCACTTGGGGGCGCGGAGCCGGCTGGGGACGCGTTCGATGGCGGTCTGCACGATGGCGTACCGGTGGTTGCGGATGTCGTCAGTGAGGGCTTCGAGAGGGCCGGGGGTGAGCGTTCGGTTGCTCATGTGGGTCTCCTGAGGTGAGCGTGAGAAGGACTTTCGAGAGGGGGTGTGGTGGCGCGCTCACGTTTCACCCCCTGTTAAGAGGGGGGTGAAAACGTGAAGCTGGGCGTGTGAGCGGCGTGAAGTAGGCCGTGAAGCTGTGACCTGCGGCGATGCCGTCAGCGTGAAGCGCGTGGGAGGGGCGTGAAGCCTCACGCGGAAACGGCCGCGTGAAGCAGTTCGTGAAGCTGCATGGCTCGCTCACGACACCGACCGCATCTGCAGGTAGTACGTCGCCGCGCTGGTCTTGGACGCGCCGTTGTGGCGGAGCAGGAAGCCCTCGTTGTGCAGCTTCTCTAGCCGCCGCCGAGCCTTCTCGACCTGCGCCGGAGTTGGCTTGTTCGTCTCGAACAGGTCTTCCGCCGCCCGCTTCGCGGTGAGTCCTTCGGGCCCACCGTTCCGCACCAGTTCGATCAGGTCAGTCGTCTGCTGAACGGACGACGTGCCGCTCGGGTGGTCATGTACGACACGGAAGGGTCCGACCTCGTTCATGGGCTGCTTCAGGTGCCGGAACGAGACGACGGGGTCGCCGGGGTCGCCGTACAGGGAGATCACGGAGCCAGTGCCGGAGGTGAGCCAGACGGATCCGTACACGTCGGAGATCGTGTTGGGCTCGCCGCCGTTGGTGCCGGCCTTGCGGTTGTGGTGCAGCTCGAGGACTTGCACGCCTTCGGTGAGGGCCTTCTGCCTGGCGCGGTTGTATCCGGCGCCGACTTCGTCGTCCGACAGGCCGATGGCTGCGTCCTTCAGACTGTCGATGACGACGGTGTCGGCCTTCGCCCGCTCGCACATCGCGACGAGGATTTCGGGACGCTTGGCCAGGTCGAACGGCGGCGGCCCTTTCCAGAAGACGAGCCGGTCGTTGAGGAACTCTCGATCGTCGAGGACGAAGAGGCGGTGTGCCGCGCGCTGGGCCTGCGCCGGCCGGTCCATGGCCAGGTAGAGCACGCGCTCTCCGGGGGTCACGGGCAGGCCCAGGACGGTGTCCTGGAGTCCGAGGCGGGCACGCACGACCTGAAACGCCACCGTGGTCTTGCCCGCTCCCTGGGGCGCGGCGATCATCAGGGCTTCGCCTTCGGCCCACAGCACGTCAGCCTCTGATCCCCATACCGATGGCGGGGTCTCCGGCACGTCGAGGACGAACGAGCCGCCAGGCACGAACAGTTGGGCCAGTGCTTCGTTGGGGTCCGACTCCGGCTCGGGCATGGGAGGCACGTCGCCCTCCCACGGATCTGCGTCGAGCTGGTCGTTCAGGTCTGCCATCAGGCCCTCCCGGCGGCGTAGGAGAGGCCGGATTCGATGGCCTTGTGGATCTCGTAGTCGGTGCGCTGGGCCTGGTGGCCAGCGGCGTACAGCTCGTTACGCATGTCCCCTTCGGAGCAGAGGCCGCGGTCGACCATGAAGGCGGCGGCGCAGGCGACACGGACCAGGACGGTGTGGCGTTCGCTCTCGCTGGCGGTGGCCAGCTCGTTGCCGAGATCCTGCAGCGTCTTGCCGCGCAGCTCACGGTCGTCCTGCGGGGTGTGGTCGCGGGGGCGCCGAGGACGGGGAACCGGGGATGGCTTGGGCTTGTGTCCGGTGTGCTCGAGGTGGTGGAGCAGCCAGTCGGGGGCCATGGCGGGCGCGGTAGCGTCGCCGATGCGTCGGTACTCGCCGTCTTTGGTGACGCTGGTCGGGCCGACGATGTAGCTGTTGGTGGAGCGGATGTCGACGAGCCAGCCGAAGGCGCCTTCGGACTTGTTGATGACGACGCCGTCGGGGAGCTTGAGCCAGATGTGGAGGCCGAGGTTCGGGGTGCCGACCTGCATGGTGTCGGTCGGGTGCTTGGCCTTGTACCGCTCGAGGGCGAGGGCCCATACGTCGAAGCCGTTACGAACGCCGGGAATCTTGGCGTACTTGTCCGGGACGGGGCCGCCGTTCTTGTTCGTGTCGAGGTCGACGATGACGAGCCCGGCCGGCCCCGGCGAGATGGCGAAGTTGAGGTCGGGCATGCGGTCGATCCACGACTGCGCCTTGTCGTGGTCGAGGGTGGCGGCGTGGAAGCCATGGCACATGTCCGGCGGGTGGGGGCAGTCCTTGATCCCGTGGTGGCGAACGTAGTCGTCCGACTTGATGTCGCATTGCGGGCACGACTTCGGGGGGACCTTGGCCATGGGGCTGAGGGGGGAAACAGGGCAGCCGCGGTCGATGAACGCGTGCATCGCGCGATGCCGTCGCTCACGCGGGGTCAACTTGCGGCTCACTGGCTGGTCTCCGTGCCTTTCAGGTCAGCGATCACTCGGTCGCTGGTCTGGCTGATGTAGGTGAGGTAGATCCGCTCGACTGCCCTGACCGCCTGCGCGCTGGGCTGCTCCCGTAGGTGCTGCTCGATGCTGTCGCGCACGTGGTGGGCACGCGCTTGCTCGGACTGGTACCTGACGTACTGGGCGCCCTGGTTGTCGATCGGGGCGGTGGCGTCGAGGTCGCCGGGCTGTTCTACGGGCCAGGCGCCCGGCTTGGTGCTGGACATGCGGGGCTTCCGATCGCGAGGGCGAGGGCCGGTCCTGGCTCCGCTGGTGCGGCGCACACTCGCGCGTGGATTTGGGGCACCGCTACGGCGCACTCCCCCGGAACAACCGAGATGTGCCACGATGGACGCAGACTCACCGCCCGCAGCGGAGTGTTTCTGAAACGGCCCGGCTTCCCTCCGGGCCGTTTCTGCGTTGTGGGTCATGCGCTGGCGTCCCCGACCTGCACGGTCTGCGCCTCGAGCCATGCCTCGATGGCGGAGCGGCGGTACTTCACGCGGCCGGACCGGCCGGGGGTCTGCTTGATGTAGCTGGGCCCAAGCCCGGACCAACGCCAGTTCGCCAGCGTCTGCGTGCTGAACCCGTACTCCTCGTGAACCTGCCGAGGGGTCATGAGTGTGTCCCCGTCAGTGTTCGGCTTCCCTACTTTGGGTGATCGAGAGTGCATCCCTGATCCCTTCAAGCCCTCGGTGTTGCTACATAGAACCGTATGATGCCATGATGCACCGGTGAACGAGATGGTAGCGGATACCAGCCGCATTACAAGCCGGGCGCTGTTGCTTACGCTGTCTCCCATGACTGAGCAGCGAAGAGGGCGACGCGCCATCGAAGTAGGTCCGACCGGTAAGAACGTCGCCGAGAACGTGGCCCGCCTCCGAGAGCGCGCGAGCCTGACCACTCGCCAGCTCGCTGCGAAGCTCGAACAGGCAGGGCGCCCCATCCCCGCCTCCGGGATCACCCGCATGGAGAACAAGCAGCGAGTGGTCACAGCCGATGAACTGACGGCACTGGCTGCCGTCTTTGGTGTGAGCCCGTCAGCCCTCCTCCTGCCGCTCAAGGACTCGGCCACCGAGGCCGTCGAGGTCACCGGGGCCGGCGCGGTGCCCAGCGACATCGCCTGGGCATGGGCCAGCAACAAGCGCCCGCTGCAGATCGCGCCCGGTCAGGAGCAGACGGCCGCCATGGAGTACGCCCTCGCCTCTCTCCCCCCGAACCTTCGCGAGGCGATGCAGCACCCCGCCGGCCGCGCGCTCGAGGCTGCTCACGAAGACGTGATGAAGGCCATCGTCCGCTCCAAGTGGAGCGTCGAGGGAGACGAGCACGGATTCGAGGATGCCCTGCACCAGGCGCGTACCTCACTGGAGAGGACAGAGGCCGAGCTCGGTCGGCTGGCCGTGGAGCATGAACAGCTTGTGCGGTTCCGTGACGGCGGCAGGGATGCAGTGGAGGGGGGCGACTGATGGCGCGAGTGTGGATCGAGGACCGTGCGAATCACGCGGAGTACCTGGCGGCGATGGAGAAGTGGCAGGCCGCGAAGCGTGAGGGTGCGAAGCGGCAGGCGCCGGGCCGGTGGCGGGTGCGCTGGTACGGGCCTGACGGGAAGCCGAAGGCGAAGACGTTCACCAAGCTGCCGCAGGCCGAGGCTGAGAAGGATGCGATCACGGCCCGCCTCGACAAGGGTTCGTATCGCGACCCGAAGTCTGGGAAGGCCCCGGTCAAGGTCGTCGCCGAGGAGTGGATCGCGTCGAAGCGGAAGATCGGCCGGACCACGAAGCGCGACTATCGCGACCTGCTGGACAACTACGTGATCCCCAAGTGGGGTGACTGGCAGGTCGCGGCGGTGCAGTGGGAGGACGTGAACGCCTGGCTGACGGAGTTGGAGACAGAGCCGGGCAAGGCGGGGAAGCAGCTCGGGGCGGCCCGGATCATCAAGGCGTACCGGGTTCTCGCGATGGTCCTGAAGCACGCCGTGTTCTCCAAGCGCATCTCCGTGAGCCCTTGCCACGACCATGAGTTGCCGCGGCCGGACGACGAGGACGAGCACGTCTATCTCACCTACGACGAGCTCGAGCGCCTGGCCCTGGCTGCTGGTGAGTACCGGCTGCTGATCCTGACGCTCGGGTACTGCGGGATCCGGTGGGCGGAGGCGTCCGCGGTGAAGGCGGGCCGCCTGTCGGTGCCGAAGCGCCGGATTCGGATCGTGCAGAACTACACCGACGTGTCAGGGCACTTGGCCCTGGGGCCGGTGAAGAACCACGAGAAGCGCTCGGTGCCGCTCCCCCGGTCGTTCGCCGACGAGCTGGGCACGCTCGCCCACGGGCGGCCTGCTGACGGGCTGCTGTTCACGGCTCCCGAGGGTGGGCCACTCCGCTACGCGAACTTCCGGTCGCGGATATTCGATCCGGCCGTGAAGGCGGCAGGGCTCGGCGGGATGGGCATCACGCCGCACAAGTTGCGGCACACGGCCGCGTCTCTCGCCATCGCGGCCGGCGCCGACGTGAAGGTGGTTCAGCTCATGCTCGGACACAAGGACGCGTCGATGACGCTGAACATCTACGGGCATCTGTTCCCGGACCGGCTCGACGAGGTTGCCGACGCGCTCGACGCCGGGCGAAAGGTCGCACTAGCCCTAGCGGATGCGTCGCTCACTGACGCCTAGCGATCAGAATCACGTGTACTAAATGCGTACTGGCCCCCGTCAGCGATCTTGACGGGGGCCAGTCTCTTACCGCCGTTGAGCAGCGGGTTTATCTCTGAGCCGCCTTCGGGATTCGAACCCGAGACCTACGCATTACGAGTGCGTTGCTCTGGCCATCTGAGCTAAGGCGGCGCCGCTACGCGCACCGGAGTGCGTCAGCAACGTCGCCAATCCTACACGCTCCCCAGGGGTGCTCCGCACAGCCTTTATGACCAGCTGAGATCGGCGCTCACCCGTCACGAGCAGCGCTTTCCGTCCTTCGGCGGGGTGCCGTCCAGGAGGTAGGTGTCGATCGCCGAGTCGATGCAGTCGCTGCCGCGGCCGTACGCCGTGTGGCCGTCGCCCTCGTACGTGAGGAGGTGGCCGGAGGAGAGCTGGTCGGCGAGGGAGACGGCCCACGGGTAGGGGGTCGCCGGGTCGCGGGTGGTGCCGACGACGACGATGGGGGCGGCTCCGTCGGCGGTGATGCGGTGCGCCTCGCCGGTCGGCTTCACGGGCCAGTGCGCGCAGTTCAGCGCGGACCAGGCGAGGCCGGCGCCGAAGACGGGGGACGCCTTCTCGAAGGAGGGCAGCGCGGCCTCGACCTCCTCGGGTGTGGTGAAGGACGGCGGCTGGTCGAGGCAGTTCACGGCGGCGTTGGCGAACATCAGGTTGGTGTACGTGCCGTCGGGGTCGCGCTCGTAGTAGCTGTCGGAGAGGGCGAGCAGGCCCGCGCCGTCCTTCTGCTTGATCGCGGCGGTGAGCGCCTCGCGCAGTTGCGGCCAGGCCCCCTCGTCGTACATCGCCGCGATGACTCCCGTGGTGGCGAGCGCCTCGCCGAGTGTGCGGCCGTCGGGGTCGCCGGTGGCCAGCGGCTTCTTGTCGAGCGCGGAGAAGAACTCGCCGAGGCGGTCGCCCGCCTGGTCCGGGGTGCCGGTGCCGAGCGGGCAGTCGGAGCGGCCCACGCAGTCCTTCGCGAAGGAGGTGAACGCCGTCTCGAAGCCGGCGGTCTGCTGCCGGTTCAGTTCGCGCGCGTCGAGGGAGGGGTCCATGGCGCCGTCGAGGACGAGACGCCCGACGCGCTCCGGGTAGAGCCCGGCGTACGTCGCGCCGAGGAACGTCCCGTACGAGGCGCCCACATAGTTCAGCTTCTCGTCGCCGAGCGCCGCGCGGACGAGGTCCATGTCGCGGGCCGCCTCGATGGTGGACACGTGCGGCAGGACCCGCTTCGACGTCGCGTCGGACGTCTCGCAGCCGGTCGCGAACTTCTCGAAGGCCGCGCCGAGGACCTTCTGCTCGCGGGCGTCGTCGGGGGTGACGTCGGTCTGCGTGTACGCGTCCATCTGCTTGCCGTCGAGGCAGGTGACGGGCGCGCTGCGGGCCACGCCGCGCGGGTCGACGGCGACCATGTCGTAGCGGGCGCGGACCTGCTCGGGGTAGCCGATGCCCGCGTACGACTGGAGGTAGCCGATCGCGGAGCCGCCGGGGCCGCCCGGGTTGACGAGCAGTGAGCCGAGGCGCTTGCCGGGGCCGGTGGCCTTCTTGCGGGAGACCGCGAGGTCGATGTCGCCGCCCGTCGGCCGGTCGTAGTCGAGCGGCGCCTTGAGCGTGGCGCACTCGAAGCCGGGCACGCCGCACTCGCGCCACTTCGGGGTCTGCTCGTAGTACGAGGTCAGCTCGGCCGGGGTCGCGCGCGGCAGCGCGGCGAGCGAGGCGTCCGCGGTGTCCGAACCCGCCGGGGCACAGCCCGTGACGCCTACGAGCAGCAGCCCGGCGGCAGCGGCGAGCAGAGCGGGGCGAGGGCGGCGAAGGGTGAGGGGATGGCGCCAGAAGTACATCGGGCGAGCGTAACGCTCCGCGAATGAGGCGTCACATTCGGTGGCGTCCCCCTCCTCGGTTCTGGCGGTGCCGTCGGCTACCCCGCCCGCAGTGCCACCGTCATCGCCTCGACCGCCAGCAACGGCGCCACGTTCCGGTCCAGTGCCACCCGGCATGCTCCGATCGCCTCGATCCGGCGCAGCGTCGACTCCGGCGACGAGCCGCGCGCGAGGCGCTCCAGGGTGTCCTGTATCTCCGTGTTCGCCAGCGCCACCCGCGAGCCGAGCTGCAACGCCAGCACGTCCCGGTAGACGCTCGTGAGGTCGGTGAGGGCCAGGTCGAGGCTGTCGCGCTGCGATCTCGTGCGGCGGCGCTTCTGCTTGTCCTCCAGGTCCTTCATGACGCCCGCCGTGCCGCGCGGCATCCGCCCGCCGGACTGGCCGCCGAGCGCCGCCTTCAGCTCCTCGGTCTCCTTGGTGTCGACCTCTTCGGCGATCTGCTTGGAGTCCTCGGCCGCCGCGTCCACCAGCTCCTGGGCGGCCTTGAGGCAGCCGCCGATGTCCTCGACGCGCAGCGGCACCTTCAGGACGGCCGCTCTGCGCTCCCGCGCGCGCGGGTCCGTGGCCAGGCGGCGGGCCCGGTCGATGTGGCCCTGTGTGGCGCGGGCGACCTGGGCTGCGACCTGCGGCTCGATGCCGTCGCGTCGTACGAGCATGTCGGCGACGGCGTCGACCGCCGGGGTGGACAGGGTCAGGAGGCGGCAGCGGGATCGGATGGTGGGGAGCACGTCCTCCACGGAGGGCGCGCACAGCAGCCACACGGTGCGGGGGGCGGGCTCCTCGACGGCCTTGAGGACCGCGTTCGCCGACTTCTCGTTCAGCCGCTCCGCGTCCTCGACGAGGATCACCTGCCAGCGGCCGCCCGCCGGTGACGTGTACGACTTGCGGACGGTGTCGCGCATGTCGGCCACGAGGATCTGCGCGCCGTCGGCGGCGACCGTCGAGACGTCCGCGTGCGTGCCGAGCAGCGCCGTGTGGCAGCCGTCGCAGAAGCCGCAGCCGGGGGCACCGCCGAGGGCTCTGTCCGGGGACACGCACTGGAGCGCGGCGGCGAAGGCGCGGGCCGCCGCGACCCGGCCCGCGCCCGGCGGTCCGGTGAACAGCCAGGCGTGCGTCATCTTCGACGCCGGGGGCGGCGGGGTGTCGGCTGCCGCCGCCGTCACCAGGGCGTCCGCGTCCCGCGCCGCCGCGTCCAGCGTCACGACCACGCGCTCCTGACCGACCAGGTCGTCCCATACGGCCATGCGGCACCGCCCTTCCTCAAAGCTGTAGCCATTGTGCCGGGCGCCACTGACAACCCGGACGACCTGTGGAAAACCCCGCTGACAACCGACCCCGGCCACGATTGGATACGGCGGTGACGAACCCCCGTAGCGAGCCCCGTACCGAATCCCGTACCGAACTGCGTATCGAAACCCTGACCGGCGACTCCCCGGACGCCCTGCTCCGCGACTGGCAGCACCTGCACAACACGATCGTGCCGGTCGAGTCCGCGTACCTCTCCCTCGACGACGTACGCGAACGCGCCGGCCGCAACGTCATGGAGACCGCGTACCTCGGCGACGAGCCCATCGGCTGCACCACGGTGCGGCCGCCGCGCGAGGGCACGGCCACCGTGATCTCGCGCGTGCTGCCCGCCCACCGCGGCCGCGGTCACGGCACCGCCCTGTACGAGCGCGCCCTCGCCGCGGCCCGCACGCGAGGCGCTACAGCCGTCGAGACGGTCGTGCTCACGTCGAACACGGCCGGTCTGCGCTTCGCCGAGCGGGCCGGCTTCACGGTCGAGGTCGACCGCTACCGCCTCGACGGCGACACGGTCGACTGGGTGGAGCTGCGCCAGGCCTGAAAACCCGGCGCCAAAGCCCGGTGCCAAAGCCTGGCGTCAAAGCCCGGCGCCGAAGCCTGGCGTCAAAGCCTGGCGTCGAAGCCCGGCGCCGCGCCCTACCGGCGCCGGCCCCGCCGCTCGTCACCGTCGACGTCGTCCACGCCGCCGAGCAGCTCGTCCGCCAGCGACGGCAGGTCGTCCAGCGGTGTCTCCTCCGCCCAGTCGGAGCGGGGGCGGCGCCGCGGCCGGCCCTCCTCGTCGACCTGCGGCAGCTCGGCCGTACGGTCGTTGGCCCCGTCGGGGCGGGCCGGCGCGGGCCGCTCGTCACGGAAGAAGCCCGGCGGCACCTTCCCCGCCGCGTCGTCCGGCACCTGCGGCAGCACGGCGGTCTCGTCGGCCGCACCGGCGGGCGGCTGCGGCAGCACCGCGGTCTCCTCGGCGTCGGAGGCGTCGGAGGCGTCGGAGGCGTCGGACGGGGCGGTGTCCCGCACGGGCGGCAGCACCGCCGTCTCCTCGGCCTCGGACGGCTGCTGCGGCCGCACGATCGGCGTGGGCACGGTCGTCTCGTTGTCCGGCACCTCGGACACCGGCGGCTTGCGCAGCTCCGCCTTGCGGAACTGCGTCGTCGCGCTGTCCTGGGCCGCCGCGCTCGCCGCCGCAGCGAGGCGCCGCGCCTCCTCCGCGCGCAGCAACGCCTCCTCGGCCTTGCGCTGCTTCTCCAGGCGCCGCTCCTCGGCCTCGGCCCGAAGCCGCGCCTCCTCCTCGGCCTGCTTGCGGCGGCGCTCCTCCTCGGCGGCGCGCTGCTGCTCCTCGGCGAGCAGGCGGGCCCGCTCCTCCTCGGCCTTCTTGCGCGCTTCCTCGGCGCGTCGGCGGGCCTCTTCGGCCTGGCGCTCGGCCTCGATGCGCTGCGCCTCCTCCAGCTCGCGGCGCTGGCGCTCCTCCTCCTCGGCGCGGAGCTTGGCGAGCTGCTCCTGGCGCTCGCGCTCGAGCCGCTCCTCCTCGGCCTTGCGGGCGGCCTCTTCCTCGGCCTTCCTGCGGGCCTCTTCCTCGGCGGCCTTCCTGGCCTCTTCCTGGGCCTTGATCTCGGCTTCGGAGAGCGGCAGGAGTACGTCGAGACGGTGCCGGATGACGGTGGTGACGGCCTCCGGCTCCTGGCCCGCGTCCACGACGAGGTAGCGCCCGGGGTCACCGGCGGCCAGCGTGAGGAAGCCGGAGCGCACGCGCGTGTGGAACTCGAGCGGCTCCGACTCGAGCCGGTCCGGCGCCTCGGTGAACCGTTCGCGCGCGGCCTCCGGGTCGACGTCGAGCAGCACGGTCAGATGCGGTACGAGACCGCTGGTCGCCCAGCGGTTGATCCGGGCGACCTCGACCGGGGAGAGGTCGCGGCCCGCGCCCTGGTAGGCGACGGACGAGTCGATGTAGCGGTCGGAGATGACCACGGCGCCGCGCTCCAGGGCGGGGCGGACGACGGTGTCGACGTGCTCCGCGCGGTCGGCCGCGTACAACAGCGCCTCCGCGCGGTGCGACAGACCGGCGCTCGACACGTCGAGCAGGATCGACCGCAGCCGCTTGCCGACGGGCGTCGCTCCCGGCTCGCGCGTGACGACGACTTCGTGGCCCTTGCCGCGGATCCACTCCGCGAGCGCGGTGGCCTGGGTGGACTTCCCGGCTCCGTCGCCGCCTTCGAGGGCGATGAAGAATCCGGTCGTGGCGGGGGCCTGCGCCGGGTCGTTCCCGCCGAGCAGCGCGTCCTTCAGGTCCTGGCGCAGCGGTACGCCGCTGCGGTCGTCGGTCTTGGCGAGGACGAACGCGGCGACGGGCAGCAGCAGCGCGCCGACCAGCATCAGCGTGAAGGCGGCGCCGCCGTGCGCGAAGACGAACTTGCCGCTCTCCAGGCGGTGCCGTCCGATCAGCGCGGCGACGACCGGCGCGATCAGGGCGCCGAGCGCGACGCTGACCCGTACGACGGCCTGGAGGTGCTCGGTGACGCGGGCCCGCCGGTACTCCTCGGTCTCCTGGTCGAGCAGGGTGTGCCCGGTGTTGGCGGCGATGCCCGCGGCGACCCCGGAGAGCGCGACGATCAGGATGACGCTGGTCACGTCGGGCACGAGGCCCGCGGCGAGCAGCCCGATGCCGGTGAGCGCGATGGCGAGGGCGAGCAGGCGGCGGCGCGACAGCGAGGGCAGCACGGTGGGCGCGGTGCGGATGCCGACGACGGTGCCGCCGGTCAGGCCGAGCACGAGCAGCCCGAACGTCACCGGGCCGCCGTCCAGGTCCTTGGCGTGCAGCACGGAGACGGCGACGGCGGCCGAGATGGCGGCGGCGACGGCGGCGCAGGCGAGGACGAGCAGCGGGATCGCGCCCGTGCGGCCCTTGTCGATGCCAGCGCCGGTCTTCGGGCGGCGCAGCCCTTCGAGGGGCGAGCGCGCGCGGGGCGTCTGCGTGCCGGGAAGTTCGAGGAAGAAGACGACGGACAAGGAGGCGGCGAAGAGCCCGGCCCCGACATAGGAGGAGAGCGCCACCTGGTGCTGCGCGAACCAGTCGACGCCGGCGCCGATCAGGTTCTGCACGAGGGTCACGACGACGAGCACGGCGGCGGCCAGCGGGATCGCGACAAAAGAAGTACGCAGCGAGAGCCGGCGCAGCGCATCCATGTGGTCCGGAAGCGGCCGCACGGCCGCGCCCTCCAGGGGCGGCGCGGGCAGCAGCGCGGGCGCGGCGCTCTCCTTGGCGACGGTCCAGAACCGCTCGGCCACCCCGGCGACGAAGGCCGTCACGAGGATCAGCGCCAGTGCGTTGTCCGGCGTCCAGTCGATCCACAGGGGCGCGACGATGAGCAGCGCGGCCCGCAGTCCGTCGGCGCCGACCATGGTCCAGCGCCGGTCGAGCGGTCCGCCGGGCGTGGTCAGGGAGGTCAGCGGCCCGAGGAGCACCGCTCCGAAGAGCAGCGTCGACAGGATGCGCGCCCCGAACACGGCGGCGACGGCGAAGGCCACGCCCCGGTAGCCGCCGCCGAAGGAGCCCTGGGAGATGGCCGCCTGGAGCGCGAGGACCACGAGCACAAGCAGTCCGAGGACGTCACCGACCCCGCCGACAAGCTGGGCGGACCACAGCCTCTTCAACTGCGGTACACGCAGGAGTGCGCGCACGGCGCGCTCTCGGGAGTCCGCTACCAGGGCGTCGTCGGTGGCCGTGTGGGGGGCCGTTGGCTGCTCGGCACGGGTCATTCGTCCAGCCTATCGGGCCGTACCGACACGCAAAGGCCCCGCCCGAACAAACGGACGCCCCCGGGGTATCGATCCCGGAGGCGTCCGCGCGTACTGCCCACGTACCGCTCGCCGCGTACTACTCGGCCGGAGCCGCCTTCTTGGCGGGGGCCTTCTTGGCAGCGGTCTTCTTTGCGGCCGTCGTCTTCTTCGCCGCGGTCGTCTTCTTGGCGGCGGTCTTCTTGGCGGCCGTCTTCTTGGCGGGCGCCTTCTTAGCGGCCTTTTTCGCCGTCTTCTTGGCGGGGCCCTTGGCCCGCTTCTCCGCGAGCAGCTCGTAGCCGCGCTCGGGCGTGATGTCCTCCACGGAGTCCGACGCCCGCAGGGTCGCGTTCGTCTCGCCGTCCGTGACGTAGGCGCCGAAGCGGCCGTCCTTCACGACGACGGGCTTCTCGCTGACCGGGTCGGTGCCGAGCTCCTTCAGCGGCGGCTTGGCGGCCGCGCGCCCGCGCTGCTTGGGCTGGGAGTAGATCTCCAGCGCCTCTTCGAGCGTGATGGTGAAGAGCTGCTCCTCGGCCGTGAGCGAGCGCGAGTCCGTGCCCTTCTTCAGGTACGGGCCGTACCGGCCGTTCTGTGCGGTGATCTCCACGCCCTCGGCGTCGGCGCCCACCACGCGCGGCAGCGACATCAGCTTCAGGGCGTCGTCCAGCGTCACCGTGTCGAGCGACATGGACTTGAAGAGCGAGGCCGTGCGCGGCTTGACCGCGTTCTTCCCGGTCTTCGGGGTGCCCTCGGGGAGCACCTCGGTGACGTACGGGCCGTAGCGGCCGTCCTTGGCGATGATCTGGTGCCCGGAGACGGGGTCGGTGCCGAGTTCGAAGTCACCGCTCGGCTTGGCGAGCAGTTCCTCCGCGTACTCGACGGAGAGCTCGTCGGGGGCGAGGTCCTCGGGGACGTCGGCGCGCTGGTGGTTCTCGGCGTCGCGCTCGCCGCGCTCCACGTAGGGGCCGTAGCGGCCGACGCGCAGCACGATGTCGTTGCCGACGGGGAACGACGAGACCTCGCGGGCGTCGATCGCGCCCAGGTCGGTGACGAGTTCCTTGAGGCCGCCGAGGTGGTCGCCGTCGCCGTTGCCCGCGTCGGCGGCGCCGCCGGCGCCCGGGGAGCCCTCACCGAAGTAGAAGCGCTTCAGCCACGGCACGGACTGGGCCTCGCCCCGCGCGATGCGGTCGAGGTCGTCCTCCATGGACGCGGTGAAGCTGTAGTCGACGAGCCGCCCGAAGTGCTTCTCCAGGAGGTTGACGACGGCGAACGACAAGAAGGAGGGCACGAGAGCCGTCCCCTTCTTGAAGACGTAGCCGCGGTCGAGGATCGTGCCGATGATCGACGCGTACGTCGACGGGCGGCCGATCTCGCGCTCTTCGAGTTCCTTGACCAGCGAGGCCTCGGTGTAGCGGGCCGGCGGCTTGGTGGCGTGGCCGTCGACCGAGATCTCCTCGGCGGACAGCGCGTCGCCCTCGGCGACCTGCGGAAGGCGGCGCTCGCGGTCGTCCAGCTCCGCGTTCGGGTCGTCGGCGCCTTCGACGTACGCCTTCATGAAGCCGTGGAAGGTGATCGTCTTGCCGGACGCGCTGAACTCGGCGTCGCGGCCGTCGCTGGAGCGACCGCCGATCTTCACCGTCACGCTGTTCCCGACGGCGTCCTTCATCTGGGAGGCGACGGTCCGCTTCCAGATCAGCTCGTACAGGCGGAACTGGTCGCCGGTCAGGCCGGTCTCGGCGGGCGTGCGGAAGCGGTCGCCCGAGGGACGGATGGCCTCGTGCGCCTCCTGCGCGTTCTTGACCTTGCCCGCGTACGTGCGCGGCTTGTCCGGCAGGTAGTCGGCCCCGTACAACTGCGTGACCTGGGCACGGGCGGCGCTGACCGCCGTGTCCGACAGGGTCGTGGAGTCCGTACGCATATAGGTGATGAAGCCGTTCTCGTACAGCTTCTGGGCCACCTGCATGGTCGCCTTCGCACCGAAGCCCAGCTTGCGCGAGGCCTCCTGCTGCATCGTCGTCGTACGGAAAGGCGCGTACGGCGAGCGGCGGTACGGCTTGGACTCGACCGAGCGGACCACGAAGTCCGTCTGCTCCAGGGCGGCGGCGAGCGCGCGGGCGTTCGCCTCGTCCAGGTGCAGCGTGTCCGACTTCAGCTGTCCCAGGGAGTTGAAGTCGCGGCCCTGCGCGATGCGCTTGCCGTCGACCGCCGACAGGCGGGCCACCAGCGACGACGGGTCGGACGGGTCACCGGCGCGGCCCGTCGCGAAGGTGCCGGTCAGGTCCCAGTACTCGGCGGAGCGGAAGGCGATGCGCTCGCGCTCCCGCTCGACGACGAGGCGGGTGGCGACCGACTGGACGCGGCCCGCCGACAGGCGCGGCATGACCTTCTTCCACAGGACCGGCGAGACCTCGTAGCCGTAGAGGCGGTCGAGGATACGGCGGGTCTCCTGGGCGTCGACCATGCGCTTGTTGAGCTCGCGCGGGTTGGCGACGGCGGAGCGGATCGCGTCCTTGGTGATCTCGTGGAAGACCATCCGGTGGACGGGAACCTTGGGCTTCAGGACCTCAAGGAGGTGCCACGCGATGGCTTCGCCCTCGCGGTCCTCATCGGTGGCCAGGAAGAGTTCGTCGGAGTCCTTCAGTAGGTCCTTGAGCTTCTTGACCTGGGCTTTCTTATCCGCGTTGACCACATAGATCGGCTGGAAGTCGTGCTCGACGTCCACGCCGAGCCGGCGGACCTCACCCGTGTACTTCTCGGGGACCTCGGCCGCGCCGCTGGGGAGGTCGCGGATGTGCCCGACGCTCGCTTCGACGACGTACCCAGGGCCGAGATAGCCCTTGATCGTCTTCGCCTTGGCGGGCGACTCGACGATGACGAGTCGGCGGCCGCCCTGTGCGGTCTCGCTGGTCGGGGACAACTTCGCTCTTCTCTCCGGTCGGCGGTTGGAGCCGTTCTGTTCCATGGATGCGGCCATGGTCTGGTCCGTGGTCACGGCACTGCTGCGGAGTGTGACGGTACCTCCCGCCGGTGTGTCAAACGGGAAAAGCACGCAGCAGCCACTCGGAACGGTAACCCGACTCCTCGTGATCCTGCCCCCGGACCGGGGAGCGGACGCCTCTGCTCCGGGTACCCGGGGAGTCACTGTGTGTGCCACGTTCCTGTCACGGACGTCCCTATTACGTTGCCATTGACCGCCCTCGCCCCACGTACTTATCTGCTCCTGACAAGATGGCGGGTGGCTGGGGGAGCCCGACGGGAGCCTCCGGCACGTCCCCACCGGCGTCCTGGCCGGCATCCCGACCGCAGGAGCATCCCGATGTCCGACAGCAATCCGTACGGCCAGCAGCCCCCACAGGACCCGGGGGCCAACCCCTACGGCCAGCCTCCGCAGGACCAGCCCTACGGCTACCCGCAGCAGGGCGCTCCCCAGCCCGGCTACGGCGCCCCGCAGGGCGGCCAGCCCAACTACGGATACCCGTACCCGGGTTCCGCCCCGGCCGGCGGCGGTTACCCGCCCCAGCCGCAGCCCGGCATGCCCGGCGGCTACGACCCGAACGCGCCGTACGGGTACGACCCGTACGGCCGTCCGTACTCCGACAAGTCGAAGATCGTCGCGGGTGTGCTCCAGCTCTTCCTGGGCGGCTTCGGCGTCGGCCGTTTCTACATCGGCAACGTCGGCATCGGCCTCGCCCAGCTCTTCACCTGCGGCGGCCTCGGCATCTGGGCCCTGATCGACGGCATCATCCTGCTGACCAGCAACAACACGACGGACGCCCAGGGCCGTGTCCTTCGCAGCTGACCGTGCGCCCGCGTTCTTGCGGCACCCGGCCGCGGCCCCCGTCGGGGTCTTCGTGGCCGGGGCCGCGGGCGCCCTCTATCTGTACGGCACCAACCCGCACGAGCCGGGCCACTGGCTGCCCCGCTGCCCGTTCCGGCTCGTCACGGGGCTGCTCTGCCCGGCGTGCGGCGGGACACGCATGGTGTACGACCTGATGCACGGTCAGTTCACCACCGCCTGGCACGACAACGCGGCGCTGCTGCTCGCCGCCCCGTTCGCCCTTGCGCTGCTGGGGCGTTGGGCCTACGAAGGGGTACGCGGGCGGCGCTGGCGCCCCTCGTTCGGTGTGCGCGGACAGGCCGTGATCCTGGGCCTCGCGGCCGCCTGGACGGTACTGCGCAACGTGATCTGACGGGGCATCGGCTCATCGGGTGATGCCGTGAAGCACCGCTGGTCACGTTCACCACACAGGTCACAAACCCGCCACGATCCGCGTGACGGTTGGCCCCCGGTACCCAAGTCCCCCTAACTTGGGGCCATCTGAGGCCGCGCTCTGTCCCCACACCGGCGCATCCGCCTCGACCATCCGCTCACGAGCACGGCTTCGCCGTGTCTCGTTGCCGTCCCTAGGAGCAGTTGCATGTCCTACCCCGCGCAGCCCGGCCAGCCCGGCCAGGACCCGAACGCCCCCTTCGGCTACGACCCGCAGGGCCGCCCGTACTCCGACAAGTCGAAGATCGTCGCGGGTGTGCTCCAGCTCTTCCTGGGCGGTTTCGGCGTCGGCCGCTTCTACGTCGGCAGCACCGGCGTCGCCCTCGGCCAGCTCTTCACCTGCGGCGGCCTGGGCATCTGGGCCCTGATCGACGCGATCCTGTTCTTCACGAGCAACGACCGCACCGACTCGCAGGGCCGCGTCCTGCGCGGCTAGTCACACCCGTACGACGGCGCCCGCCCCGGTTCGATCGGGGCGGGCGCCTTCGTGCGTACGGGTTTCACATCTGGCCGAAACACCACGCCGCGAGCGCCAGCGACCCCGCCCCGACCGCCCCGGCGAGCAGGGCCGACGGCACGGGACGTGCGTCCTCGGCGACCGGCCGGCGGTGCGCGGTGCGCGCGCCCGTCCACAGCACGAGCCCCGCGCCGAACAGGGCGAACACCGTGCCCGCGAAGACCGCCGGAGTGCTCTCCATCACCTTGCGCCTCCCCCTGAAAAGCCGTGTGAGACCTCGTGAGGTCTCGTGCGCCCGATACGGGTGCCCAGGCCGGTGAGGCTGACACGGTCGGGGGAACCGGGGGTGAACTCCCGTACAGCGCGAGGCGAAGAGCGGCTATCCGGCCGACGCCGCGGGGCCGGCCGGCTCGATGAAGCCCTGCTCGACCAGCGTGCGGATCTGCGCGGGCGTGCGGTCGCGCAGCAACACCGGCTCCTCACCCATGAGTTGGGCGATGGCATCCAGGATCCGCCCGGCGCTCAGCGTGCCGTCGCAGACGCCCGCGAACCCGGCGCCGACGGTGTCCACCTTCGTCGCCCGGCGCATGCCGCGGCCCTGGCGCAGCACGACGTGCTCCGGGTCCTCGGCGCCCGGCAGCCCGACCTGCTCCTGCACGACCTCACCGGCGAGCTTGAACGACGATTCGAGCAGCGCCGCGTCGTCGTGCGCGCGCAGCCAGTCGACCCGCTCGAAGTGCGCCCGGATGGTGTCGCCGAGCGGCTGCTCGACGGGGTGCGGCCACTCCTCGACGAGGATCGACGGCTCGGCCGCGTCCGTCCTGCGCAGCGTGATCCAGCCGAAGCCGACGGCCTTCACGCCACGCGCCTCGAACTCGTCGAGCCACGCGTCGTACCGGGCCGCGTACTCCGCCGGGTCGGTGCGGTGGTCCCCGGCGTCGCGCAGCCACAGCTCGGCGTACTGCGTGATGTCCTGCACCTCGCGCTGCACGATCCAGGCGTCGCAGCCGCGCGGCACCCACGATCGCAGCCGCTCGGTCCACTCCTCCCCCTCGACGTGCTGCCAGTTGGCGAGGAACTGCGCGTATCCCCCTTCGTTCAGATGCGCCCCCGCCTCCTGAACGATCGAGCGGCACAGATCGTCCCCGCTCATCCCGCCGTCGCGGTACGTGAGCCGGGCGCCGGGAGAGATCACGAAGGGCGGGTTGGAGACGATCAGGTCGTAACGGGCGTCGCCGACGGGCTCGTACAGCGACCCTTCGCGCAGGTCGGCGGCCTGCACCCCGGACAGGGCGAGAGTCAGCCCGGTGATGTGCAGGGCACGGGAGTTGAGGTCGGTCGCGGTGACCTGGGTGGCGTGCCGGGTGGCGTGCAGCGCCTGGATCCCGGAGCCGGTGCCGATGTCGAGCGCCGAGGCGACGGGCGTGCGCACGGTGATCCCGGCGAGCGTGGTGGACGCCCCGCCGACGCCGAGGACGACGCCCTCGGCGCGGCTGCCGATGCCGCCGGCGCCGCCGACCGCGCAGCCGAGGTCGGAGACGATGAACCAGTCCTCGCCGTCGGGTCCGCCGTAGGGCCGTACGTCCACGGTCGCGGCGACCTCGTCACCCGCCTCCCGCAGCCAGCCGCCGTCCAGGCAGGCGTCGAGCGGCAGCACGTCGGCGACCCGGGCGCGGGCCACGGGCTGCTGGAGCAGGAACAGCCGCACCAGCGTCTCCAGCGGGCTGTCGCCGCGGGTGGCGCGCAGCGCGGGCACGGTCTCGCTGCGGGCGAGCGCGGTGTAGGCGGGCGCCCCGAGCAGTTCGAGCAGCCCGTCCGCGGTGAACTCGGCTTTGAGCAGGGCGTCGCGCAGGGCGACGGCGTCGGTACGGGCGGCGTCCGGCAGGTTGGTACTCACCCTGCCATTGTGACGTCGCCCCCGACGCCGCGCGAAAACGCGGCCCCGGGGGCGTGGAGGACGAGAGCCGGGCCCTACGAGGCCGACGGCGAGGCGGACGCGCTCTTGCAGCTCTCCTGCTTGGCCATCGCCTCGCCCACGTCGCCCTCCTCCAGGTTCTTGAGGGCGTCGCTGCCGCTCTGGCTGAGCTTGTCCAGCTCACCGGCGATGCCCTTGAGGCCCTCGGCGAACTTGGCCTGGTCGTCGGTGTCGAGCTTGTCGACTTCCTTCTTCAGGTCGGCGTACGACGAGGAGATCGTGTCGAGTTCCTTGACCGCGTCCTGCTGCTTCTTCTCACCGTCGTCGACCGGCGGGGCGCCGGCCTTGTCGACCGCGTCACCGATCGCCTTGTACGCGTCGGACATGTCCTGGAACGCCTGCGAGTCCGTCTTCTGGACGTCCTTGGGTTCGCTGTTGTCCGAGGTCTCCTTCTGGATCGCGGCGTTCGCGGCCTCGATCTTCTTCGCCTGCGGCTGGACCGCGTCACAGACCGTCTTGGCCCAGGAGTCCAGCTTCTCGTTGCTGTCGTCGCTGCAACCCGACAACGCCAGTACCAGTACCGCACCGCCGGACAGTGCGGCAGCAAGCTTCTTGTTCACCGGATTGGTCCCTTCCATGGCTCTCGGCCCCGGAACTTACACGCCGAGCACACGACAATCGCACCTCGGGTGTCCCCTTCGACCGCTTTATTGACCTTTAGCAGCCATTTGCACCAAGGGAGAGAAGGCTCACGGAAGACGCCCGGACACGTTCCGTACGCGCAGGTGGGCGGGCGGCGGCTCCAAGAGCCGCCGCCCGCCCACCTGTTGAGGATGCACGGGGCGAGAAACCGTGCCGCCGTGCGCCGTTACGAGCGCGAGGGCACCGCGGTCGGATCCGCCGGGTCCGCCTGCTTCGGCACCTCCCCAGGCTCGTCCTCGTCGCTGACGGCGATGCCGCGCCGCTTGGAGGCGTACACCGCCCCGATGATGACGGCGAGTGAGACGACGGCCGCCACGACGCGCACGGTCACGTTCGCGTCGTCCCCGTAACTGAACTTGACGACCGCGGGCGCGATGAGCAGCGCGACGAGGTTCATCACCTTCAGGAGCGGGTTGATGGCCGGGCCCGCGGTGTCCTTGAACGGGTCGCCGACGGTGTCGCCGATCACGGTCGCCGCGTGCGCCTCGCTGCCCTTGCCGCCGTGATGCCCGTCCTCGACGAGCTTCTTCGCGTTGTCCCACGCGCCACCGGAGTTGGCGAGGAAGACCGCCATCAGCGTCCCGGTGCCGATGGCGCCGGCCAGGTACGCGCCGAGCGCGCCCACACCGAGCGTGAAACCGATCGCGATCGGCGCCATGACGGCGAGCAGCCCGGGCGTGGCGAGCTCGCGCAGCGCGTCCTTCGTACAGATGTCGACGACGCGTCCGTACTCCGGCTTCTCCGTGTAGTCCATGATCCCGGGGTGCTCGCGGAACTGCCGCCGCACCTCGTAGACCACCGAACCGGCCGAGCGGGACACGGCGTTGATGGCGAGCCCGGAGAAGAGGAACACCACCGCGGCTCCGGCGATGAGCCCCACCAGGTTGTTGGGCTGGGAGATGTCCATCACCAGGTTCATCGGCCCGCCGTCGCCGACCTTCTCGCCGACGTCGTCGGCCGCGGTGAGGATCGCGTCCCGGTACGAGCCGAAGAGCGCCGCCGCCGCGAGGACCGCGGTGGCGATGGCGATGCCCTTGGTGATGGCCTTCGTCGTGTTGCCGACGGCGTCCAGGTCGGTGAGCACCTGCGCGCCCGCCCCCTGTACGTCGCCGGACATCTCGGCGATGCCCTGCGCGTTGTCGGAGACCGGGCCGAAGGTGTCCATGGCGACGATCACGCCGACCGTCGTCAGCAGACCGGTGCCAGCGAGCGCGACCGCGAACAGCGCGAGCATGATCGACGTACCGCCGAGCAGGAACGCCCCGTAGACCCCGAGGCCGATCAACATCGCGGTGTAGACGGCCGATTCGAGTCCGATGGCGATACCCGCGAGGACGACGGTCGCCGGTCCGGTCAGCGACGTCTTGCCGATGTCCCTGACCGGGCGCCGGGTCGTCTCGGTGAAGTAGCCGGTGAGCTGCTGGATCAGCGCGGCGAGCACGATGCCGATGGCCACGGCGACGACCGCGAGGACCCGCGGGTCGCCGCTCTTGCCGGCGACCTCCTTCATGGCGTTGTCCAGATCCGCGTACGAGCCCGGCAGGTACGCGTAGACGGCTGCGGCCACGAGGACGATCGAGATCACCGCGGAGATGAAGAACCCGCGGTTGATGGCGCTCATCCCGGAGCGGTCGGAGCGGCGCGGGGCGACCGCGAAGATGCCGATCATCGCCGTGACGACGCCGATCGCGGGCACGATCAGCGGGAACGCGAGCCCGGCATCACCGAAGGCCGCCTTGCCGAGGATCAGCGCGGCAACCAGCGTGACGGCGTACGACTCGAAGAGGTCGGCGGCCATCCCCGCGCAGTCCCCGACGTTGTCGCCCACGTTGTCGGCGATGGTCGCGGCATTGCGCGGGTCGTCCTCCGGAATGCCCTGCTCGACCTTGCCGACCAGGTCGGCGCCGACGTCGGCGGCCTTGGTGAAGATGCCGCCGCCGACTCGCATGAACATCGCGATCAGCGCGGCGCCCAGTCCGAATCCCTCCAGGACCTTGGGCGCGTCGGCCGCGTAGACGAGGACGACACAGGAGGCGCCGAGCAGACCGAGCCCCACCGTGAACATGCCGACGACGCCACCGGTGCGGAAAGCGATCTTCATTGCTTTGTGCGAGACGGCGGTGAGATCCTTTTCCGGCTCACCTTCCGCGGGTGTCGCTTCCCGGGCCGCGGCGGCGACGCGCACATTACTGCGCACCGCGAGCCACATTCCGATATAGCCGGTGACCGCGGAGAACAACGCACCGATCAAGAAGAAGATCGAACGTCCGGCGCGCTGATTCCAGTCGTCGGCCGGAAGCAGCATGAGCAGGAAGAACACCACGACGGCGAATGCGCCGAGCGTGCGCAGCTGACGTCCCAGATAGGCGTTGGCGCCTTCCTGGACCGCGGCCGCGATCTCCTTCATGGAATCCGTGCCCTCGTCGGCGGCGAGCACCTGGCGCACCAGGACCCCGGCGACGGCGAGCGCCGCGAGCGCGACGACGGCGATGACGATCACGATCAGCCGGTTGTCGTCCGTCAGCACTGCGGCCGCGAACGTAGAGGTGCTACTCGATGGGGTAATCGATGTGGACAGCTCCGCCATTCGTCCTCCTTGACGCTTGGACTGAGCTCAAGACGTGGACGGATTGTAGGGAGCGGAACCTGATCAAAACAGTGCGCGGCAAACGGAATTGTTTACTACCCCGCAAATGATCGACAAACCCCAGTACGGCCGGGCCGGACAGAGAATGAATAATGCCCTCAAGGCATTATGAAAACCGAAGATCAACGATCAAAGGCCGAATTGATCAATGGCCGAGAATTGATCAATGGTCCGGCGGGCAGAAAGAAGGCCCCGTTCGCGGTGGGGCGAACAGGGCCTGGATCTGCGGCGCGGGGTGCGCGGCTACGTCAGCGTCGCCGGCGCGGTCGGCCAGGTCATCCGCAGAAGACCGCCGTGCTCGTCCGCGGTGACCTGGACGTCGTCCACGAGGCCGCTGATGACGGCGAGGCCCATCTCGTCCTCACCCTCCGCCTCCAGGTCGTCGTCGGGCCCTCGGGCACCGGGCACCTCACTGTGCGCGGCCACGGTCGTCGCGCGCGGCGCCGCGTCGCCCACCTCGATGGAGAACTGCTTCTCCTCCTCGATCAGGGCCACCCGCACGGGCTCCGTGGTGCCACTGCTCTGGTGCAGGCCCACGGCCCGCGTGCACGCCTCGCCCACGGCGAGCCTGACCTCGTCGAGCACGGCCTCGTCCACACCTGCCCTGCGCGCCACCGCGGCCGCCACGAGACGGGCCGTGCGGACGTGCTCGGGCAGAGGGCTGAAGCGGAGTTCGACGGTGGCCATGCATCCCCCTCAGGACGTACGGGCGTGCTCTCGGGGACCGGGCCGGCCACGGCCCGATCCCCTTCATGCATCTACCGGATCAAGCAGGTCAGTCGGTCGCCGCTACGGCTTCCTCGACCGAGGTGTGAATCGGGAACACCTTGGTCAGACCGGTGATACGGAAGATCTTGAGAATGCGCTCCTGGTTGCAGACCAGGCGCAGCGAGCCCTCGTGGGCACGCACCCGCTTGAGGCCGCCGACCAGAACGCCGAGTCCGGTGGAGTCGAGGAAGTCCACGCCCTCCATGTCGACGACAAGGTGGAAACTGCCGTCGTTCACCAGCTCGACCAGCTGCTCCCGCAGCTTGGGCGCGGTATATACATCGATTTCGCCACCGACCTCGACGACCGTACGATCGCCGACGGTACGGGTCGACAGGGACAGGTCCACGGATCCTCCAGCACCTTGCTATCGAGCGGTCGCCCCTTGGGGATACCTCGGCTTGACCCCCCGGGACGGTTCGCCAGCCGCGATGGCATTCAATCACTTACCGGCAGGCGTGCACGACGCCTTGGAAGCATTGTCCGTCACGCCAGTGACACACTCGGTGCCGATGGCCACGAATCACCGATCCGAACGACCCTCGGCGCCCGCAGGGCCCCGCCCCTCTCCCGGGGCTGTCCTGGACCGGCTCGCCTCGGGTCCGAGCAGGGCTGCGCGCGTCACTCATACGGAGCACTTGCCCCCTCGTCCGGGCCGTCATGCCGTCTGGCCGGACCGGATCCGCTCCGAGGTCATCGCCGCCGTGCAGGAAGCCGGAATCGAGCACCCCTGGGCCCACCAGGCACGCGCGGCCGAACATGCGCTCGACGGCGACTCGGTGGTCGTCGCCACGGGCACGGCCTCCGGCAAGTCCCTGGCGTATCTCGTGCCGGTCCTCTCGACGCTCCTCGACGGCTCCGAGGCGCCGAACGGCCGCGGGGCCACCACGCTCTACCTCGCCCCCACGAAGGCGCTCGCGGCGGACCAGTGCCGATCGGTGAAGGAACTTTCACAACCTCTCGGCACGGCGATCCGCCCTGCGGTCTACGACGGCGACACTCCGTTCGAAGAGCGGGAGTGGGTACGTCAGTACGCCAATTACGTGCTGACCAACCCCGACATGCTGCACCGCGGCATATTGCCGTCCCACCCCCGCTGGTCCTCCTTCCTCAAGGCGCTCAAGTACGTCGTGATCGACGAGTGCCACACCTATCGCGGCGTCTTCGGCTCCCACGTCGCCCAGATCCTGCGCCGGCTGCGCCGCCTGTGCGCGCGCTACGGCTCGTCCCCGGTCTTCCTCCTCGCGTCCGCCACGGCGGCCGAGCCCTCCGTCGCCGCCGGCCGGCTGACGGGCCTGCCGGTCGTCGAGGTCGCCGACGACGCCTCGCCCCGCGGCGAACTCGTCTTCGCCCTCTGGGAGCCCCCGCTCACCGAGCTGCGCGGCGAGAAGGGCGCCCCGGTGCGGCGCACGGCGACCGCCGAGACGGCCGACCTGCTCACCGACCTCACCGTCCAGGGCGTCCGCTCGGTCGCCTTCGTACGGTCCCGGCGCGGCGCCGAGCTGATCTCGGTGATCGCCCAGGAGCGCCTCGCCGAGGTCGACCGCTCGCTGGCCCGCCGGGTCGCCGCCTACCGCGGCGGCTACCTCGCGGAGGAGCGCCGCGCCCTCGAAGCCGCCCTGCACTCCGGCGAACTCCTCGGCCTCGCCGCCACCACCGCCCTCGAACTCGGCATCGACGTCTCGGGGCTGGACGCCGTACTGATCTGCGGCTACCCCGGCACGCGCGCGTCCCTGTGGCAGCAGGCGGGCCGCGCGGGACGCTCGGGCCAGGGCGCCCTCGCCGTCCTCGTCGCCCGCGACGACCCGCTGGACACCTACCTGGTCCACCACCCCGAGGCCCTCTTCGACCAGCCGGTCGAGTCGACGGTCCTCGACCCCGACAACCCCTACGTCCTGGCCCCTCACCTGTGCGCTGCCGCGGCCGAACTCCCGCTCACCGACACGGACTTCGCCCTGTTCGGGGCGACGACCGCCGAGCTGCTCCCCCAACTGGAGGCGGCGAAGCTGCTGCGCCGGCGCGGCACGAAGGCGTGGCACTGGACGCGCCGCGAGTCCGCCGCCGACCTGGCGGACCTGCGCGGCGAGGGCGGCAGCCCGGTCCAGATCGTCGAAGCGTCCACGGGCCGCCTCCTCGGCACGGTCGACGCGGCATCCGCGCACACCGCCGTCCACGACGGCGCGGTCCACCTCCACCAGGGCCGCACCTACGTCGTCAAACACCTGGACCTGGACGACAACGTCGCCCTCGTCGAGCCCGCCAACCCCACGTACTCGACGACCGCCCGCGACACGACGGCGATCTCCATCCTGGAGACGGACGTCGAAGTCCCATGGGGCGAGGGCCGGTTGTGCTACGGCTCCGTCGAGGTGACGAACCAGGTCGTCGCCTATCTGCGCCGCCGCCTCATCACCGGCGAGGTGCTCGGCGAGACCAAACTCGACCTCCCTCCTCGGACCCTGCGCACCCGCGCGGTGTGGTGGACGGTGACGGAGGACCAGCTGGACGCCGCCCGCATCAACCCCGAGATCCTCGGCGGCGCCCTGCACGCCGCCGAACACGCTTCCATCGGCATGCTCCCCCTGTTCGCCACGTGCGACCGCTGGGACATCGGCGGTGTCTCGGTGCCGCTGCACCCCGACACGCTGCTCCCCACGGTCTTCGTCTACGACGGCCACCCCGGCGGGGCGGGCTTCGCCGAACGCGCCTTCCACACGGCCCAGGAGTGGCTGACCGCCACCCGCGAGGCCATCGCCTCCTGCGAGTGCGAGGCCGGCTGCCCGTCCTGCATCCAGTCGCCCAAGTGCGGCAACGGCAACGACCCCCTGCACAAGCGCGGCGCCGTACGCCTCCTGTCGGTCCTCCTGAAGGACGCCTCCCAGGCCGCGTCTAGGGCCCCCGCGGAGCCGGGCCCGGCGGAACCGGCCCCGCAGGCCCCGCCCGCGCCCTGACCTGCGCCGCGAACGCCCCCGTCCCCGCGGCCGCGGTCACGTCCGACACCTCCCCGTACACCGAGCACCGCACGACCCTCGCGCCCTGCGCCCGCGCCACCCGCCGGGCCAGGGCGCAGGCGTCCGCGCGGCCCTCCATCCAGTGGTCGGCCGCGGCGAGCGCCGCCAGATCGGCCGCGCCGCCCGCGCGGTGCCGCGCCTGCACCGCCTGTCCGAAGGCCAGGACGCCGCCGAAGACGACGCCCACCGCGGCCAGGGCCACGACGGCCCAGACGGTCGCGGACCCCCGGTCCGCCCGCGCCCGCAGCGCTGCCCGCCACGCTGTCCAGGCCCTGACCGCCGCGCGGCCCGGCCGTCGTCCGCTCCGTCCGCTCCGTCCGCTCCCTCCGCTCATGACTCCCCCACCGTCTCCTCGGCCGCCGCCACCGCTTGCGCGCTCAGCTCCACGCCGAGCGGCCCCGGGCCCACCGACCGCGCCCGCACCGTCACCCGGACCAGATCGCCCTCCCGGCCGATCTCCACCCGCGCTCCGGCCGGCGCGGCCTCCCGGGCAGCGGCGATCGCGGCCCCCCGCGGCTCCTGCCGGGCGACCGCTCTGGCCCCGGCCCGCGCGGCGTCCACGCACTCGATCTGCGCGGACGCCGCGAGGACGACCCAGACCAGCGCCATCGTGAACGCCACAAGCACGGGCAGCACCGCGGCCGCCTCCGCCGTCACGAACCCCCGGTCACCGCGCGGGCCCTCAGAACGAGCCATGGAGCGCCTTCGTCACCATGGACTGCAACGTCGTCTGCACGACATCGCTCGTCACCACCTCGTAGAGCAGCCCGGCGAAACCGACCGCCGCGAGCAGCCCCACCGCGTACTCCGCGCTGACCATCCCGGCGTCCCGCCGAGCCGACCGCACCTGCCGTACCCACCGCCGGGCCCGGCCTCGCAGCAGCCCGTACGCCTTCGCCGCACGCTTTCCGTTCATCGCAACCCCCTGAAATCGACGGGCCGTCGGCCCTGGTCATCCACTGCCTGTTCGCCGTCACCGGCCGCCCAGCACCCCGCCCGCGAGCCCGATCACCACCGGGAGCACACCGATCACGAGGAAGGCGGGCAGGAAGCACAGCCCCACGGGCGCCGTGATGATCACCGCGGCCCGGCGCGCCACCGCGGTCGCCCTGCGGCCCCGTTCGGCCCTGCACTCCGCGGCGAACCGGGCGACGGGCGCCGCCGACGGCGCCCCGGACTCACCCGCCCGCTCCACCAGCCGGACCAGCTCGGCGGCCCCCGGTATCGCCGCCAACTCCCGCCACGCCGCCGCCGGTTCACCCCCGAGCCGCACCTGTGCCGCACCCCGCGCGAGCGCCCGCCCCACCGCTCCGCCCAGCGACTCCCCGACCGCCTGCGCGGCGCCCACCGGAGTCGCCCCGGCCGCGACGCAGGCAGCCAACAGGTCGGCGGCCAGCGGCAGTTGGCGTACCGCCTCCGCGTCAGACCCGGCGGCCTCGCCCGGCTTCGCCGCCCTGCCGCGCCACCACCGCCACACGGCAGCCCCGCCGGCCGCGCCGACGATCAGCCCCGCCACGCCTCCGACCAGCACGTATCCGGCACAGACCGTCCCGATCACCGGCGCCCATCGCCGTACCGCGGGCGGCACCCCCGCCACCCGCCGCACCGGCTCGGCCAGGGCGGCCGCCAGCACGACCCGCACCCGGCGCCGCAGCCGCCGCTCCCGCCGCCGCGCCCCGGCCTCCCGCAGCAGCCAGGCCACCGCCGCCGCGACGCACAGCACTCCCCCCAGCCTGTGGACAACATTCACACCGTCCATCGCCCCTCACTCCCATCCCAGACGAACCCGCTCAAAAACCAACCCGTCGCCGCGCATCTCAGGCACTCACCCCTCGGCCCCTCGCACGATCCGCACCGCCCATCCCAGCCCCGCCGCCTCCAGCACCCCGCCCACCACCAGGCACCCGAACCCCGGCCCCGTGTGCAGCAGCACCCACAGCGGCCTGGCCCCCAGGACCGAGCCGAGCAGCAGCCCGAGCACCGGAAGGCCGGCGAGCATCACCGCCGTCGACCACGGCCCGGCCAACTGCGCTCTCAGGTCCGCCCGTTGATCCCGCTCGGCCCGCAGCGCCCCGGCCAGCCGGTCGAGCCCCGCCGCGAGTCCCGCGCCCCGGTCCACCGCCACCCGCCAGCACGCCGCGAGCCCGTGCAGGCCCTCGCCGCCCGGCTCGCGCGCCGCCTCCCGCAGCGCCCCCGGCACATCCCCGCCGAACCGCGCCGCGGCCACCACCGCCGCGCTCCCCGCTCCGGACAGCGCGCCCGACTCCCGCACCGCCAGCGCCAGCGCCTCCCCGGGCTGCCGCCCGGCCCGCACCTCCCCCGCCACCACACCGCACAGCCGGATCACCGCGTCCCCGCGCCGCTCCCGCGCCAGACGCGCTTCCCGCGCCCTGCGCGCCCGCGCCGCGACGGGCACCGCGCACGCCCCGACGACGACCGGCAGCACCGAGGCCCCGATCACCGCGACGGCCACGCCCGCGACCACGCACCCCCCTTCGGGCCGCGCCCGCGCCCACCCCCACCAGCGCTCGACGTCCCGCCGCCACCCCACCGACGCCCGCTCCCGCGCCGCGGCGACCCCCAGCACCGCCCGGACCCGCCGCGCCTCGGCCTCCCGGCCCCGCACGGCCCACCACACGACCGCCACTCCCAGCAGCCCCACCGCCACAGCCGCCGCAGCCCCAACTCCCGTCGCGCTCAAGCTCCTTCACCCCTCTCCGCATCGGCACTCCACCGCACAGCCCCTCCCGCTCACCCCAGCCGCACCCCCACAAGGCCGCCGAGCCGCTCCCACCCGACGCCCGGCACGAACCCCCGCTCTCCCCACTCCAGCGCCGGCACCGAGCGCACCCACCCCGCCGCGTCCCGCTCCAACACCTGCACCTGGGCCACCCGCCGCCGCCCGCCCCGGTCCCGTACGAGGTGGAGCACCACGGACACCGCGGCCGCCAACTGGCTGTGCAGCGCGGCCCGATCGAGGCCGGCCGCCGTCCCCAGCGCCTCCAGGCGCACCGGCACATCGCTCGCCGCGTTGGCGTGGAGCGTGCCGCAGCCTCCTTGGTGTCCCGTGTTCAGCGCGGCCAGGAGCGAGACGACCTCGGCGCCGCGCACCTCGCCGACCACGAGCCGGTCGGGCCGCATCCGCAGGGCCTGCCGCACCAAGTCGTCCAGGCCGACGGCGCCGGCCCCTTCCTGGTTCGCCGGGCGGGCCTCAAGGCGCACCACATGCGGATGGTCGGGGCGCAGTTCGGCCGAGTCCTCCGCGAGCACGATCCGCTCGTCCCGCCCGACCAGGCCGAGCAGCGCGCTCAGCAGCGTCGTCTTGCCGCTGCCCGTGCCGCCGCTGATCAGGTACGACAGGCGTGCGTCGAGCAGCGCCCGCAGCACCCGGTCGCCGCCGGGCGGCACCGTCCCGGCCGCCGTCAACTCGTCGAGGGTGAAGGCGCGGGGCCGTACGACCCGCAGCGACAGGCAGGTGCAGCCCACCGCGATCGGCGGCAGCACCGCGTGCAGCCGCGTCCCGTCGGGCAGCCGCGCGTCCACCCAGGGCCGGGCGTCGTCGAGGCGCCGCCCCACCACGGCCGCGAGCCGCTGCGCCAACCGCCGTACAGCGGCGGCGCTTTCGAAGGTCACGGCGGTCAACTCCAGGCCGCCGCCCCGGTCGACCCACACCTGGTCGGGCGCCGATACGAGCACGTCCGTCACGGAGGGGTCGGCGAGCAGCGGTTCGAGCGGTCCCGCCCCCACCAGCTCGGACCTCAACTGCCCTGCCGCGCCGAGCACTTCGGCATCGCCGAGCACGCGCCCCTGAGCCCGCAGCGCCTCGGCGACGCGCGCGGGCGTCGCCTCCGCCCCGTTCTCCGCGAGCCACTGCCGTACGCCGTCCAGCATCCGGGCGCCGACCACCGCACTCATGAGCCGACCCCGCCCTCGACCGGCAGCCGCTCCCAGAAGGCCGAGCAGAACCGCGCCAACGGGCCGCCACCCGGCTCCGCCCCCACCACCCGCCCGGCGAACACGCCCCGGTCCAACGGCAGTTCGCCCGCGAGCGGCAGTCCGAGCAGCTCCGCCACCTCGTCCGCGCCGAGCCCTCCCGGGCCGGCCCCGGGCGCCGTCACCACCCGCAGGTCCCGCAGCACCATCCCCACCGCCGCCGCCACCCGCCGGGCGGCGGCGACCGCCCGCAGCTCGGGCGGCACGACGAGCAGGGCCAGATCGAGCTGGGCCAGCGCCTCCACCGAACCGGCGTCGACCCGGCGTGGGAGGTCGACCACCACCGCCCCGCCCCTGCGCCGTCCGGCGGCGAGCACGGCCCGTACAGCTTCCGGGGGCACCGCGGCCAGGTCTCCGCGGTCCCAGCTGAGCACGCGCAGGTCGTGCAGCTTCGGCAGCGACTCCTCCAGGGCGGCGCCGCCGACCCGGCCCCGTGACTGGGCGAAGGCGGGCCAGCGCAGGCCGTCCACGGCCTCCCCGCCGAGCAGCACGTCCAGGCCGCCGCCCAGCGGGTCCGCGTCGACCAGCAGGGTGCGCCGGCCCGCCTTCGCGGATGCGACGGCCAGCGCACAGGCCAGCGTCGACGCGCCGGCGCCGCCACGGCCGCCGATGACGCCGACGGTGAGCGCGGGCCGCCCCACGTCCTCCACCACGTCGGCGATCCGGTCCATGAGCCACTGCTCGCCGTCCGGCAGCATCAGCACATGGTCGGCGCCGATCTCCACGGCCCGGCGCCACACCCCCGAGTCGTCCTGGTCCCGGCCGACGAGCACGACGCCGCGCCGCCGGGCCACGCCGCGCAGCCGCCCCGCGGCATCGTCCCCGACCAGCACGAGCGGGGCCGTCTCCCAGCTCCCTCTGCCCTCGGGCGCGCCGTGTCCGACCTCGGGCCGCACGCCCGCGGCGGCGCACAGCCGCAGCAGGTCGTCGAGCAGCTCCACGTCCTCCGTCACGATCAGCGGTGCGCGTCGCACGCCCCGCGTCTCGCACTCCATGGTTCCCGTCACGATCCGATCCCCCGTCTCCGCGCACGCGCCCGCACTCCGCGGGCCGTCGAATTCCGAAGCGTTCGGAACTTCGCGTGCGGAATCACCGTGCAGCGATCCGGGAAATCGTGTGGATCTTGGTCGATAACTGTGGACGCGAGAACGCTTGTGAATATCTCCGTCACCCCTCCGGGGAGGCTGTGACGGAGTCGCCGGTCCACTCGAACGGCCCCTCAGCGCACCCGGAAAGTCACGCAGCGTGACCGATCCGCAACAGGCCGCCGAGGGCCCACAGCCCAGTGACCGCAAGGAAAATGGCAAGAAAAAAGGACCCGAAAACGGGTCCGGACATGCGACGACCCCCGCCGGGGGGGAGAGCGGGGGTCGTCCCCACGGTCCGACTCGGGGGGGGGAGGAGCCAGACCGGGTTAGCACGGTCGCGAACGATCCGTGACTTCCATGGTGTACCCGAGAGCCTTCTCAGGCAAACCCACGCGCCACAGCTTACGCCGAATGGTGGGCGCCTATGCTCGGGCTCGTGGAAAACCACTCCTTGCCGCACTCGGCGCCCCGCACAGCGGCGTTCTTCGACCTGGACAAGACCGTCATCGCCAAGTCGAGCACGCTCACCTTCAGCAAGTCGTTCTACCAAGGCGGGCTGATCAATCGACGGGCCGTGCTGCGTACCGCGTACACACAGTTCGTCTTCCTGGTCGGCGGCGCGGACCACGACCAGATGGAGCGGATGCGCACGTACCTCTCGGACCTGTGCCGGGGCTGGAACGTGCAGCAGGTGAAGGAACTCGTCGCCGAGACCCTGCACGACCTGATCGACCCGATCATCTACGACGAGGCGGCCTCGCTCATCGAGGAGCACCACACCGCCGGACGCGACGTCGTGATCGTCTCCACCTCGGGCGCCGAGGTCGTGGAGCCGATCGGTGAACTGCTCGGCGCGGACCGGGTGGTGGCCACGCGCATGGTCGTCGGCGACGACGGCTGCTTCACCGGCGAGGTGGAGTACTACGCGTACGGGCCCACGAAGGCGGAGGCCGTCAAGGAGCTCGCGCGGAGCGAGGGGTACGACCTCGCGCGCTGCTACGCGTACAGCGACTCGGCCACGGACCTGCCGATGCTCAGCGCCGTCGGCCACCCGTACGCGGTCAATCCGGACCGCGCGCTGCGTCGTGAGGCGCTCGCGCGCGAGTGGCCGATTCTCGACTTCCACAAGCCGGTCCGGCTCAAGCAGCGGCTGCCGAACCTCTCCGCGCCCTCGCGCCCCGCCCTGGTCGCGGCGGCCGCGGTCGGCGCCGCGGCGGCCACCGCGGGTCTCGTCTGGTACGCCAGCCGGCGCCGGGCCGTGGCGAGCGCGCGATAGAGCACGGCCCCCCGGGTCCCGTTCGCCCTATTTGAACCTAAAAGTAAAGAAGTGGAGCCAGGGCTTTCGCATCCTCCGAGGGAGGAGTAGAAAGGAGTCAACGGCCCGCGAGACCAAGGACATCCGAGAGGATCACCTTCACACGCAACCAAGGCCCCACGGACCGAGCATGAACACAGGGCACCCACGCGACGTCGACCCGTCGATTACGGGCCAGCCGCACCAGGTGACGGGCACAGTTCCCGACCTGATGGGCAACATATCGAGGACGCTTGGTAACCCGGTGGACATGCCAGCGGCGGTACGAGGACTCGTACCGCCGCATCTCTTGCGTGAGGGGCCTTGTAGAGGGGCTTGTATGAGGGGTGTTACGCCGCGCCCCGCTGAAGCGCCTCGCACACCGCGGTCGACTCCCTGACGCCCAGCTCAACGGCCTTGCCGCAGTGGGCGATCCAGGCCGCCATGCCCTCCGGCGTACCGGAGACATAGCCGTCGAGCGCGGCCGCGTACGCCGCGCGCCCCAGCTCCGCGTAGCCCACCTCGGCCGGGCAGATCGACTTCGGGTCGAGGCCGCTGCCCACCAGGACGATGCGCTCGGCCGCGCGCGCGACCAGGCCGTTGTGCGAGCCGAAGGGGCGCAGGGCGAGCAGTTCGCCGTGCACGACGGCGGCGCTCACCAGGGCGGGCGCCGAGCTTCCCGCGATGATCAGCTGCGAGAGGCCTTCGAGGCGGCCCGCCACCTCGTCGGCGTCCGGCACCGGAAGTTCGACGAGCGGCTCGTCGACCGGCTCGCCCGCCGTGCGGGGCCGGCCGACCGCGTCGCCGTTGTCGGCGGCCGCGACGAGGTGGAGGCGCGCGAGGACGCGTAGCGGCGACTGCCGCCAGATGGACAGGAGTTGACCCGCTTCGGCGGTCAGCCGCAGCGCGGCGCCGACGACGGGCGCCTCCTTGTCGCCGTCGCCGCCACTGAAGTCGGTGCGCCTGCGCACCTCTTCAAGGGCCCAGTCCGCGCCGGAGAGCGCCGCGCTGCCGCGCGCGCCGCGCAGCGCCGCCTCGGAGGTGACCTCGTTGCTGCGGCGGCGCATGACCCGGTGCCCGTAGACCCGGTCCACGGCCTTGCGCACGGACTCCACGGACTCGGCGACGCCCGGCAGGGTGCCGAGGGCGGCCAGCGGATCGGCTGTCGTACTCATGAGTACGACCCTACGGGCCACAGGGCCCCGCCCCACGAAGGAGTGGTCTTCTTCACGCGGAGCCGCCACCGACAGCAACCTCGCCACTACCCTTCGTGAACATGAAGATCGCTTTCGTCGGGAAGGGCGGCAGCGGCAAGACCACGCTGTCCTCGCTCTTCATCCGTCACCTCGCCACCACCGGCTCCCCGGTCATCGCCGTCGACGCCGACATCAACCAGCACCTCGCGGCCGCGCTCGGCGTCGATGACGACATCGCCGCCGACCTGCCCGCCATGGGCGCGCGGCTGCCGCTCATCAAGGACTACCTGCGCGGCTCGAACCCGCGGATCGCGTCGGCCGACACGATGATCAAGACGACGCCGCCGGGCGAGGGATCGCGGCTGCTGCGCGTCCGGGAGAACAACCCGGTGTACGACGCCTGCGCGCGGCCGGTGGAACTCGACGGCGGCGCCGTGCGTTTGATGGTCACCGGACCCTTCACCGAGGCCGACCTCGGTGTCGCCTGCTACCACTCCAAGACCGGAGCGGTGGAGCTGTGCCTGAACCACCTCGTCGACGGCCATGACGAGTACGTGGTGGTCGACATGACCGCGGGCTCCGACTCCTTCGCCTCCGGCATGTTCACCCGCTTCGACATGACGTTCCTGGTCGCCGAGCCGACCCGGAAGGGAATCTCGGTCTACCGCCAGTACAAGGAGTACGCACGGGACTTCGGGGTCGCCCTGAAGGTCGTGGGCAACAAGGTGCAGGGTGAGGACGACCTCGACTTCCTGCGCTCCGAGGTCGGCGACGACCTGCTCGTCACCGTCGGGCACTCGGACTGGGTCCGCGCCATGGAGAAGGGGCGCCCGCCGCGCTTCGAGCTCCTGGAAGAGGCCAACAGGGCATCGCTGCAAGCACTTCAGGCCGCGGCCGACGGGACGTACGCGTCCCGCGACTGGGAGCGCTACTCCCGGCAGATGGTCCACTTCCACCTGAAGAACGCCCAGAGCTGGGGCAACGAGAAGACCGGGGCCGACCTGGCTTCCCAGGTCGACCCCGGCTTCGTCCTGCGCGAGAGCGTCACCGCCACCGCTTGACCCGCCACCACAGCCGACGGACGGAGTCCGGCGCAGCCCTCCGAAGCCCGCGCAGCGGCGCGAGAAGGGCAAAGAAGACAGGCCCGGGGCCGACCTGGCTTCCCAGGTCGACCCCGGCTTCGTCCTGCGCGAGAGCGTCACCGCTACGGCTTGGCGGCCGGGGCGCCCGGGACCCCCTTGGGGGCCGGGGCCGGCTTGTCGGTCAGGAAGGACGCCCAGCCCTGCTTCGGCGCCTCGCCGACGCCGAGCGTGGTGAGCTTCCGCACCGTCTGCGGGTCCTGCGCGTCGAGCCAGTCGGCGAGCTGCCGGAAGGAGACGCAGCGGACGTCGCGCTTGGTGCAGACCGCCTCGACCGTCTCCTCGACGGCGCGCATGTAGTGGCCGCCGTTCCAGGACTCGAAGTGGTTGCCGATGATCAGCGGGGCACGGTTGCCCTGGTAGGCGCGGTTGAAGCCCGCCAGCAGGCTGTCGCGCATCTCGTCGCCCCAGAACTCCTGCTTGCCGGGGTCGCCCTGGGTCGCCGTCCCCGACTGGTTGACCATGAAGTTGTAGTCCATGGTGAGCTGCTCGTAGCGGTGCCCCTTGAACGGGACGAGCTGCATGGACAGGTCCCACAGGCCGTTCTTCTTCTTGGGCCACAGCTGGTCGTTGACGCCGCTGGTGTCGTAGCGGAAGCCCATCTCGTGGGCCGCGCGCGTGAAGTTCTTCTGGCCTTCGAGGCAGGGGGTGCGGGCGCCGACGAGTTCCTTGTCGTAGTCGAAGGGCAGCGGCGCCGCCTTCGTCAGGCCCGTGTTGGTCTTCCACGCCTTCACGAAGGACTTGGCCTGCTGGATCTCGCTCTTCCACTCGGCCACCGACCACTGGCCGACGCCACCGCCGCTGCCGCAGAAGTGGCCGTTGAAGTGGGTGCCGATCTCGTTGCCCTCGAGCCAGGCGCCGCGCAGCTGCTCGACGGTGTCCTTGATTCCCTTGGTGTCGTTGAAGCCGATGTCCGAGCGGCCCGGTGAGTGCTGCGGCGGGTGGTACTGGTCCGCCTTGCTCTCCGGGAGCATGTACACGCCGCTGAGGAAGTACGTCATGGTCGCGTTGTTCTTCTTGGCGACCTTGCGGAAGTGCGAGAAGAGCTTCTGGCTGTCCTCGCCGGCGCCGTCCCAGGAGAAGACCACGAACTGCGGGGGCTTCTGGCCCGGTCTGAGGCGCTCGGCTCTCGGCAGGTGCGGCTGCTGACCGGTGTACGCGGTCGAGCCGTCGCCGATCAGACGGACCACGCTGCCCGGCGCCGCGGGCGCGGCCTTCTTCGCGGCGGGGGCGCCCTGGCGGGGCGCGGTGCCGGTGTCGCTGCTGGCGCAGCCGGCGAGGGCTGCGGCGCACGCCGCCGCGGCGGTGATGCCCGCGGCGATCCTCTGGGTGGCGGCCATCTTCCGCCCACCTTCTTCCTTGGACTCGGCTTGCAGACGGTGAAATGCGCGAAATGCCCGCCCTGCGCGGGCGGCGGCGCCAACGTCGCACGAGTCCGGCACGGCATTTGTACGACAAGCCGACCAAGAATCGTATTCACCCTCAGGGGTGAAGCATTACCCCATTTGCCCGGTTAATCCGTCCACAACCTTTACTCTGCATTACTGTTCATTTACCGAGCGTTGCTTTCATCCCGCCGCTGCACGCCGTGAACCACGGCCGCGATCGACCCCACCCACCACTCGGGGTCCCCCACATTCCGCGACCGCGCTGCACCCCGGAGGAGACGGGAACCATGTCAGCCTGCGTACCTACTCGTGCCAGTGATCCCGACCGGACGGACGAGCCCACAGCCGCCGCCCGCAAGGCGCACAGCCCACCACCGGCGCCCCGCCGCCGCTTCCGCATCGCGGGCGCCGATCTGTCCGCGTCCGTCGCGGTCTTCCTGATCGCCCTGCCCCTGTCCCTCGGCATCGCCCTGGCGACCGGCGCGCCCCTGGAGTCCGGGCTCGTCGCCGCCGCCGTCGGCGGACTCGTCGCCGGCGCCCTGGGCGGCGCCCCGCTCCAGGTCAGCGGCCCCGCCGCCGGCCTCACCGTGGTCACCGCCGAGCTGATCCAGCGCTACGGCTGGCGGACCACCTGCGCGATCACCGTGATGGCCGGGGTCGCCCAGATCGGGCTCGGCTGCCTGCGGGTGGCCCGCACCGCCCTCGCCGTCAGCCCGGCCGTCGTGCACGGCATGCTCGCCGGGATCGGCATCACCATCGCCGTCGCCCAGTTGCACATCGTCCTGGGCGGCACCCCCTCGAGCGCCGTGATCGACAACGTACGGGCCCTGCCCGCCCAGTTGGCCAACGTGCAGCCGGCCGCCCTCGCCATGAGCTCCCTCACCCTCGTCGTCCTGTTCGCCTGGCCGCGGCTGCCCGGCCGGGTCGGGCGCGCGGCACGCAAGGTGCCCGCGGCCCTCGTGGCCGTCACGGCGGCGACCACGGCGACCGCCCTGTTCGGTCTGACGCTGCCCGAGGTCGACCTGCCGTCCTGGAGCAGCCACGCCCTCGCCGGGCTGCCCGACGGACCGGTGCTCGGGATCGCCGCGGCCGTTCTGACGACCACCCTGGTGTGCAGCGTGCAGTCGCTGCTCGGGGCTGTGGCCGTGGACAAGATGGCCGCGTCCCGGCCGGACCTGCCGCCCGCGGTGCGCCGTTCGAATCTGGACCGGGAGCTGCTCTCCCAGGGCGCGTCGAACATCGTCTCCGGATCGCTCGGCGGGCTGCCCGTCGCCGGCGTCGCGGTGCGCAGCACGGCGAACATCAACGCGGGAGCGGTGAGCGGGAACTCCGCGATGCTGCACGGCGTTTGGGTGGTAGCGGCCACGCTGCTCCTGGTCCCCGTCCTGGAGCTGATCCCGCTCGCCTCACTCGCCGCCCTGGTGATGGCGGTCGGCATCCAGATGGTGTCGCTGAACCACATCCGCACGGTCACCCGCCACCGTGAGGTCCTCGTCTACATCGTGACCACCCTCGGCGTCGTCGCCTTCGGCGTCCTCGAAGGCGTCGGGCTCGGTGTCGCGGTCGCCGTCGGGGTCGCCCTGCACCGTCTCGCGCGGACCCGCATCACGCACGAGGAGGACCCGCGAGGCGTCCACCATGTGCGGGTGCGCGGCCAGTTGACGTTCCTCGCCGTGCCGCGCCTGAGCCGCTCCCTGCACCAGGTGCCCCACGGGGCGGACTGCGTCGTGGAGTTGGACGGGTCGTTCATGGACCACGCCGCGTACGAGGCGTTGCAGGACTGGCAGAAGTCGCATGTCGCGCAGGGCGGCCAGGTCGAGATGGGCGGACGCGGCGGGGCCCGGATCGCCGAGCCGGCCAGCGCGTCGCACTCGTGCTGCCGCCCCTGGACGCCGTGGCGCAACCACCACTGCGACCGGCCGAAGGAGCACGCCTCCGCGCCCTCCGCCTCGCCCTCCCCCGCGTCCGAGGCGGTGCCGTCGCGGCGCGGTTCGCATCAACTGGCGAGCGGGATCAGCGCGTTCCAGCGGAACACGGCGCCGCTCGTGCGCGGTGAGCTGGCGCGGCTCGCGCGGGAGGGGCAGAAGCCCACGCAGCTCTTCCTCACCTGCGCCGACTCGCGGCTGGTCACCTCGATGATCACGTCGAGCGGCCCCGGCGACCTCTTCGTCGTACGGAACGTGGGCAATCTCGTGCCCCTGCCCGGCGCCGAGGCCGGTGACGACTCGGTGGCGGCGGCGATCGAGTACGCCGTCGACGTGCTGAAGGTGCAGTCGATCACGGTGTGCGGGCACTCCGGATGCGGGGCCATGCAGGCGCTGCTCACCAGTCCGCCCACCGGGGCCGGGGCGCAGACGCCGCTCAAGCGGTGGCTGCGGCACGGGATGCCGAGCCTGGAGCGGATGGCCGACAAGGGGCTGCCGTGGGCCCGGCTCGCGGGCCGCGCGCCCGCCGACACGGTCGAGCAGCTCTGTCTGACCAATGTGGTCCAGCAGTTGGAGCATCTGCGGGCGCACGAGTCGGTGGCCCGGGCCCTGGAGCGGGGCGCGCTCGAACTGCACGGGATGTACTTCCACGTCGGTGAGGCGCAGGCGTATCTGCTCGACGAGGGCGATCCGGTCTTCGGGCATGTGGACGGCGCGCAGGAGGGGCAGCACAGCCCCGCATAACGCGCGTGGGGTGGGGGCCGGGCCCGGGCCCGGGCGCCCCCCCCCCCCCCCCCCCAACACCCCCCCCAACACCCACCCACACCACCCACCCGAGAGGGTCGCGGTG